>JAGZXV010000082.1 GCA_018378255.1 Clostridiaceae bacterium | reverse complement strand
GGAAGAAACTTTCCATAGAACAGAATGCAGACCACAAAGCTTAAAAGAGTGAGGCCGGCCAGCAGAACCGAAATGCCTAAAAACAAAAATGCTGCAGCCGGGTTGGTAAACAACAGGATAACTGCCCCAACTCCGCAGCCAATCGCCGCTACAAACAGCCCCAACGTGATCGCGCCTACTAAAATGATAACAGTCAGAAAGGTGGCTGCCAATCCTGATACCACACCCAATATTCCGCCTCCGATCCCCAGCGCTGCCGGAGCCGCCACACAGATCAGTACAATCCATAAAATAACCTTCAGCACCTGGTTCATGCCAGAACGGCCGTTTCTGCCCGGTTTCGTACTGTAATCCGGTGTGCTCTCTTGGACTTCCGGCAGTTCATACCTTTGTGTCATCTGGTAGTTAGGATCTTTAAAACGTTCATCCTGATAACCGTTCTCCGTAAATTCTCCGCCTTCCTCCATGCTTCCGGCCAAATCTGATCGGATAATCGCCGCAATTCGTTCCGGACTGCCGAATTCCTTAATCACTGCCTCTTCATTCTCTTCCCCAGCCTCTTCCAAATAATCTCTGTAATAGTCTAAAGCATCCGCCTTATCTTCCTCTGGGATATCCTGAAGCAGATATTCTAATTCCTTCATAAATATCTCTCTGTTCATCATCCTGCCTCCTCGAATATTTTGGATATCTTCTGGGAATAGCTTCCCCATTCTCCCTTATAGAGATTCAGCTGGACTCTTCCCTTTTCGGTAATCTTATAATATCTGCGGTTTCTTCCATCAATTGCCAAATCGTAAACTTCCAGACACTCTTCCTTTTGCAGACGCCTGAGCACGGGATACAAAGTCGATTCCGACAACTCAATCGCGCTTCGGACATCCTGAGTAATCTTATACCCATACGTTCCTTCCCCATCCTTTGACACCACTGCCAGCACAATCGCATCAAGAAGGGCCGCTCCTGTATTGAATACCATATACATGCTCCTATTCTTATATAATATTATCGTCCACACTATATTATATCTCATATAGTATACTTATACTATACGGCATATAATATTATATGTCAATACAATATTATATTTTTTTCAAGAATATTAAAATTACAAGTTCTTTTAATGCCTCCTCTTCCATCCGCATATCTTCACAAAAAAAGGCCCTGCCGCAAACCGGCAGGGTCTTTTCATTCATCTTATTCTTCAGAAGCGGCAACTGCATCGATGTCTACATCTGCAACATCGCCGTCATCTACTACAGGAGCTTCAGCAGCCGCCTGTAAAACTTTCATGCTCAGGCTGATCTTTCTGTCTTCTTCATTGAAGTCAACAACCTGTGCTTCGATTTCCTGTCCAACATTTAATACGTCGGAAGGTTTCTCTACATGCTCTCTGGAAATCTGGGATACATGAAGCAGCGCATCCACGCCCGGCTCTAATTCCACAAATGCACCAAAATCGGTCATACGTGCAACTCTGCCGACAACGATATTGCCTACTGCATATTTCTCAGCCGCATTCGCCCATGGATTCAATTCAGGGAATTTGAGGCTTAATGCGATCTTTTCACCAGTGATGTCTTTGATTAAAGTCTTAACTTTATCTCCTGCTTTGAAAACTTTCTTAGGGCTTTCCACACGTCCCCAGGACATCTCAGAGATATGAAGCAGTCCGTCTGCTCCGCCAAGATCGATAAATGCTCCGAAATCGGTAACATTCTTAACAACGCCTTCAACAGCGTCGCCAACGTGGATTCTTTCGAATAATTCTTTCTGAAGAGCTGCTTTTTTAGCTACCATAAGCTGTTTGCGGTCGCCGATCACTCTTCTTCTCTTAGGATTGAATTCCGTAATTACGAATTCGATGTCTTTTCCTGCATACTTGGACAGGTCTTTTTCATAAGTATCAGAAACCAGGCTTGCAGGGATGAAGATTCTCGCTTCATCGATTACAACGCTTAAACCTCCGTCAAGCACCTGAGCAACTTTAGCGGTAAGAACTTCCTGGTTGTTGAAAGCTTCTTCCAGTCTCTTGTTGCCTCTGTCTGCTGCCAGTCTCTTATAAGATAATGCTACCTGGCCTTCACCGTCGTTTACTTTAACGACTTTTGCTTCCATCTCTTCGCCTACGTGTACGAGAGTTGTCAAATCAACATTCGGCTCATTGGTATACTCGTTACGAGTGATAATACCATCGGACTTGTAGCCTATATTCAAGACGATTTCATCTTCTTTAACATCGATGACCTTACCAGTGACAACCTCTCCTGTACGTATTGTTTTTAATGATTCTTCTAACATTTGTTCAAAACTTAATTCTGACATTAGTATGAACCTCCTCAATAATATAATTGGGGGTTGAAGCCCCTGCTGTAATACCTACGCTGCGCACAGAAGTTACACTTTCAGGATTTAAATCGCTTAGTGTCTGGATGTAGCAAGTGTTTTTACATTCCTTTTTACAGATGTCGTACAGCTTCTGGGTGTTTGAACTGTTGCTGCCGCCAATCACAATCATGGCGTCCACTTCAGATGCTATACGTTTTGCCTCCACTTGTCTTTCCTGTGTTGCATTGCAAATCGTATTTAAAACAAGTATATCATAACCCTTTTTTGAAATTTTTTCAACTAATTCTTGAAATTTATTGTAATTAAATGTCGTCTGAGACACGATACACAGTTTTTCACCCTCCGGAAAGCCTAAATTGTCAACTTGTTCGGGTGTTTCGAGCACAACGGCAGACGAATCTGCCCAGCCTCTGATTCCCTCCACTTCCGGATGATGTTCGTTTCCAATAATGATAACCCTGCGTCCCGCCGCCTTTTGGTCCTGGACAATCTTGTGGATTTTCGTCACAAAGGGGCAGGTTGCATCTACAATATCAATATTTTTTGATTTCAAAAGATCATAAATATGTTTTCCAACTCCATGCGAACGGATTACAACGATACCGGATTCCAGTTTTTTAAGCTCCTCTTGTGAGTTTAAAACCTGAACTCCCTTTTCCTCTAAATCTTTTACAACTTCTTCATTGTGTATAATAGGGCCAAAGGTATAAATGGGCTTTTGGGCAGTCCTAATCTGCTCATAAACCTTATCCACAGCGCGTTTTACACCAAAACAGAAACCGGCTGTCTTTGCAACAATTACTTCCATCCGGCCACCCCAAGCCCCCGTGATACGGCAACCTGAATGATGGCGTCGATCACCTGGTCGATGCTCATATCCGATCCATCCACCAAAATCGCGTCAGGCGCCTGTTTAAGCGGCGCGATCTCCCGGTTCATGTCACGCTGGTCCCTTTCTATTATATCTTGCTCAATTTCTTCCAAATTACACACAACACCTTTTTCTGCCAGCTCTTTATACCGTCTCTGTGCCCGGACGCTGCTGCTGGCGGTCAGATAAATCTTGGCATCCGCGTTGGGAAGCACACAGGTGCCGATATCCCGGCCGTCCATGATCACATTGGACGAAGCAGCCAGATTTCTCTGTAAATCCAGCAGTTTTTCTCTTACCGGGCGGTAAATACTGGTGGACGAAGCCATATTTCCCACTTCTTCCGTCCGGATCAAACCGGATACATCTTCACCGTTTAAAATGACCTGCTGGATTCCCTCCTGGTAGCGGATGGTCACATCCACATCGTTACATGCCCGGGCAATCTCTTCCTCAGAAGCAGGATCAATTCCCTGCCTTAAAAAATGTAAGGCCAGAGCCCGGTACATCGCGCCCGTATCCACATAGATAAAACCCAGCTTCCTGGCAACAGCCTTGGCAATTGTGCTTTTTCCGGCTCCTGCAGGGCCGTCAACCGCTATATTAAAATTATTTTTCATCTGCATTCCAATGCATCCTCCTTAAACTTCCCGGAAATTAAATGATCCCTTAGCCAGGCCATCCTCATTCGCAGGCATAAAAGCCTGCTGCCCAGCCGGTTGACCATGCCGCCTGCAGATTAAACCCGCCCGTTACGGCGTCCACATCCAGCACCTCTCCGGCAAAATAAAGGTGTTTTACCAGCCTGGATTCCAGGGTTTTCGGATTAATCTCCTTTACAGCAACCCCTCCCTGAGTGATGATAGCTTCCTTATAGTCTCTGAGGCCGGTGAGGGTCAGGCAGAAATGCTTTGTTACATCAATCAGGGCCTGACGTTCCTGTCTTGTAACCTCATTTACCTTTTTTTCAGGCGCAATACCGCTGCGCTCAATCATAACCGATATCATTTTAGCTGGATAAAGGTGTGCCAGGGCATTCTTAAACCGTTTGTTGATGGTTCCTTCAAACTCCCTCAGGATTCTGGCATCCAATTGTTCTTCCGTGAGAGCCGGTTTCAGGTCGATGGACAAGACAAGCGGTCCCTTTTTCAGCTCTTTGGCCACATAACTGCTGGCACTCAGTAAAACCGGACCGCTCACCCCGAAATGGGTGAACAGCATCTCTCCGAACTCCCGGTACAATTCCTTATTTCCTTTTAAAATGGCCGCTTCCACATTTTTCAGCGCAAGGCCCTGTAAATCCTTAACCACCGTTTCCCTGGTTTCAAATGGCACCAGAGCCGGGGATAATTCCGTAATGGTATGGCCCGCCGCTTTGGCAAACCGATATCCGTCGCCGGTGGAGCCGGTTGTGGGATAGGATAACCCGCCCGTACACACGATAACGGCATCCGCACTGACTTTTTCCCGGTTCTTTTTCAGCACAATCCCGCAGCAGATTCCATCCTCCACAATCAGTTCCTTAATTTCTTCATGAAGGTGGACCTGCACTCCCAAATCCTTCAGTTTTCTGGAAAAAGCGCTTATAATATCCGATGACTTGTCCGAAACAGGAAAGACCCGGCCGCCCCGCTCAGTCTTCAGCGGACATCCGGCCGCCTCTACCAAATCCATCACGTCATAGTTGTTAAAACCATAAAAACTGCTGTAGAGGAATTTGGAATTGGTCACCACGCTTTGAAACAGAGTTTCCATATCACAGGCATTGGTCACATTACAGCGGCCCTTTCCCGTGATATAAATCTTTTTTCCCAGCTTTTCGTTTTTCTCATAGATATGCACTTCATGGCCGCGGCCTGCCGCAGCGATGCCGGCCGCCATACCGGCCGCCCCGCCGCCTATAATTACAACTTTCCCCATATTATCAGGCCTGAATCATGTGAATCGCAAATCCACCGATCTCTCCATCAAAATATGCGAATGTACAAGCGCCATTTTCATCGAATTTCTTGGTTTCTTCAATGAATTTCACGCCACGGGCCGCAAAAAATTCCATCGCCTTTTCACAGTTGTTTACGGAAAAACCGATATGTCCTTTCGTTCCACGGCCGTTCTGTTTCATGATTTCCACCAGATCTCCTGAAAAATAAGAAACCGGCGTTTCTCTCTTAGGAAGTCCCATCAGGGCAGCAAACTCATCCGCCCAGCCGTTTCCTTCCTCCTGGTTTGCCGCATTGATACCCACATGTGCAACCTTCATATCAAATAATTCTACTGGATTTTCATTCATAAAACCTCTCCTCTCCCGTCCTAACGGCTTTTTATCTAATTTACACTATTCCTGCAAAAAATACAACGGTAAAGTAACTCAGGCTGAAATCAGAACAGGATTACGCAAACAGTTCCGCTATCTCCTTCATCACCTGGCTCACTTCGATGTGCTGAGGACATTCCTTTTCACAATGACGGCAGGTGCGGCAGGCATCCGCTTTCACTTCCAGAGCATCATATTCTTTCTTTGCTTTATCTTTCCCCCAGACACCGAAGTTATTATAAGTCTTGAAAATTTCCGGTATATTGAGGCCAAACGGACATGGCATACAGTACTCACAGGCCGTACAGCGCACAAGAGCCATTTTGTCAAAGACTTCTTTCGCTTTTACATAGCAGGCCCGTTCCTCATCCGTAAGCATTCCCACCCGGCTTACATCCGCATATTTCAGGTTTTCTTCCACCTGTTTAAAAGTGCTCATACCGCTTAAAAGAAGGCTTACAGGCTCCTGATCCCATACGAAATCCAAAGCGTGCTCCACTGCGGTCTTGTCCTTGGCAAATGCTTCCGCCACATGATCGGAAAGCTGTGCCAGGCGTCCCCCTAAAAGAGGTTCCATCACAATCACGCCCAGGCCTTTTGAAGCCGCATATTCCAGTCCTGCCTGCCCTGCCTGGTAATCGGTATTGATATAATTATACTGGATCTGGCAGAAATCCCAGGCATCCGTATAATCGATAATTTCTTTGAACAGTTCATAATCATCATGGAAAGAGAATCCCAGATATTTGATTTTCCCTGCTTTTTTAGCCTCAATCATGTGATCGACCAAATGGAATTTTTTCACCTTTTCCTCAAACCGGTCTCTGCTCAAAGCATGAAGAAGGTAAAAGTCGATGGATTCCACATCCAGTTTCTGAAGCTGTTCCTCTAAAACCTTTTCAAAATCCCCCTCTTCTTCCACTTTCCAGACCGGAAGCTTATCGGCCAGATATGTTTTCTCCCGGTAGCCGTCCTTCAAAGCCTTTCCGACAATGATTTCACTTGTTCCATTCATGTAGGGATATGCGGTATCCACATAATTAACCCCATTATCAATTGCATGACGGATCATGCGGATGGACTCCTGTTCATCTGCCGTCCCGTCGGACAGAACCGGCAATCGCATAGCTCCAAACCCCAATGCAGAAACCTTAACCCCTGTGCTGCCAAATGTACGATATTGCATACTTTCCTACCTCCTGAATTTTTTATATTGATCTGCGCACCTCCAATCCGCCCCCGCGGATCAGAGGTGACACAAACACGAAAAGGCTGCCGGTTGGGCAGCCATATTCATCTTGTCACTTAAATCTCAGCCGTGATGAAGATATCATAAATCGCTTTAATCGCATCTTCAAAATCGGAATTTTTCACACCGATGATGATGTTGAGTTCACTTGATCCCTGGTCAATCATCTTAACATTCACCCGGGCATGGGCAAGCGCTGAGAAAATGCGTCCGGCAGTGCCTCTCGTCGCCCTCATGCCGCGCCCTACGACAGCAATCAGGGCCAGATCAGATTCCAGATCCACAAAATCCGGCTCAACTGCCCGGTGGATTCCGGCGATTACAGACTGCTCAAATTCTACAAATTCATCCTGATGGACAAAAATCGTCATGGTATCGATGCCAGACGGCATATGTTCAAAAGAAATTCCGTAACGCTCAAATACTTCCAGCACTTTTCTGCCGAATCCCACTTCCGCGTTCATCATGGCTTTTTCAATATTGATGGAACAAAAGCCCTTCTTTCCCGCAATCCCCGTTATCGTATAACGAGGTTTACGGCAGGTGCTTTCCACAATCAGGGTTCCCTTATCTTCCGGCTTATTGGTATTGCGGATGTTGATCGGAATACCTTCTTTTCTCACCGGGAAGATAGCATCTTCATGGAGAACGCTGGCGCCCATGTACGCGAGCTCCCGGAGTTCTCTGTATGTAATGGTTTCGATCACTTCCGGATCTTTGATGATCCTTGGATCGGCAACCAGGAAACCGGACACATCCGTCCAGTTTTCATACATATCCGCATGAATCGCCTTTGCCACTATGGAGCCGGTCACATCAGACCCGCCTCTAGAAAATGTTTTAACAGCTCCGTCATGGAAAACGGATCCGTAAAATCCCGGAATGACCGCATGGTCCATGTGCTCCAGCCGCTCTGATAATTCCTTATTGGTTTCATCAGCCAGGAAATTACCGTGTTCATCAAAGAAAACAACCTCTGCCGCATCCACAAACTCATATCCCAGATAGTTCGCCATCACGATGCCATTTAAATACTCGCCACGTGAAGCTGCATAATCCCTGCCGGCTTTCGCAATAAAATTCTCTTCAATGGTTTCAAATTCATGATCCAGATTCAGATTTAAGTCCAGCCCGTCAATGATCTCCTGATAGCGGGACTTGATTTTTTCCAATATTTTTTTATAGCTTCCGCCCGATGCCGCCGCATCATAACAGCGGTAGAGCATATCTGTTACCTTCTCGTCCTTATCATTCCTCTTCCCCGGTGCGGATGGAATCACATATCTCCTGCTTTTATCGGAACGGATAATATCCCCTACTTTTTTAAACTGTCTTGCACTGGCTAATGAACTGCCGCCGAATTTCACAACTTTTTTCATGGCTTCTTTCTCCTCACAGTAAGCTTTCCGGCTAATAAAGAACCGTTTTATCGAAAATAATACTGTAAGAATCAAATAATGTCAATACCTCTGAGCAGATTCTGCTATACCGCTTTTTCATATCACACATAAATAAAATGAATCTCCTTCGGCAAGACCGTCCGCTTGCCTCTGAACCGTTATTTTACTGCGGCACAGACATCACACAACCACATCATTCGCCCGGTACAGTATGCTGCGCCCCCTCTTACCAGCCCTTTCCACAGTCTTTAAGAAGGTCAGCACATTAAGGGCAGTCTGGGCCTGGCGCAGGGTGAGCTTCGCTGATTTGGCATATTCAGCAGATGTAAACTCATCAGGCAGGGATTCCGGCAGAAAAAAGCGGTAATCGGGTACAGCCGTAATATAAAGCTCATCCTCCAATTCCACCGGAATTCTGTCATACCGGCTGGACCCCCGTTTCTTATCCCTGCTCCAGCCATTGAGCAGACGGTATTCCTCCATGCTGATCAGCATCAGCCTCAGATGGAGACGGGGATGGTTTAAATACTGTTTGATCTTATATAATTCATAAAAGGCATGATAATAGGAACCCTTTTTCGGAGACTTTCTTTTATCTGTCACTTCCCCGGTCTCTTCATCAATCCAGATCACCCATTTAAGGGACGGGATGGGATAAACTATGGTCACATCATAAGTGTCTAAAAATGCATCCAGCTTTCTTCTCAGCCGGTCAAAACTTCTGGTCTGAATCTCAGTGATCTCTCCCTCAGCCAGAATATCCGCGACAAACCCGCAGCATCTCTGCTCATGGTACTCTTCCCGGGGATCCAGATAATGTTTGAGCACCGCATGGACCGTCTTTTCGCCAAGTGTTCCGATTCCCTGCCGCGCCCGTTCTTTTTCTATAATTTTATCACAGGAATTATGAAATAAATCCCTGTCCTCCTGAGTTATGTTCATATAGCCTGTTTCTTCTTCCTGTTATCAAAATATACAAAACGGTCAACTGCATCCAGAATATCCGCAAAATCATCACGGGGGGCCAGCTCGATATACTGTCTCAGGATTTCATTTTCCCTGTCCTTATAAGGGCCGTAAAAAACATCATACAAGTTATGGCCTCTCATATAGATCAAAAACTCCTCCATATGATTTTTCAGATCATCTACATTTTCCAGATCTTTCCCTAACACCTGGATCAGATGCTGGCCGCTTTTCATCCGGTACAGATACTCCTTCCATTTGCCGAATAAAATCCGGTAAAACTCCTCTTCATCCTTTACAATCCCGAGTTCAGCCATAACAGACGGATTCAGAAAATAATTTTCAAATGAATAGTACTTCAGAATCAAAACATTTCTCCTGGTAACTTTTGGAAGTTTATCCACATCCTCCAAACTACGGTCGTCGTAATACTTGCAAAGCTGCCTGGCTAAAACCTCCGGGTCCTGCCCGTCTCCGTCCCGAATCATCAAAAACTGGTCGCGGAAGGATACCTGGTTCATGTATTTTAAATTGGCATAGGTTTTTATATTGGTACAACTGTTGGTCGTTATGATAGATACCCGGGCCAAATGCCCCTCTTCATCATAGATTTCCGAATAATATTTTTCCAGCAAAAGAGGAAGACGGCTTTTATCCTGTCTGCCCTCCACAATAAATACAAAACTGACGTTCATAAAATCATTGGCCGCATAACCCAGGTCGTCTAAGATAGCGTCAATACTGCTCTTTTCCTTCACAACCGCATAATATTCCTGGTCTAAAACCACCTGTCTGATCTGTCTGCTGTTGAAATTGAACAGGAAATTGGGCGAATAGGTGGTGAATATCACCTGGTTTAACTTGGATAACCGGTACAAAACCTCTCCGGAAATCTTCTGAAGCTGCGGGTGGAGAAAAATCTCCGGATCTTCCACCATAATAATGCTGGGAGTACGGTTGCCTTCTTCTATATAAGTCTCCAAAAGCGACAGCATATAAATGCTCTTCATGCCTTTGCTCATATTATCCACCGTCCCGGCCGATATCCGTTCACGGTTAAATGAAATAGCCTGAACCTTGAAAAAGCGGTCAATATCACAGTCAATCAGATATTGGATCTCCTCGAATCCCCCGTTTTTACGGAAATTCTTGTTCACCCGCTTGGCAAAATCATCCAGATTGAGCTGGTATAATTTATATTCCAAAAGTCTGGCTGTCTCAAAGGCATTGAGCTCTTCCGGCTTCTTCTGGTTGATCAGGCCGATGCATTGGAAGCAGTGGCTGCACGTTTTATTAGGCGTGAAGATACAGCGGTTAGAACGCATCTGTTTTAAAAGTTCATCTTCCTGGAACATTAACAGCGCTTCCTGAAGCTGGCTCACTTCTCTCTGGGTATCGATAAAATAGATCTTTGGAAATACCTCCGCCACATAGCGGTTATTCTTTTCAAACCCATCGTAATAGCGTATGGTGCCCTGTTGGTTCACCACATATTTAAACTCCAGCATGTGGTCATGGTAAGAGGGCAGTTTCTTCAGAAAATCCCGTTTCCATGCATCGAAGCGTTTATATTGGCTCACCACTCCATTCTTATGAAGCATCACAAGATCCTCCTCCGGGATTTCCAGCCGCGCTTCAATCTCTATATTCTGCAGTTTTTCATTAAAATCGTCAATCGTGATTTCATAATCCCCCGACAAAGCGCGCACAGCATTTAACACTGCCGTCTTTCCGGTATTGTTCTTGCCTACCAGAATCAGCGCGTCTTCAATATCCGTGATCTTCATATCGCGTATGGTATTAAAATTCTTAATATGTAAATCCGCCAGGCGCATAGGCTACTCCTTTCAGCTACAAGTATATCACATTTTCCCTTCAAACACTCTCTAAATCATAATAAAACATATACTGCTGAATTATGCCTAAAACGCCCCGGTAATTCTCATACGGAAATCCATCTGGATAAAAACGGTACAGGATTTTTTTTATATGGGTATCTACCGGAAATGCATCCACATGATGAAGGCCGAACAGGCAGACGCAGTCAGCCACCTTTTTTCCGATTCCATATTGGGCGGTCAGCATTTGATGGGCTTCTTCATAGCCGGCCGACCTGAGAGCATCGAGATTCAAATCCCCTTTTGCCACAGTCTCCGCCATTTTCATAATATATTTATCCCGGTATCCAAGGCCCATACTTCCCAAACGCTCCATCCCAGCTTCCAAAAACACCTCCGGCTGGGGAAATGCATAATATACCGCGCCTCCGGCCAAACTACGGCGTTCTCCCAACTGGCTGCAGAGAATTTCTACGCTGTTTCTGATCCTGGACACATTGTTATTCTGGGAAATTAAAAAAGTGATGATCATCTCCCACAGATCCTGCCGCAGAATACGGATTCCCCAGCCATATTCCACGGCCCTCAGCAGATATTCATCCTTTTTATCCACTCCGGCTTTGATGGTTCCATAGTCGGTCTGCAGATCCAGATACGGATACCAGACGGTTTCAAATTCCTCGCGGCTGCAGGAGAATGTAAAGTGATCTCCGTTTTGTTCAATCTCCACATACTTATCGGCGGCTGTGACGGAGCATACACCTTCGGCACACATTTTCATCCGAAAGCATTGGCCGGAATTCATGATTTGGTTCAAATCCAGATCTTTTAGTTTTATTTCGTACATGCTGTCCTCTCTTCTGTTCTTTTTAGTTGAAATTTTTTACATCAAACGTGAAGGGATTTTAAAAAATCCCTTCACGTTTTACTTTAAATGCCCTCCCCATTTACATTAAATCCCTTCACGTTTTACTTTAATCCCATCTCACAGCAGATGTACCGCTACAACCAGCCCCGCAAACACTATGGATACCATAGAAGTAAGCTTTATCAGTATATTGATGGACGGTCCCGACGTATCCTTAAAGGGATCGCCTACCGTGTCGCCCACAACCGCCGCCTTATGCTCTTCACTGCCCTTTCCTCCATATTCTCCGCTTTCAATGTATTTCTTAGCGTTATCCCAGGCTCCGCCCGCATTGGCCATCATGACAGCCAGCACAAATCCGGTCACCGTATTGCCGGCCAAAAGTCCGGCCACGCCGTTTACCCCCAGCAGCAGGCCAACGGCTATCGGCACAATCACTGCAATCAATGCCGGGGCCAGCATCAGTTTCTGGGCTGATTTGGTACACATATCCACACAGGATGCATAATCAGGTTCCGCTTTTCCTTCCAGAAGCCCCGTGATCTCTTTGAACTGGCGGCGCACCTCCAGAACAATGGACTGGGCCGCTTTTCCTACCGCCTCCATGGTAAGGGAGGCAAACAGGAACGGCAGCATACCCCCGATAAACATGCCGATTAAAACTGTAGGATTTGTTATGGACAGGTCCAGTTCTATTCCCGGACTCAGCTGTTTTACTTTATCGATATAAGATGCAATTAAAGCCAGGGCAGTCAGGGCTGCCGAACCGATGGCAAAGCCTTTCCCGGTAGCCGCAGTTGTATTGCCCAGGGAATCAAGGGCATCTGTCCTGTTTCTCACCTCCGGCAGCATGTGGGTCATTTCTGCAATTCCGCCCGCATTGTCCGCAACCGGACCATATGCATCGGTGGCCAGGGTGATACCCAAAGTGGAGAGCATGCCTACCGCCGACACGCCAACGCCGTAAAGGCCGATATTGAAGTTTCCGGCGCCGCCTGAACAGTAGTAGCTGACCAGCACCGACACACCGACAATGATGACGGGGATTACAGTGGAGAGCATACCGAGGGACAATCCGCTGATTATCACGGTGGCAGCTCCTGTTTGGCTGCTGGAAGCCAGTTTCCTTGTAGGTTTATAAGAAGCTGATGTGAAATATTCCGTCACTTCACCAATTGCCACTCCGGCCGCCAGTCCCGACAGCACCGCAATATAGATTCCCCTGTATCCGGGAAGAAGAAAATGGATGATGGCATAAGCGCCGATGACGATCAGAACGGCGCTGATATGAGTTCCCAGCCGCAGCGCCTTTAAAAGGCTTTTCTGGGATGCATTTTCATCTGTCTTCACAAACAAGGTTCCGGCCATGGAAGCAGCCACGCCAAAGGCAGCCAGCAGCATGGGAACCGCAACCCCTTTCATACCAAATCCGGCAGCTACCGCCAGCGCGGAGGTGGATACGATAGAACCCACATAGGATTCATAGAGATCAGCGCCCATTCCGGCCACATCCCCAACGTTGTCACCCACATTATCCGCGATCACCGCCGGGTTTCGCGGATCATCTTCCGGAATGCCGGCTTCCACTTTTCCAACCAGGTCGGCTCCCACATCCGCCGCCTTTGTAAAAATACCGCCTCCCACACGGGCAAACAGCGCCATGCTGGAAGCCCCCATGCCGAAGGTGAGCATATTGGCTGTAATCTGTCCGATCCGTTCCGTCTCCGGCAGAGAGCTGAAAACCGTATCCAAAATGAAATACCAGATGGTCAGATCCAAAAGCCCCAAACCAACCACGGTAAACCCCATAACAGAACCGGCTGAAAACGCCACTTTAAGCCCTTGATTCAAGCTGTGAGAGGCGCCTTCAGCCGTCCGGCAGTTAGCCATTGTCGCAGTTTTCATTCCAATAAAGCCAGACAGACCCGAGAAAAATCCGCCTGTCAGAAATGCAAAGGGTGTAAAGAAGCTTAAAAACCCTCCGGCAGCCATGCAAAGCAGTATCACAAATACGACAGCAAAGAAAATGCCCACGCCCAGATACTGCCGTCTCAAATAAGCGCCGGCCCCCTTCCTCACCGCAGTGGAGATTTTAATCATCTCAGCGTTGCCTTCCGGCTGATGTTTCACCCGTACAAACATGCAGGCAGCGTAGATCAGAGCGGCAAATGAACCAGTTGCTACAACATACATAACATTCATGGAATCCCCCTCCTCTTACTACCGTTAAAAATGAGAATATTTTTACTTTCAATTATATTATATTCCTTTGTATAGTCATTTTCAATAAATCGGGTAAATTAACTGATTCTATTTTTAAAAAAACTGCAATCAACGTCTCAGAATACCGTTCTCTGCCGGTCATAAAAAGGAGCGCCGACTCCGTCGGCACTCCCCTTCTTCCTTACAACCGGTCATTGTTGTCCCGCATGTATTTGTATTCCGCTACAGAACGGTCGAATCCCTGAATATGGCTGAACAGCCATTCCAGAACCTTCTTATTCACCTGCTCTACGAATGCATCCGTAGGGCCTTCCTGCTCTTCCAGCATATCATAAAGTTCCTGTACCGACTGGCGCAGCTCTTCGTGTTTCTTCAGATGTTCCGCCATTCCCGGATAGCCGATCTCCTTTTGAAGCTTCTCCTCTTCACCAAAATGGAATTCCGTGTATTCCGCCAGATGATCCAGCATCTTAATGGAATCCACCTTATCCGGCTTATTCTCCGCCTTTACCAACAGATTATTAATCCTTTCAATCAGCTCTTTATGCTGGGAATCTATCATATCATTCCCTGTAATCAATGAATCATCAAAACTCGCATACATTCTGCATTCCCCTTTCTTTTGCTTCCCGTTTTTCTTAATAGGATCTTACCATAATCGGGTCATTTTTTCTGTGATATATGCAACATTATAGCCATTTTCCACAAAAAATACCATTATTTTTACAAACAAAATCCAAACCATGTCATATATATAAATTATATTCTTTCCAAAACAGGAGTGACCGCCATGCTTGAAACCGCAACTGTGCTTACCCCGCTGCACTATATCTATCTCATTGGCGTTATTGTCATATTAGCAGTTATGATCTGCCGTAAAGATACCCCTTTAGTCTGTATCGCTTTTCTATTCTTATTAGGCTTTACAGGGCTTGGAACCATTACCGGAGCCATCCAGGTGGTATTCAATTCTATTCTGTATGCAGCGATTCAATTCATGGAAATCATTGCCACCATCGCATTGGTTACCGCCCTTTCCAAATGTCTTGCCGATCTGGGGAGTGACTATCTCCTGATGCGGCCCATGTCCAAAATCATGAGTTCGCCCTCTGTCACCTGGTGGATTCTGGGAATTACCATGCTTTTGTTTTCCCTGTTTTTATGGCCTTCTCCATCCGTTGCACTGGTTGGGGCAATCATGCTTCCCTTTGCTGTCAAAGCCGGCCTAAAACCATTGGCCGCAGCCATGGCTATGAATCTGTTTGGACACGGAATCGCCCTCAGCTATGATTTTGTCATTCAGGGTGCTCCGGCTATTTCCGCAGGCGCCGCCGGCATTTCGACCGGCAGCATCCTTTCTGAAGGAAGACCGCTTTTTCTGGTCATGGGAGCCGCTACTGTGGCTTCTGCCTTTTTTCTAAACAAAAACTCCATGAGCCGGCTTCCTGATATGACAGCTCTTTCGGAAAATGAAACAAAACGGAATACCGTTCACCCGAAAGCGGCTGTTATTCTGGCCATTCTCACACCGGCTGCATTTATTGCCGACATCATTTTCATGCTGATTCTGGACTTAAAAGGAGGAGACGCAACCAGCATCGTATCGGGAACTGCCGTCCTGCTGATGTGCGCCGGAGCTGTTTTAGCATTCCGAAAGCAGGCATTGGAAAAGGTTACCGTCTATGTTACGGACGGTTTTCTCTTCGCAATCCGGATCTTTGCGCCTGTCATCATCATCGGTGCCTTTTTCTTTCTTGGCGGTGAAGGGATTACGACAATTATGGGAGGTGAGTTTAAAAGCGGGATCATGAACGACTGGGCCGTATGGCTTGCCAACAACGCTCCGTTAAATAAATATATGACTGCCTTCATACAAATGATTGTAGGCGGTCTTACAGGACTTGACGGCTCCGGCTTTTCCGGCCTTCCGCTTACCGGCGCTCTGGCCCATACCTTCGGCTCTGCCATGAACGTATCGGTTCCTGTTTTAGCGGCCCTCGGACAGATTACGGCCATCTTCGTGGGCGGCGGAACCATTGTACCGTGGGGCCTGATCCCGGTTGCTGCCATCTGCAATGTCAATCCCCTGGATTTGGCGCGGAAAAACCTGCTGCCGGTCATGATTGGCTTTGCCTGTACGTTTTTAACTGCCTGTTTCTTATTATAAAAATTCCCGCGGCATAAAAGCTGCCGGAAGCACGACGCCGCGCCGCGGCGGGAACGGAGGTATTATATGTGTGGAATCGGAGGTTTTTACCATCCACATACCGATTATGATAAACACCCGGAATACTACAGAACGATTCTCGAAAATATGAATAAGGTTCAGCGGCACAGAGGACCCGACGACAGCGGGGTCAGCCTGACTTCCCACTTCGGGCTGAGCCATGCCAGGCTTTCCGTTATAGACCTTACCACCGGCCACCAGCCCATATTCAAACGGGCCGGAGACTATCTCTACGGCATTGTATATAACGGAGAACTGTACAATATGGCTGAACTGAAGCACGACCTCATGGAAAAAGGGTGGCATTTCACAACCGCCAGTGATACGGAAGTTGTTATAACCGGCTTCATCGAATACGGACCTAATTTCGTTAAACGGATGAACGGCATTTTTGCATTTGCCATTACGGATCCGGTTCACCAGTCCCTGTATCTGTTCAGGGACCGCAGCGGAGTTAAACCTCTTTTCTATGCCCAAAGGGGGGAGGAAACCATATTCGCATCGGAACTGAAAGGGCTGTTTGCCCACCCTGACATAAAGCCTGTCATCGACGTAAAAGGGCTCAATGAGATATTCAGCATCGGTCCGGCCAAAACCTATGGCTGCGGTGTCTTTCAGGGCATTGATGAACTGCTGCCCGGATACTATCTTCTCTGCACTCCAAAGGGCAGCCATCTGACCCGTTATTGGCAGTTAAACAGCCATCCTCATGAAGACAGCCTTGATACCACGATTGAAAAAACAGCTTCCCTGGTTTATGACGCAGTCAAAAGACAGATGGTGTCCGATGTGCCGATCTGTACTTTCCTTTCCGGCGGAGTGGATTCCAGCCTGGTATCCGCGATCTGTGCGAAAGAACTGAAGAAACAGGGAGAACGGCTTAACACCTTTTCGTTTGATTTTACAGATAATGATAAGAATTTTAAAGCCAGCTCCTTCCAGCCTTCCCAGGACCGGCCCTATGTGGATAAAATGGTGGAATTTCTGGGTTCCAATCACAGATACCTGGAATGCCAGAGCGAAACCCAGGCCGACCTCTTATACGATTCCGTCAAAGCCCATGATCTGCCCTCCATGGCTGATGTGGACTCCTCCATGCTCTACTTCTGCTCTCTCGTAAAAAACTACAACAAAGTAGCCCTGACCGGAGAATGCGCGGACGAAATCTTCGGCGGCTATCCATGGTTCCATAAAAAGGAGTGTTTTGAAGCGGACACCTTTCCATGGACGATGGATTTAAATGCCAGAAAAGCCTTATTAAATGATGATTTTCTGGATTTCCTCCGGATGGATGATTACGTGGCGGCCGCATATGCAAAATCGAAAGCCGAAACTCCCATCTGCGCAGACGACACCCCCGAAGAAGCCAGACGGCGGGAGATTTCCTATCTGAATTTAAAATGGTTCATGCAGACTCTGCTCACCCGCATGGACCGCGCCAGCATGTATTCCGGTCTGGAAGCCAGAGTGCCTTTTGCAGACCACCGGATTATCGAATATATATGGAATGTTCCGTGGGATATGAAGACCAGAAACGGCGTGGTCAAATACCTTCTCCGCGAATCGGGAAAAGGCCTTCTGCCGGACGAAATCCTGTTCCGCCGGAAATCGCCATATCCGAAAACATACGACCTCAATTACGAAGCCCTTCTGGTACGGAGAATAAAAGAAATGATGCACGATGGGGACTCACCTGTCATGCAGTTTTTAAGCAGACAAAAAATCCAGCAGTTTTTAAACTCTCCATCGGATTACGGAAAACCCTGGTATGGCCAATTGATGGCAGGTCCGCAGATGCTGGCTTATATTCTGCAAGTGAATTACTGGCTGAAAGAATATAAAATTGATGTAAGATGTTAAAATTCTATCCCCTGGCTTTAAGAAGATATCCCTATGGAAAAGGCATCCCGCAGACAGTACCCCTGTTTGCTAAGATGCCTTTTGCCGCTGAGGCAGAGCCATATATTTTTTATATTTTTCTCTCCCCGGTTCATAATCCCTCTGCCTCCGCATAAACTTATATCTGAAAGGGGGAGTTCTTATATGACAACAGGTGTTATCGAAGCTCTCAAAGTAATTTTTCTGGGAATTGTAGAAGGGGTAACGGAATGGCTTCCCATCAGCAGCACAGGACATATGCTTCTGGTGGATGAATTCATCCATCTGAACATGAGCAGTTCATTTAAAGAAATGTTTTTCGTCTTCATCCAGTTAGGCGCCATCCTGGCTGTCATCGCACTCTTTTGGGATAAGATGTTCCCCTTTCAGTTCCGTGACAAAAACCAGCCGGTCATAAATGAGGAAATATTCTCCTTATGGTTCAAAGTCGCTGCAGCCTGTATCCCCGGAGCTGTTGTAACCATACTCTTTGACGACTATATCGAAGCCCACCTCCACACTCCGGCGGTCATTTCAGCAGCTTTGATTTTTTATGGAATCGCCTTTATCCTGATAGAAAACTGGAACAAAAACAGGACGGCTTCCATCACCGCCTTATCCGGCATCACTTACCGGACCGCCCTGCTGATCGGCCTGTTTCAGGTGCTGTCCATCATTCCGGGCACATCCCGTTCGGGAGCGACGATTATCGGCGCTCTTTTAATCGGCGTATCCAGGACCGCAGCCGCAGAATTCACCTTTTTTCTGGCCGTCCCGGTCATGTTTGGGTTAAGCTTCATCAAACTGGTCAAATTCGGCCCCGCCTTTACAAGCGCCGAACTCCTGACCCTTGCCCTGGGCATGGCGGTCGCCTATCTGGTTTCCATCCTGGTCATAAAATTTTTGATGGCATACATCCAAAAACACAACTTCAAAGTCTTCGGCTGGTACCGGATTTTCCTCGGGTTCCTGGTTTTGTTTTATTTTTCCTTTTTATAATTCCGGTCATTTTTTCTCCATAAAGTTTTTTAAACAGACATATGGTCCCATAAAGAGAACAGCCCGCCGAAGCGGGCATTCTTATTTTATATCGAGAATCTATAGATCATCCACCAGGGCGCTGCTTTTGGCATAGGCCGTACTTCTGGCTTCGAAGAAATCAGTTTTAATCATGTTGGCATTGCTGTATTGGCTCACCCAGCTCATCGAGGCCGGTTCTTCTTCATGGCCTTCATAAACCGGATCAAAACCTAGATTCTGACACCTTAAATTGCCCAGATACTGAATATAATCCGTTATCATCTGCTTATTAAGCCCAGGGACTCCGTCTCCGATGGCATAATGGCCCCAGCTTATCTCCTGTTCACAGCCCTGCTTTATCATCCCGCGGTAGACATCCGTCAATTCTTTTGTAAACAACTCCGGCTCCTCTTTTTTCAGTTCCAGAATTATGCTGCGGAACAGCCACAGATGGGTATTTTCATCCCGGTTGATATACCTGATTTCCTGTGCTGAACCGGGCATCTTATGATTCCGACCCAGATTATAGAAAAACATAAACCCGCTGTAGAAATAAATCCCTTCCAGAATATAATTTGCCACCACAGTTTTCATGAACGCGGTGGGGCTTTTATCTTTTTGGAATTCATTATACAGATTTCCTATAAATGTATTCCGTTCCAGCAGATAGGGATCATTCTTCCACTGATACAATACCTCCATCCTCTTCTGGGGCTCACAGATCGTATCCAGCATGTAGCTGTAGCTCTGGCTGTGAACCGCCTCCTGAAAAGTCTGGATGGACAGGCAGAGATTGATCTCATTAGCGGTCACATATTCCCCGATGGCAGGCAGATTGGCCGTCTGAATGCTGTCTAAAAAAACCAGGAAAGAAAGAATTTTATCAAATGCCCGCCGTTCCTCGTCCCTGAGCCCCGGATAATCTTTTACATCCGTTCCCAGATTGATTTCCTCCGGCACCCAGAAATTGTTCATGGCCTGACGGTACCAGTCGCTGACCCAGCCGTATTTCATATTGTTAAAATCATTTAAATTAGTGGTATTGCCGTTAATAATTCTCCTGCTGCGCACATCGATGTCCCCGTCGGGATTGAACAACGGCTTTTTCCTTAACTCGAGCATACTTCACATTCCTCCACTTCCAGGCTCTTAGACCTGATATAATAAATGGTTTTCACCCCACATTCCCAAGCCAGGATATAGAGGTTCAAAACCTGGCGGAATGTATATTCGTTGGTAATATATAAATTCATACTTTGAGCCTGATCCACATGACGCTGCCGGACGCCTCCTGCGCGGACAGACCATTCCTGATTGATATAATGAGCATTTTTATATTTCCAGAATGTGGATGGGGACAAATCAGGAGCCACTCTTGGCATGAGGCCGTTTTTCTTTTCCTCCAGGAAATAACGTTTCATGATCGGATCCAGACCGGCCGTCGTCCCGGCAATGATGCTGGTGCTGCTGGTAGGAGCAACTGCCATCAGATATCCGTTTCTCATTCCCCATTGAAGAACCTGTTTTCTAAGAAATCCCCATTTCTCATCCGTATATCCGCGGTCTTCAAAATACTCTCCGGTCTGCCAGGCGCTGCCCTCAAACAGCTCGTATCTGCCCTTCTCTTTGGCGATTTCGCAACTGGCCGATATGGCGGAGTAGTTGATGGTTTCAAATACTTTATCTACAAATTTTAAATGCTCGTCCGACTCCCAGGAAATGCGGTTTTTAGCCAGCATGTGATGATAACCGCTGACTCCCAGGCCGATTGGACGGTATTTTCTGTTGGTCACTTCGGCATAGGGAACCGGGAAGAAATTCAGGTCGATTACATTATCAAGCGCACGCACCGCGCTGTGGGTGATCTCTGATATCTCCCACTCATCCGTTACATCAATTCTCCCCAAAGACAGGCTGGCCAGATTGCACACCACAAAATCTCCCGGCTTTGTGACAGTGATCACCACTTTCTCACCGTTAACCGTTTCCACACGCTGTTCTACAGAGCTGATCGGACTCATATTCTGGGCGATTTCCGTACAGAGATTGCTGCAGTATATCATACCCATATGTTTGTTGGGGTTGGCCCGGTTTACAAGATCCCTGTTAAATGTAAACGGAGTTCCTGTTTCCACCGCACTTTTAATGACCAGACGAATAATATCTTTGATGGGAATCACCCGCTTATGAATCCTGTGGTCTGCCACACAATCCAGATACTTTTGTTCCCATTCTCCGCCGTAACAGTCTTCCAGCGCATATCCTTTCACGCTTTCGATCTCATGGGGACACATCAGATACCAGTTTCCTTCAATATTATCCCTGGCCTGCTTCCAAAAATAATCAGGATAGCAGACCGCTGGAAATACATCATGGGCTTTCATCCTGTCATCCCCGTTGTTGGTTCTGAGCGCCAGAAATTCAGGCAGGTCTTTATGCCAGACATCCAGATAAACGGCCACAGCTCCCTGACGTACC
>JAGZXV010000081.1 GCA_018378255.1 Clostridiaceae bacterium | reverse complement strand
CAAAGTCAGCGATTTAGGGAGCCTGAATTGAGAATTTCTTCAGGAATTCTCAATGAATGCTCCCGGTACCCTTCATTTCCCTTCCTTTCAGCCCTAGAGTTGCCCCGGCTGGAACTATGAGCTGGAACCGTGAACCGTGCTCCGGCCTCCCGCAAACCAGGATCCGTGTCCGGCGAGAACCCAAACCACCCTCGCCTGGTCCGATGCCCCGCCCCCGATCCCTGGATTCACGGCGTTACTTTCACTAATATAGTTAAATAAAGATTTACTCCCTCATATCCGGCTGCTACGTCCCTGCAGCAGAAGATCCGCCACCGTAAACGCCGCCATAGCCTCAACCACCACGACCGCCCTTGGCACCACAATGGGGTCATGCCTGCCTTTTATCCCGATCTTCACATCCTGCCCGTCCCGGTTCACCGTTTCCTGCTCCAAAGCGATGGAAGGCGTGGGCTTGAAGGCAGCCCGGAATATAATATCGCTTCCGTCGCTCATCCCTCCCAGGATTCCGCCCGAATGGTTGGTCCTTTTACATACCTGGCCGCCGGGCCCCATATAAAATGCGTCATTATTGACAGAACCTGTGGACCTGGCCGCTGCAAAACCGTCTCCCACTTCAAATCCCTTCACAGCCCCTATGGACATCACCGCCATAGCCAGGCTGGCGTCCAGTTTATCAAATACCGGCTCACCTACGCCTGCCGGAACTCCTGTAATCACACATTCCACAATGCCGCCTGCCGAATCCTTTTTCGCCATCAGCTCTTCCAGATAGGCCTCCGCCTCTAATGCGGCCTCCGAATCCGGCATATACAGCCGGTTATTCCCCGCTTCCTCCATGGAAAAATGTTCCGCCCGGATCTCCACAGGCCCTATGGATTTGGTATATGCAGTCACCTGTATTCCAAAATGTTCAAGCAGTTTACAGGCCACCGCCCCGGCGGCCACCCGTCCTATGGTTTCCCGGCCGGAAGAACGTCCGCCGCCCCGGTAATCCCGGAAACCATACTTGGCGTCAAAGCCATAGTCCGCATGGCCCGGACGGTATACGTTCATGATATTGCCGTAATCACGGGAACGCTGATCCTGGTTTCTTATGACCATAGAAATAGGCGTTCCCGTTGTCTTTCCTTCAAATACGCCGGAAAGGATCTCCACCTGGTCCCCTTCCTGGCGCATGGTGGTGAATTTGCTCTGTCCCGGTTTTCTCCTGTCCAGATACTTCTGGATATCCTCTTCACTGAGAGAAAGCCCCGCCGGACAGCCGTCAACCACAACTCCCACGCCCTTTCCATGGGATTCTCCCCAGGTAGTCATCGTCAGCTGCTTTCCAAATACCGATCCCGCCATGGCTTACTCCCCTACCTTAACGATCACACAGCTGTTCGGTTCATTCACCCGGATCGGATTAGCGCTCATAACTAAAAGCCCTTTTTCATAGTTGACGCGGAAGAACGTAATGCTGCCGCTCTCATGATTGATCACCGCAATATGCTTGTCATCCGGAAATACAGCGATGTCCTTCGGATAATCGCCGCTGATCGGAAGGCAGCAGAGCAGGGACAGAAGGCCGGTTTCCTTATCTCTCTTATAAACGCTGACCGTATTATCCCCGGCATTGCCGCAGTACATATAGCTCTGATCCGGATCATTGGAAAAACGCATGGAGCAGGCCGCTGTCAATTCGCTGTAATTCTTTTCGCCCACTGTGGGGATCGTCTGGATCTTCTCGATAACAGGCGTCCTTTCTCCTGTTTCATATGTGAATACTTCTATTACATTCTTCAGTTCATACAACAGATAGAAGAACTTTCCATCATCACTGAAACGGAAACATCTGGGAGCGGACTCCAGTTCACAGCGGACCGCATCCACCTGAAGCATCCGCCTCTCCTCCTGATTAAACCGGTAGATCTTCACCTGGTCGATTCCCAGATCCGCCACCATCACATATTTACCGTCCGGCGTCATGCGGGTACAGCTCACGTGAGGACGGAAGTTACGCTCCGCCACGCTGCCTAATCCTTTGTGGAATACGCCCGTCACAATGCCGCCCACTGAACCGTCCTTGTTCAGATCCAGTATCGTGGCTTTGCCGTCATGGTAGCCGGAAACAAAGATATACTTGTCATCCTTGTCCGTGGAGAGATGGCAGCCTCTCATCCCCTTAATATTAGCGCTGTTTAAACGGGTAATACTTCCGTTTTCATGTATCTTAAATGAAACGACTCCTTCATCTGCAATCGAATATAAGGTTTTGCCGTCGCTGGACGGAATCACATAAGAGGAGTTGTCCACCTCCATCTCACACCGTGGAATAAAAACTCCTTTTTCAACATCCACATCGTATACCGTAATTCCTTTTGCCTTTCCTGTGTAGGAATAGGAACCTACATAGGCCATGTATTTACCTTTCATACTGAAATGTCCTCCTCAAAATACTGCGATTTTTAAGTTAAAGATATCATATCACACAATCATTGAAAAATCTATTGACAGTACAGGATTTTTCAGTATAATGAATCTTGTTGTTTGTTTATTATTACTAAACTTTAAGTTAAATATATCCTATAACGGGTGAAGGGGGAGGCAGGCATGGATATCGGATCTAAGGTTAAGGAACTTCGAACTCTCAAGGGTCTGACCCAGGAAGAACTGGCAGACCGGGCCGAATTATCAAAAGGATTTATCTCACAGTTGGAAAGGGATCTGACATCGCCGTCTATTGCGACCCTGATGGACATTTTACAATGTCTCGGCACCACCCTGGGAGAATTTTTCAACGAAACCGCTGAAGAACAGATCGTCTTCGGCAAACAGGATTATTTTGAAAAATATGATGCTGAATTAAAAAATGAAATCAAGTGGATTATACCCAACGCACAGAAAAATATGATGGAGCCAATTATGCTGACACTGGAACCGGGCGGCTCTACTTATCCCGATAATCCCCATGAAGGGGAAGAATTCGGTTATGTTCTTCAGGGAAGCATATCTATCCACATCGGAAGCAAAATATATAAAGCGAAGCGAGGAGAATCCTTCTATTTTACTCCCGACAAAAAGCATTATCTTACCAGCAAAACCGGCGCGTCGCTGATTTGGGTCAGCTCACCGCCCAGCTTTTAATTATATACTTCAGGAGGATAAACCATGGGTCAGCCATTGATTGATTTAGTAAATATTACGAAGAGTTTCGACGGTACCGTTGTGCTGGACGATCTCAACCTGTCTGTGAAAGAGAATACATTTGTCACCTTATTAGGCCCAAGCGGATGCGGGAAAACAACTACCCTTCGAATCATCGGCGGTTTTGAAACCGCTGACACAGGAAAAGTGATTTTTGACGGCCAGGATATCAGCAAAGTGCCGCCGAATAAACGCCAGCTGAACACCGTGTTTCAGAAATACGCACTTTTCACCCATATGAATATCGCAGAAAATATCGCCTTTGGCCTTAAAATTAAAAATAAACCTAAGACCTACATTCAGGACAAAATAAAATACGCATTAAAGCTTGTAAACTTAGACGGCTTTGAAAACAGGAGCGTGGATTCTTTGAGCGGCGGACAGCAGCAGCGTATCGCCATCGCCCGGGCCATCGTTAACGAACCAAGAGTTCTGCTTTTGGACGAACCGCTCGGTGCTCTGGACCTGAAACTCCGCCAGGATATGCAGTATGAACTGATCCGCCTGAAAAATGAACTGGGAATCACCTTTATTTACGTTACCCACGATCAGGAAGAAGCCCTCACCATGTCGGATACCATCGTAGTCATGAACCAGGGCTATATCCAGCAGATGGGTTCCCCCGAACAGATCTACAACGAACCGGAAAATGCCTTCGTAGCTGATTTCATCGGAGAAAGCAACATCGTGCCCGGCATCATGCTCCATGATGAACTGGTAGAGATATTCGGCGCTAAATTCCCCTGTGTTGATAAGGGATTTGGCAATCATAAACCTGTGGATGTGGTAATCCGTCCTGAGGATATCGACCTTGTGGAACCGGAATCAGGTACTTTAAAAGGCATATGCACTCATTTGATCTTTAAAGGAGTGCACTATGAGATGGAAGTAACTACTCCAGATGGTTTTGAGTGGCTCGTACACAGCACAGACATGTGCCCGGTTGGAAAAGAAGTCGGCATTCATGTGGATCCCTTTGATATCCAGATCATGAACAAACCAGCTTCCGAAGATGAAGAGGCGGTGGGAGTAAATGAGTAAAAAACTGTTAGCCGGGCCATACCTGTTATGGATGATCGCATTTACCCTGATTCCTCTGGCCCTGATCGTATATTACGGCATGACCGATAAGACAGGCGCATTCACCCTGTCAAATATCATCGCCATAACGACTGCGGAACACGCAAAAGCGCTGTGGCTGTCCCTGGGATTATCCCTGTTAAGCACCATCGTATGCCTGATTATGGCTTATCCTCTGGCTATGATTCTCAGAAACAGAGGCGTAGGCCAGGGCAGCTTTGTAGTATTTATATTCATCCTTCCGATGTGGATGAATTTTCTGCTCCGCACACTTGCATGGCAGACACTGCTGGAGAAAAATGGAGTGATAAACGGCATCTTATCCACACTCCATCTTCCGAACCAGTCACTTATCAACACGCCGGGAGCCATTATTCTGGGCATGGTGTATAACTTCCTGCCCTTTATGGTTCTTCCCATTTACAATGTGCTCTGTAAAATTGATGACAACACCATCAACGCCGCAAAAGACCTTGGCGCCAATTCCGTACAGACATTTTTCCGCATCTGGCTGCCTTTAAGCGTGCCCGGAATCATCAGCGGAATCACTATGGTTTTCGTGCCCGCCCTGACCACATTCGTTATCTCCAATTTGCTGGGCGGCAGCAAGATTCTCTTAATCGGCAATGTCATTGAGCAGGAATTTACAAAAGGCAGCAACTGGCATCTTGGTTCCGGCCTTTCCTTGGTACTCATGGTATTTATTTTAATCAGCATGGCGCTCATTGCCAAATATGATAAAAACGGGGAGGGGACATCGTTCTAATGACAAAGATAAGAAGAAATTTAAGAAAAATATGGCAGGATTTCTATCTGGTCTTCATTCTGATCTTCCTGTATGCCCCCATCGCCACCATGATGGTATTGTCCTTTAATAAATCGAAGTCCAGAACCCAGTGGGGCGGTTTTACCCTGCAGTGGTACACCCAGATGTTCGAAAGCCGCAATATCATGGACGCGCTTACCAACACTCTGGTCATCGCACTGCTCTCCGCTCTGATCGCGACCATAATCGGCACCGTAGCTGCCATCGCAATCAACAGCATGACCCGCACGCCGCGGAGCATCATTATGGGAATCACCAATATTCCCATGCTGAACGCGGAAATCGTAACCGGTATTTCGCTGATGCTGACCTTTATCGCATTTGGAATATCACTTGGTTTTAAAACCATTTTGATTTCCCATATAACCTTTAACATTCCATATGTTATTCTCAACGTCATGCCAAAGCTAAGGCAGACCGACCGCTACACCTATGAAGCTGCCCTGGACCTGGGAGCCGCTCCTGTACCGGCATTTTTCAAGGTGGTATTCCCGGATATTCTTCCCGGGGTGCTTTCAGGATTTCTGATGGCATTTACCATGTCTCTGGATGATTTCATTATCACCCATTTTACCAGAGGCGCGGGAATCAATACTCTGTCAACATTGATTTACAGTGAAGTGCGCCGGGGTATCAAACCATCGATGTACGCCCTGTCAACTGTAATTTTTGCAGCTGTACTGGTGCTGCTGCTGATTGTTAACTTTAAATCCAACACCAACAGCCGCCGCCATCCTGCGTAAGCCGGTTACCGGAGGAATGCGGACTATTATGAAAAAACAGATAAAACTTACCATATGCCTGTCAGCGGTTTTACTTGGCATTATCTGTACTTGTCTGATTTTGTTCTTTACCAGCCCGAAACAGCGGCTGGGCAGACAGATGACATTGGGCGCAAAGTATCTGACAGAGTATAATTACGAAGAAGCGGTGATCGCCTTCACCGCCGCCATTGAGATCGCGCCAAGGTTCACAGATGCTTATATGGGGCGTGCTAATGCCTATATAGGCATGGCCTCCGTCCCGGAAAGCAGTGACCGGGCTGAACTGGAACAGTGGTATTCCGGTGCGGAAAATGACTATCTGATGGCGCTCTCCATAGATGACACCATAAAGGAGGCCTACTACGGCCTGGCCGGCTTATACACAGATCAGAACCGGCTCGATGATCTTATCCACATTTTAAGGGATGGTTATGACGCCACAGGGGATAATGGTTTCCAGGAACAACTGGATGAACTGGATAAACCGGCCGGGGATGATGTCGTCCAGTGGAGCGACCCGGTTATGGAACAATTGGTGCGAAAAGCCATCAATATCGGAAGCGGCCCGGTTTATGTAAGAGATTTGGACGATATACAAACCTTGGAGATTCTTGGGGACCGGTATATCTTTATAACCAGAAATCATGATAATAATACCATGGAAAGCGAAACCGACTACGACTGGAGCTATAGGCACACCACCCGGACATCGTATGAAGACAATACCTGGACATTGAAGGCATTTTATTCCTTAGGCGAAGAGGATGAGTGGATTACAGTTAAAGGGAATATTAAAGATGTAAATTCTCTCTGGTATTTCCGTAATCTGAAAACCGTTCAAATAATAGCCAACCACATTTCCGATATTTCAATCCTGAACCGCATGGATTTGAACGGAGCCAATTTCTGGGCCAATGATATCACAGACACCAGTATCCTGGAACAGTATGACACGTTCAAACACTCCTCCGAGCAGTTTTTGGAAATCGGAGATGATATACCTGCTCCTAAAAACTAAATTCTAACACCACACGAAAGGAACTCTGATTATGAAAAAGAAAGTATTAGCACTGGCAGCCCTGACCGTTTTTGCTGCCGTAACTGCCTTAAACGGATGCCAGAGCGGCGGTTCCGGAAGCAGCGGGAATGCCGATGAAAAATCCGGCAGCAACCAGTTATACGTTTACAACTGGGGAGAGTATATTGACGAATCGGTTATTGATATGTTTGAAGAGGAGACCGGAATTAAAGTAGTCTACGACATGTTCGAGACAAATGAAGATATGTACCCGGTCATCGAAGCGGGCGCCGTCACCTATGATGTTGTCTGCCCTTCTGATTATATGATCCAGAAGATGATAGAAAATGACCTGCTGGCTGAGATCAACATGGATAACGTGCCCAACATCAAGGAAATTGACCCCCAGTACTTAGAAGATTCCAAAAGCTTTGACCCGGAAAACAAATATTCCGTACCATACTGCTGGGGAACCGTAGGCATTCTCTACAACACCTCAAAAGTAGCCCCCGAAGATGTTCCTGCCAAATGGTCCGATTTATGGAATGACAAATTCAGCGGGGAAATCCTGATGCAGGACAGCGTGAGGGACGCTTTCATGGTAGCTTTAAAATCAAAAGGTTATTCCATGAACAGCACCGACGAAGCACAGCTGAATGAAGCCAAAGACCTGCTGATCCAGCAGAAACCTCTGGTTCAGGCCTATGTAATCGACCAGGTCCGCGATAAGATGATCGGCGGGGAAGCTGCTATCGGTGTTATTTACTCCGGAGAAATGCTGTTCATCCAGGAACAGGTTGCCGAACTGGGACTTGATTATGACTTAAATTATGTCATCCCTGAAGAGGGAACTAACGTGTGGATCGATTCCTGGGTTATTCCGAAAAATGCTAAGAATAAAGAAAATGCGGAAAAATGGATTGATTTCCTCTGCCGCCCGGAAATCGCTAAGATGAATTTCGAATACATCACTTATCCAACGCCGAACAAAGGAGCCTTTGACCTGCTCGATCCGGAACTCCAGAACAACAAAGCGCTTTTCCCGGATAAAAGTGATCTGAACAACTGTGAAGTCTTCAAGTATTTGGGCGAAGACGTGGATTCTATCTATAACGAGCTTTGGAAAGAAGTGAAATCAAATTAATTATACCTGAAACATCAGAAACCAAAAAAGTGATGAAGGGATTTATCTGAATCCCTCCATCACTTTTTTAACCTCATCTCTGTAATATCTGCCAACCGGCAGTTTTGTCTCATCCTCCAAAATCACATGCCCCAACCGGTATTCTCTCATATACTTTCCATTCACCAGATATCCCCGGTGCACGCGCACAAAACCTTCTTGTTTCAACTCCTCTTCCAACTCCATAAGGGAAGCATAAAAACGGTAAACCTCGTCCCGGATATGGGCATATACCACCCGGTTCTCCACTGAAAGATAACGGATTTCACCGATAGGAAGCTTTTTTGTCATCTTCCCGATCATCACATTCAGGCTGGTCTGGCGTTTACCCTCATATTCCTTCCAAGCCTCCAAAAACACACGTTCAAAATCCTCTTCCGTAAATGGGCTTTTCAGGCAATATCCTTCGTTTTCCATGGATTTTGCGCCGTTAAAACCCTTTCCATATATTACAAAAACCGCCTGGTTCCCTAATTCTTTAGCTGCCTTAATCACTTCCAGGCAATTAAAATTCCGGCCGTCCGCCGTAATGTAAATCAAATCCGCCTGGTGGGGATTCTTTTTAATATGTTTCAGCATGGCGTTCCTATATGTAAATGTTACAATCTTCGCCTCAATCTGAAACTTTTCCACTGCCCGGTCCAGCCACTCCCTGTAATGCTTTCTGGCTGGCGTATCATCATATAAATAAAATGTAACCATAGGTTTTCTCCTGCCGCATATAGATACTATGAATCCTGTTTCTATTATACACGTTTTTTCGCCCTATGGTTACATTTATTTATTTTTTATTAATATTTTTTTAAATTTGTAACTTTATTTGTCAGTCTTTGTGACTTTTCCCTATTTCCAGTCGTATTTTGTCAAATGTCCCTGTAAGGTCATCTTCTCAAACCCATTCTGCCTCAGCGCCTCATACAACACAATCGCCACAGAATTGGAAAGATTTAAAGAGCGGATATCTCCCCACATGGGAATCCTCACACAGGTTTCCTGGTTCTCAAGCAGAATCTCTTCCGGTATGCCTGCGCTCTCCTTACCGAACATGATATAACAGTCAGGTTCGTAACTGACATCGGAATAGACCTGAGGCGCCTTTGTGGTGGCCATATAGATCCTGGCTCCCGGATTCCTGTTTAGAAAATCCTGGTAATCACAGTAAACGGTCACATCCAGTTTATCCCAGTAATCAAGCCCCGCCCGCTTTAAGGCTTTTTCATTGATTTTAAAACCAAGGGGTTCGATCAAATGAAGCTTTGTCCCTGTTGCGACACAGGTTCTTCCTATATTTCCCGTATTGGCCGGCATCTCCGGCTCAAATAATACTACATTCATCCCTGTTCTCTTTTCTTATACATTTCCATCCAGCCTGCGGATAAAGCGGTCAATTCTTCCCAGCGCCTCTTTCAAATTCTTCAGGGAGTAAGCATAGGAGATACGCAGATATCCTTCGCCGCAGTCGCCGAACGCAGTTCCCGGCACCACAGCCACCTTTTCTTCCTGTAAAAGCCTGGTGGCGAATTCATCGGAAGTCATTCCAAAGCGCTTGATGCTGGGGAAGGTGTAAAATGCTCCATGAGGTTCAAAACACTCCAGGCCCATCTCCTTAAACGTGTGCATCAGATAACGCCGTCTCTGGTTATAGGATTCCCGCATAGTCACCACATCCTCATCCCCGTTGCGGAGTGCGGACACAGCTGCATACTGGCTGGTTGTCGGCGCGCACATGATGGCAAACTGGTGGATTTTAAGCATCTGCTTTAGAATCTCTGCAGGAGCGGCCGCATAGCCAAGCCTCCATCCGGTCATGGCATAGGACTTGGAAAATCCATTGATCAGGACTGTCCGCTCTTTCATGCCTGGTTCTGCCGCGATGGTGGCATGTTTGTCTTTATAGGTGAGTTCAGAATAGATTTCATCGGAAATAACGAACAAATCCTTTTCAACCACAATCTTGGCGATCTTTTCCACATCGCTTTTTTCCATAATCGCGCCGGTGGGATTATTGGGAAACGGCATGATCAGAATCTTGGTTTTATCCGTAATCTTTTCCAGCAGTTTTTCCGGCGTCAGCTTAAACTGGTCTTTTTCCTCCAGTTCAATGACCACAGGCACTCCGTCCGCAAGCACCGTACAAGGCACATAGGAGACATAACTGGGCTGGGGGATTAAAACCTCGTCCCCAGGGTTTAACATGGCTCTGAGGGCAATATCAATGGCCTCAGACCCGCCTACAGTCACCATAATCTCATGATCCGGATCATATGTAACCTTGTATTTTCTGTTCAGATAATTGCTGATCTCCACTTTCAGTTCTTTTAAACCGGCGTTGGAGGTATAAAAAGTGCGTCCCTTTTCCAGGGAATAGATCCCTTCTTCCCGGATATGCCATGGGGTCTCAAAATCAGGTTCGCCCACGCCCAGGGAAATTGCATCCTTCATCTCACTTACAATATCAAAAAATTTACGGATTCCTGAAGGCGGAATCACAGTTACTTTATCAGCTAATGGATTTCTCATGGGGTTATCAACATCCTTTCGTCCTGGACCTCGCTAACGAGAACGGTACCGTGATCCTTATATTTTTTCAATACAAAATGGGTTGCTGTGCTGAGCACCGATTCCATCGGCGACAATTTTTCCGACACAAACTGCGCTACCTGCCTCATCGTCCTGCCTTCAATAAAAACAGTGAAATCAAATGCGCCCGACATCAGATATACGGAGTTCACCTCGCTGTACTGATAAATACGTTCTGCAATTTTGTCAAATCCCATGCCTCTTTGAGGAGTTACCTTAACTTCAATTAATGCTACAACCTTCTCGTCGCTGGTATTATCCCAGTTAATCAGGGTATGGTAACCACAGATAATATTCTCTTTTTCCATGTCGGCAATCTCATTGGCGACCGCGACTTCACTTTCTCCTAATAGAATCGCCAGGTCTTTGATGTCGATTCTGCTGTTTTTTTCAATAACCGCCAAAATTTTCTCTCTCATAAAATTGCCTCCTGATTAAATGATTTTTAATACTTTATATAATTCATCCCTCTGGGGGCGGTCAAGAAAGCCCCGGCCTTCCCCATTGTAGATTTCACGTTTTAATCCCCGGTTTACGGTCCCGATCACCTGCGCCGGGATGCCCGCGTCTTTTAACCGGGTCATGGTATGATACCCATTGTCACAGACCAGGATCACACAGCCGTCAGACAGCAGACGGTAGGGATTCAGATCGTAGAACTCACAAATCTCTATGGTCTTTTGGCGAACAGGAATCTGACGCAGCCAAAATTCGATGCCCACTTCATATGCGCCGGAGAGGTTCCAAAGCGCGGCCATGATGCCGCCTTCTCCCACCGTTTCACATTCCGTTGCGCCGAACTGTTCCCACTGCTCCAGATTCCCGCCTGTCATGTTCCTATTTTCTTGTGACTGATCTAAAAAGCCCGGGGAAAAACGGCCCAGCAGTTCCTGCCTTTTTTCGGAAATGATTCTGGCAGTCCCTGCTTCCCCGATATATCCCGTTACCACGAGATCCTGCCCCGGGTTCATGGACCCGAGACGCTCTCTGCTTGATTTACCTCTCATGACGGACCTGCTCCCGGCCCTCCGGGGCCCTGCTGTTCCTGGCCGCCGGACTGTGCCGGAGGTCCTGAAACTCCAGGACCGCCGCCAGGCCCTTCAATCACCTGGGGCGCCGTTGTTTCCTCAGTCACCGGCGATGTCTCCACCGGAGCCGCTACAGGAGGTGCTGCCGGGCCGACTTTAACAATGGCTTTCGAAGCATTGTAAGTGTCTGTATGGAGAAGGGTTTTCTCCTTTTCCACGCCGTCAACATAAACATACTTCCACAATCTGGACTTCATGCCCCTGTGGGCCGACTGAACCTGTTTTCTGGTTCCCGGCGCCATGGTGGGATCAACCTGTTCAGCAGGTGCTCCCGGATCCGTAACGCTCAGCGTTTCCGATACATATTTGATGGTCCGGTTGGCCGGTCTGGTCTCTTTTCCGTAAATGGAAAAGGTTAAAGTCTTTCCTGAGGTATAGCCTTCCACATAAACAGGTGTATCATATGGATTCGTAATCTTAATATCCTTAAATGTTCCCGCAATCGCTGCATCCATAGAAGGTTTTACATAAGTAACGATCATGGAGTGGTTCTGCCTCTGGGTGATCTCCATCTCCGCCAGCAGCGATGTGTTGTAAAGGGTGGTCGCGATCTGGCAGACACCGCCGCCCACACTGTCCACCACCTGGCCGTTCTCATAGGCCGCCGCCGTAGCGTAACCGTTGGCCGTTGTGAATGGCTGCATACATTCATATCCTGATAAAGTCTCTCCCGGCATCAGCACATGGCCGTTAATCTTGCCTGCGCCAACCCTCAGGTTCGTGGATCTGGAAGCTCCGCTGCTGCTGAAATCCGTTGTATAGGTTCCCAGCAGATCCTGAATTGTCTCCAAATCTTCTGTTTTCCTGGCCGGTTCCTGTTTTGTCACCACAGCGGAGGCTGTTACAGGTTTCTCAAGACCTGCGGCAATGGCCTCATTTAATGCTCCCGCCGTTGCCTGGGAATCGATCACAAGACCGGTTACAGATGGTGTAACGATAAACTGGCCGTTCTCCCTGGTAATAGTCGCATCCTGTGCCTCTGCAACCAGTCCGGAACATTCTGCCTCCACAAATTCCGCAACCTTACCCTCATCCACTTTCGCATCCAAAGCCAGTTTTAACGGCTCCGCTTCCAAGTCTGAGATTGCGAAAAAACGCTGTATAATATTGCCGTTCTGATATACGGCCGCTGTCTCTTTTACTACTTCCTGGTTAGTCCAATAAAATCCCAATGCCTGTGCTGTCGTATCTACTGGTGTTCCGTCTACATCCAGGGTTATCTTTTGATTTGAGAGTCCATTCACATAATCTTCAACTATTTTCTCAGCTTCTTCGACTGTCTTTCCCCCAAGATCCTGTTCCCCTACGTAAATACCGCGCGGAAGCGTCTCTTCCGCTCTCGCAGATACCGGCGTGATAAAGCTTATGCCAGCCGCTAAGAGAATCGCTGACATACCAGTAAGCCACGTCTTCTTTTTCATAATATACTCCTCACTCCATCTACTACATCATAGAAAATGCCCCGGCCAGCGTAGGTATTATCATGGCCAGAACCAATAAAATAATGATAACAGAAGATACGATCTTCTTTGTCTTTTTATTACTGAAATTAAACATTATCTTTCACCTCTTTTATCCTTCCATACTGAGAAATAATCTTATCCGTCATTCTGGAAACTTCATTGCGTGACATGTACTCTATCTGCACAGTTACACATATTTTATGATATTTTATCAAATCACGCAAGCGTTCTTTTTGCCTTTTTGCAGCCGGCTGTTCTTTTTTTACTTTATAAACCAGGGATTGAGGCTGAAATGCCTTTAATTCCTCCTCCGGGCATCTTTTTTTAAGTTCCTGATACAGTTTATGAGCTGCCCAGGCATCGGAAAGCGCCCGGTGGGCGTTCTCATTTTCGATGTTAAAGTACCGGCAGGCGGCGGTCAGGTTCTTCTTCTCCTCTTTGGGCATGAATTTCCTGCACAGGGCTAAGGTATCAATACCCCGGCATTCAAACTTCAGGTTATTGTTTACGGCGGCCCGTTTTAAAAAACTGTAATCGAAAATTACATGATGCCCCAGAAGAGGCAGGTCCTGGCAGAAATCCAGCACGTTTCCGATCACTTCTTCAATTCCCGGCGCATCCTTTAACATATCATCCTCAATGCCGGTTATCTCCCTGATCCGTTCTTCCAGTTCCCTCCTGGGGTTTACCAGAGTGTGAAACCGGTCCGTCACCCGGCCTTCTTCCACTTTAACCGCCCCGATTTCAGTGATTTTATCCTTTTTAGGATCCAGCCCTGTAGTTTCCAGATCAATGGAAACATAAGAATCGCACATATTATTTACCTGTCTTTCCATCCGCCGACGGGCAGTACTCCCTCAAAAAACATTCCCCGCATTTGGGGCTTCTGGCCGTACAAATAGTGCGTCCCAAGGTGATGATGTGGATATTCCACAGGATCCAGTGGTCTTTTGGAAGCACGTCCATCAGTTCATATTCGATTTTCTCCGGATCTTCCGCCTGGGCCAGCCCCAGTTTCCTGGAAATACGCTTCACGTGGGTGTCCACCACAATGCTTGGCTGGTTATAAATATTTCCCCGGATCACATTGGCTGTCTTTCTTCCGACGCCCGCCAGAGAAGTCAGATCCTCCATCTCGCTGGGAACCTGGCCTTTATATTCGTATAAAAGCCTTTTGCAGCATTCTATAATATTTTTCGCTTTCGTATGGTAAAAGCCCGTGGGCCTGATATCCTGTTCCAGTTCTTCCAAATCCGCTTTGGCAAATTTTTCAATGGAATCGTATTTTTTAAATAAATCAGCGGTCACGATATTGACCCTGGCGTCCGTACACTGGGCGCTCATGATGACAGCAATTAAAAGCTGCCACGGCGTTTCATGGTTCAGATAACAGCGGTAATCCGTACCATATTCCTTATCCAGCAGATCCAATATGATCTGCACCCGTTTCGCGCGCTGTGCTTTTGTCTCTTTCTTTCCCATTCCTATCCTCTCATGCTTTTGTATCCGGCGTCAGCAGAAATGTCTTCGCATTATAGGTCAGCGGATCCCGGTTCCTGTAATCAAACAGGATCATTCTCCCGTCTCCCATGCCCTCGATATGGGCCATCTTGCTGATCTGCCGGGAATCATACCCTTCATATTCCTTCAGATACTTAAACTCCCGGGCTTCCTGTATGAAAAAATCCCGGATCTGTGTTTTAACCGCACCCTGATCTCTGGCAAATGACGGACGGCTCTTAACGTTTTCCCGGAGATAGAGGTCATAGACCAACCGGTCGCGAAACTCTTCCGTCAGCCCGGTAAATCCGCCTTTTCCCGCCTCTTCACAGATGAAATCATACAGAATTTCATAACGTGAAAGCCGGTTAAGGCTGACTTCTGATAAACCTCTTTCTTCATAATATAATGCGATCTTTTCATACATATGATAAGCGCTGTCCATATTTCGTTCCAAAAGTTCCAGGGTGTATTGAAACTGGCCGCTGTTATAATAAACTTCCACCATCTCTTCCACAGCCTTCAGCCTGAGCACGCTGTCATAATCCAGCCATCTGGTTGACAACACCTCATAGGGCGGACAGCCTTTATACAAAAGACCGTATTCTGCAGTCATCTCCTGCATATGAGATCCCTTCAGCACTTTCAAAAAACCCAGCTGGAGCTGCTCCGGCTTCATGGAATAAACCTCGTCAAATGACTGCTTAAACCGTTCCAGCCCTTCATAGGGCAGGCCTGCAATTAAATCCAGATGCTGATGGATGTTGTGATATCCATTGATCCGGTCAACCACTTCCCTGAGCCGTTTCAGATCCATCTTCCTGCGTATCTCTGCAATCGTATCCGGATTGGTGCTCTGAACCCCGATCTCAAGCTGAATCAGCCCCGGCCGCATCCTGCCCAGCAGTTTAAGTTCCTCTTCTCCCAAAAGATCCGCCGATATTTCAAAATGAAAGTTGGTGATACCATTATCATGCTCAAGAATGTGCTTCCATATAGCTATTGCATGACTTTTTTTACAGTTAAATGTACGGTCCACAAATTTCACCTGTTTTACCCGGTTCTGCAGGAAAAAATCCAATTCCTGTTTCACCAGCTCCACATCCCTGAACCGCACCGATTTATCGATGGAAGACAGGCAGTAACTGCAGGAAAACGGGCAGCCGCGGCTGCTTTCATAATAGATAATCCTGTTTTCAAATTCATTTAAATTGTGATAAGCAAAGGGGATCTCATTCATATCCATCACGGGTCGGAGCTTTCCTTCCACAACTGCGCCTGATTCATCCCGGACCGCAATTCCATCCATGCCGGCAAATGACCGCTCACCACGTCCATAAGCCAGGACCAGGTCCGCGAATGTCTCCTCGCCTTCGCCCATCATGATTCCAAAAACATCTGGCTCCTGCCTGAGTATATGGCCCGCATCGTAGGAAACTTCCGGGCCGCCCAGCCAGATATCCGTATCCGGCAGGACTTTGTGGATGTCCCTGACGATTTCCAGCACATAGCTGATATTCCATATATAACAGGAAAATCCCACCACATCCGGTTTTCTCAGATAAATATCCTTTAAAATATGTTCCATCTGGTGATTAATGGTGTATTCCCCTATCCCGATCAGAATTTCCGGCTGTCCGGCTGCCTTTTTCTCAGCATATTCCATCAAACTGTAAATTCCCAGATTGGAATGGATGTACTTAGCGTTAACCGCAGCCAATAAAAACTTCTTCACTTTAAACTTCAACCTCAATCTTTCTTCCCGTAGGCTGGTACTGGTAATATCTGATGCCCGCCGCATTTAACATGCGCTTAGAGGCCCGTACCCCAGGAGTGTCGGCATATTTGTCACATCCGAAAATGATGGTCTTAATGCCTGCCTGGATGATCGCCTTTGCGCACTCATTGCAGGGAAACAGGGTTACATAAAGCTTGCTGCCCTCCAGGCTTCCTCCCCGGTAGTTTAAAATCGCGTTCAGTTCGCTGTGGGTGGAATAGTAATACTTGGAATTATAAGGGTCGTCTTCCTCATGATCTTTTCCCCATGGGAATTCATCATCGGAACACCCTTTCGGAAATCCGTTATAACCCATGGACAAAATCTTGTTGTCCTGGCTCACGATGCAGGCCCCCACCTGTGTACTGGGGTCTTTGGAGCGCTTTCCTGAAAGCAGGGCAACCCCCATAAAATATTCATCCCATGTTATATAGTCTGACCGTTTCTGCGACATATTTTCTTCTCCCTTCCGTATTTTGTGTCATTGCTATTATTGTCCGCCAGATCTTTTCCTTCCGGCATATGATGCAGCTGCTGTTCCTTTTTTAATCCGCCTTTATGATATGATATCCTGCGGCTTTCGTAAGCCGGTTCATAATCGCCTGGCCCAGTCTGGCATTTGAAAAGCTTTCCGAATAGATATAATCTACCTGTAAATCATCAAATTCCCTCAATACCGCGAACAGGTTATGGGCAATGGTTTCTTCCTTCGCCCTCATTCCCAGGCTGCGCAGCTCCCCGCGCGGATAACATGATTTTGTTTCATCCGTACAGATTACCCCCACTTTAAAGCCCTGATCCAGCTTTTCCTTAACCATGCGGTTAATTTCCGAAACCACAGCCTCCTGTGCTCCTTCCACTAAGGTCAGGTTGGCTTTGGGCGCATAATGGCGGTATTTCATGCCTGGCGCCTTGGGTTTGACGTCCTCTTTCATGGGGCCTAAAATCGCCGGGTCCATCTTAACGTCCCCCAGCACCTCTTTTAACATCTCCAAAGTGACCGCTCCCGGCCTGAGAACCGTGGGAACAGGCCCTGTCACATCCACAATCGTGGACTCCAGACCGATTCCCACCGGGCCCCCGTCCAGGATCATCTCGATCTTCCCTTCCATATCCTGCCATACATGCCGGGCGGTGGTTGGGCTGGGGCGGCCTGAGGTATTGGCGCTGGGAGCGGCAATCGGCACGCCAGACAGACGGATCAGCGCCCTGGCAACGGGATCGCTTGGCATCCGGACCGCCACGGTGTCCAGACCTCCGGTGGTTCCGTAAGGCACCAGTTCACTTTTTGGAAATATCATAGTCATGGGGCCGGGCCAGAAAACATCCATCAGTTTTTTAGCATTTTCCGGGATCTCCTTTACCAGAGGTTTCAGTTCCTGAAGAGACGAAACATGGGCAATCAGCGGATTATCGGAGGGGCGGCCTTTGGCTTCATAGATCTTCTTCGCCGCATGCTCATCCAGGGCGTTGGCCCCAAGGCCGTAAACCGTTTCCGTTGGAAATGCCACCAGTCCTCCGTTTCGGATGATCTGCGCTGCCTCTTCCAGTTCTTCATCCTTTATATGATCAGTATCTTCAATTTTAATTAATTTAGTTCTCATCACAGCCTCGATTCCACCGCCGATGCGGCATATAGTTACAGAAAAAGGCCAAATTGCGGCATTTTTCGCGTTTACATATAGATTTTATCATAGCACAACAGTTATTCCGGTGCAATGCTCTTGAAACATTTTCCTATTGATGATAACATAAACTAGATTGTAGTTTCCGGTTGGCGCTAAAGTTAAAGCGCCGGACGCCCGGAGTGCGGCACACACCTGACAGGAAACAAGTTTAAACGCACTCTAAACCGGAATTGAATTTAAATAGGAGGAAACCACCATGTCAATCATCATACCTGAAAACTATGACCCCCATCTGACCATCCGCCAGACCCAGGAAGCCATCAAATATATCAGAGATACCTTTCAGAAAGAATTTGGCCGGGAAATGAACCTGGAAAGGATATCAGCGCCTCTGTTCGTAGAAAAAAGCAGCGGCTTAAATGATAACCTGAACGGAGTTGAACGCCCGGTAGCTTTCGATATCGCCGGAATTCCTGGCGAAGAAGTGGAAGTTGTCCACTCCTTAGCCAAATGGAAACGTATGGCTCTTAAAAAGTACGATTTTGGAATCGGAGAAGGCCTTTACACCAACATGAACGCCATCCGCCGGGACGAGGAACTGGATAATCTCCATTCCTGTTATGTGGACCAGTGGGACTGGGAAAAAGTCATCGCCAAAGAAGACCGCACCATGGAAACGCTGATGGAGACGGTAAAACATATTTTCAAAATCATCAAACATATGCAGCATGAGGTTTGGTACAAATACCCTCAGGCAGTAAAGCACCTCCCAAAAGACATTTACTTCATCACCGCTCAGGAACTGGAAGACAAATACCCGGATAAGACCCCAAAGGAGCGTGAAAACCTGATCACCCGTGAACACGGCTGCGTCTTTTTAATGCAGATCGGGGATAAATTAGCCAGCGGGGAGCCTCATGACGGCCGGGCGCCGGACTATGATGACTGGAGTTTAAACGGGGATATTTTGTTCTGGTTTGATAATTTAAACTGTGCGCTGGAGATTTCCAGCATGGGAATCCGGGTAGATGAGAAGGCATTGGACGAACAGCTGAAAAAGGCAGGCTGCGAAGATCGCCGCAGCCTGCCTTACCATAAAATGCTTTTAGAGGGCCAGCTTCCATATACAATCGGAGGCGGTATCGGCCAGTCCAGGCTCTGTATGCTGCTTCTGGACCGGGCCCATGTAGGTGAAGTCCAGGCCAGCATCTGGCCTGAGGAAATGCGCAGGGAATGCGCAGAGCACAAGATCTTTTTACTCTAATCTGGTTTTCACTGATTTCACGGCGCGTCTTGATGACGTGCTGTGAATGATAACGCTGACTCTCTTATATACCAGAGCGGTAATCAGAGATACGATCACGGCTTTTACGATATTAAACGGCCCTACCGCCAGCACAGCAAAGGTCCAAATGTTAGAGATGGCCGGATTGATGGCCGCGCCTGCTGCGATAATCGTATCCAGAGGCATAAAATTGGAGTAGAAGGGAAGCATGATAAGGGCATTTAAGACTATGGCCACAATGGTCATAACCACCGCGCCTGCTGCCATGCCGATGACTGCTCCTTTTTTGGTCTTTTTAATCTTGTAGATAATTCCCGCCGGAAGCACAAGGGCGCATCCCACACAAAAGTTTGCAAACTCTCCCACAAAGCCTGTGCTGGTGGGTTTTAAAACCAGTTTCACAAGGATCTTTACAAGCTCCATCACAACACCTGCCACCGGGCCTAACGCAAAGGTCCCCACCAAAACCGGAACTTCACTGATATCCAGCCCATAAAAGGATGGGGCTATAAACGGCAGCGGAACCTCGAATAACATGAGCACTGCGGCTAAGGCGCCGAACATGGCCATTAATGTTACATTTTTGATGCTGAGCAATTGATTCTGTTTCATTTCTTTTTCCTCCTACATGTTTGTAAGTTCATCTTGTCTGAGGAATTGCAATTACGGGATGGAGAGCTTATTTTTTGTTTATCTGATTTCCTGGTTTCCAGCCTTCTGTTCTTCCAGTTTTCTTTTATCAATCTGAAAACAAAAAAATCCCCGGACATCAAAAATATCCGGGGCCTGCTATCTACAGCACTTTACCAACTCTTGCAATTTCTTCTCTCATCCAGACTATACTGTCGGTTCCGGAATTTCACCAGATCAGCCACAAAATGTGGGTCGCGGACTTTGACCGCCGGTAGGGAATCACACCCTGCCCCGAAGAACTTATATTTTATTTTATAGTTGCATAATAGCATATATATGCGGGGAATACAAGTATATTGCTGTATTTCTGCATAAAATCCGGCCTTTACGAATCAGTCATAGTGGCCCTTTTTACTCTTTTGACTTTTTTTATCCTCATACATCTTATTATCCGCCCGGTTAAGCGCCGTTTCAATGGTATCCTCCCCATCATTCTTCAGCATTTCATAACCGGCCGCAAGGCGAATAGAAAATCCTGCTTCCAGGCTCTCTGCCTCCAGTTCTTTCTTCAACTGCACCAGATATTCTTTCGCCGCGTCATCTGAACAATCCGTTATTAAAGCGCAGAATTCATCACCGCCCAATCGGAAAATATAGTTTTTCTCCTTTACAAAGGTCCGTTTCAAAGCAGCGGCTGCTCCTGTTAATGCCCTATCACCGGCACTATGCCCCCATCTGTCATTGATCTGTTTCAGATCATTTAAATCAAACATCATGCAGGCGATATTCTGGGGATTACCGTTTTCATGTTTCTGCCGCTCCAAACGGTTCACGCATTCAATATAGGAAGCTCTGTTTAAAAGTCCGGTCAATGCATCCCGGTAAGCGATCTGATATATCTTCTTTTCATATTCCAGTTTCTTATTTTGCTCATAAATCTGACGGGTTTTAATGATAGATTTAATAAAAACCACATAAAAGGACACAACGACAATAGAAAACACGAGATAAACCGGAGCATATTCCATGCGTTCCACCAATGGCTTTGGATATGCTGCGAAAAAAACGAGACCAAAATAAATCATAACTGTGGAAACTGCCATCTCTGTCCAGCCTGATTGGGTTACTTCCAGCAGATCATGATATTTCTTAAAATAATCTTTTCCTATAAATAAAATTGCTGAAAACAATCCGATAGTGACAGCTGCCGAGACAAGCCCCACGGTCTGGGATGTAACCATTCCAATATACCTTCCAATAAAAGCAACGATCAGAGAAACCGAGTCCACAAAACTGAACGTCATTATAAAGCGGCAGTCCTTATGGTACGACAAAATATAAAACAGGATTAAACTGGGAATGCTCATACAGACCATGGATGCTATAGATGCCGCCCATCCTAAAACATAAGCAGCCATGTAATACGAGAGTACGATAAGAGTACATCCAATGTACATAACAGCCCTGCTTAACTTGGTATCTCTTTTTAAAGAAATCATATTTGTGAAAATTATGAGATCAAAAATAATTACAGTCAGATCATTTATAATCGGAACTATACGATCCATGGGGTGTTTTCTCCTTTTTACCAAGCCCAATTACAGACAATACTTAAATTTGCATCGTAATTCAGCTTTTCAGCATAAGAAATATTTAAATATCTGCTAATCCAGCAATTGCCACTGTGGATTAACGATATAAAACGCAAAAACAATATCATATATATAATGATTCGGGTGTCAAAAGGTCAAAGACCTTTGATATAAATTTGTACCTTGAAAATTTAACACGATATTTAAGTTTTACGTCTGTTTTGATATAATAACTT
>JAGZXV010000080.1 GCA_018378255.1 Clostridiaceae bacterium | reverse complement strand
CCCAACCCAGGCGAAGGCGGACCCGTGGCTCCCGGAAGACCACAGCCTTCCTGGCCTGACTTTCCTATTAATCCTCCTGCGCAGTACTATGGCCAGGTCCGTTTCCTGAATGCGTCCACCAATTCATTTCCGGTGAATATTTCTATTGATAATGAACCTTATGCTGTCAACTCACGGTTTGCTACCATCAGCAATTATGACTGGATCAGCGACGGATTCCATACGGTTACGGTGCGCCGTGCAACGGGCATGCGCTCCATTCTGCTCCAGCAGACCTTCCCGTTCGTATCCGGTGAAAAGGTGACCATGGTTCTTGTGGATTCCGGTTCCGGCGGGCTCAATATGATCCGGGTTCCCAGTAACGGATGCAGAAATGTTCCTTATAATTCAGGATGCTACAGAATCGCCAATATGTCCTATGCAGGCTCCAATTATGATCTGAAATTATACGGTGGAGAAACCGTCTTCCGCAATATCGGTTTCCAGGAAGTTACCTCTTATAAGCAGGCTGTAGCCGGTTCCTATCAGTTCTATCTGACAAGGGCCAACAGCTTTTCTGTCATCCGGGAACTTCCGGTCATTGTGATCGGCGCAATTGCAGGGTCTAATATGACCGGACAGCCGCTGGTATCCTTCTATGTGGACATTCAGGCAGGCAGGAATTACACTTCATACATTATTGGCAATACCTGGTCTGATAACTCGTTCCGTGTTATGACCGTTGAAGATTAGATAATCAGATAACAACTGATTAGAAGAAAATAACCGGGGTGCGGCTTTTTGTCCGCCCCGGTTATTTTAGTTCTGCTTCCATTTATCCAGATAAGTCACAGACCAGTACTGCTTTTTGGTCAGTTTAACCGCCTCTTCTGCGGCCAATCCGGCAGATAGGGCCCGGTCTTCCAAAGCTGCCCCTGTTTCCCCAGCGTTTTGATTGGCACTGGCTTCTTCCTCAGGCGTGTAGAGCAGCACTGCAGATAATTCCGCATCCCTGCATTTCTTTTCGACTTTTTCAGGGTCCGTTACCTCGGACATGTCGATGATGAGGGCATTGACTTTCTGATCGGAAAAGTTATTGATCTCTTTTACCATGCTGTCCCAGTCGCCTTCTACCTCAGCCATCCTGACTTTGGCGTTATATCCCCGCTCCAGCAGGTCCTTTATCTCTTCCCTGTATTTAAGCTCTTCTTCATCCTTTGTTTTAGGGACGCAGAAACCGATGACTTTATTGGTCAGGCTGCCGACTATCTTTATATAATCTACCGTAAATTCTTTATCGGTCTTTTCGCCGCGGATCATATTTACCACCGCATCCGCCGCCGTGTGGGCCTGAGTGGCATAATCGTTGAAAACCGTACCGGTAACCGTTCCCTCTTCAACGTACTTTACAGTATCCCTAAGCGCATCCACTCCCACCAGGCAGATATCGTCTCCAACCGTTCTGCCGGCCTCCAAAACCGCGCTTCTGGCCCCATTAGCCATGGCATCGTTGTTGCAGAATATGACTTCAATCTCTCTGCCGTATTGGAACAGAGCGTTGGATACAAGCTGGTATCCTTCCTTTTGGCTCCAGTTGCCGCTGCGTTTGGTCAGGCATTTCGTCTTAATCCCGGCATCTTCCAGCGCTTTTATGGAATATTCCGTTCTGTATTCGGCGTCTATGTTGTCATCTGCCCCGGTGATCATCACATAGTTGACTACGCCGTCTCCGTTAAAGTCTCCTCTATTGGGAGTTTCCAATATGATCTCCCCCTGATAAGTCCCGGACTGCCTGGCATCCGTTCCCACATAGGACGCGGCAATATTGGCATCTTTCCATCGCCTGATCTCTTCCTCTCCTGGCGCCCGGTTGATAAACACAACAGGAACCGCAGCATCGCGGCATTTATTCACCAGAGTTTCCGCTTCGTCTGCCTGAATCACGTTCACAATCAATCCATCATATTCCCGGGCCAAAAACTGATCAATCTGCCGGTTCTGTTCCTCCTGGCTTCCACGGCCGTTTACGGACAAAACATCCGCATTATAAGCTTCTGAGAGGTATTTTTCTAACTCATCCCTGTACTGGGACATGAACTTATCATCATAATTATAAATACAGACGCCTATCTTCAGCTGAGGCTCCGTCTCTTCCTGGGCAGAACCTTCTTCCAGGGTGATGTCTTCCGCCTTCTTTTCCCCGCCGCATGCTGCTGCCGGCAGAAGCGCCAGTATCATTCCCAGGGCCGCCAGCCACTTTCTGCAGTTTTTCATCTCGACCTCACACATTCTGCTTCTATTGACGGTTCAGTTTCTTTTCCATTAACTCGCTGTTATTGCTGTAGATAACCGCATTTTCTTTAGATATGATCCCCTGTCTGTAAAGATTAATGAGGCTGGTATCCATGGATATCATGCCCTCAGCCTGGGAAGTCGCAATCACGCTGTCAATCTGATGGATTTTGGATTCCCGGACCATATTCCGGATGGCATTGTTGAAAAACATGATTTCAAATGCCGGGTAAACGCCTCCGTCAACAGTAGGAATCAGCTGCTGGGAAATAACTGCCTGCATAACCATGGAAATCTGGATTCGGATCTGCTGCTGCTGGTTGGGCGGGAAGTTATCAATGATGCGGTCGATGGTATTGGCAGCTCCCACCGTATGAAGGGTGGAGATCACCAAATGGCCCGTTTCCGCCGCTGTCATGGCTGTCTTTATCGTCTCATAATCACGCATTTCGCCTACCAGGATCACGTCCGGGGCCTGCCTTAAAGCCGCCCTGAGACCGGAAACATAGCTGTCCGTATCCGTTGCGATCTCTCTCTGGGTAACAACACTCTTATTATGGCGGTGAAGGTACTCGATGGGATCTTCAAGGGTGATCACATGGGCATTTCTGGTGCGGTTGATTTCATCTATAATGCAGGCCAGCGTGGTGCTTTTTCCGCTTCCGGCCGGTCCGGTCACCAGAACAAAGCCTTTGGTCATCCTGGCGATATCCACAATGTTTTTCGGCAGGTGCAGTTCCTCAAAATTAGGCAGATCAAATGTCACCACCCTGATTACGGCAGCCAGAGAGCCTCTCTGACGGAACACATTGGCGCGGAACCTGGAAACCTTGGGAATGGCAAATGAAAAGTCATCATCCCCATGGGTTCTCACCTTTTCCATATTTCTGTCTCCTGCTATATGGTAAAGTTCTGTTATCATCTTTTCCATCTGGTCAGGATAGAGCTTTTCATCACCCTGATAAATAATCCGTCCGCCGATCTTATAGGAAAACGGCATACCTGGAATTAAAAAGATATCTCCGGCTTTCTTTTGAACCGCAAGGCTCAGCAATTCTTCAACATTCATATACTGTCTTTCCTCTCAACTGTTTAATTCATACCTCCGGTCCAAACCGGCATGGAATCGTCGATTTCGTACTCATCCTGATTAAATACTTTCCACTCTGAAATTTCAAACAGGCTGCTGCCCTCTTCCGTTATCCTGAGCTCAATATGTAAAACCTGGCCGTATTCCATGGGAATATCCGTTTCCACCGTATCGGTTTCTTTCCTGTAATAGTTCCCGAGAGCGCCTTCCAGGGCTTTTTCCCTATCTTCGCCGTCTGCTGACATAAAAGCTTCCTGAAGCTTTTTATCCGCCATTTCCAGAAAGTTTTCCCCTTCCCTGTCCGCCTGGTAATAGATCCGGGCCGATGCGGCCCCCTTTTGGGCCAGATTCCAGTCCCCTTTGGCGCTGCTCAAAGACAGCAGTCCGAACGTCGCCAGACAGAGCACTATAAAAATCAGGATCAGGGAGGTGCTTCCGATATTCATTCTTCCTTTCATCTCTCTCCCCTCACCGTCTGACTGTATTTTTGCGTCTCTAAACGAAACACCTCGCTGTTGTCCTCGGTTCTGGAAATCACCACTTCAGCATAGGACATCCTGTCACGGTCCGATACCGTAATATCCGCCAGATAAGCAGCGTCTCCCTTTTCAGACAGCGGATTCCACTCACGGTCCCAATACATGCCGTACTGTTTTTCTCCGCCGCCGGCATGAGCCCGGGCGCCCAGCCTGCCGGTCAGGCCGTCTTCCCCTTCCGCTTTCCACACCTCGGCGATGCTTTCCGCCATCAGCACGCTCTGATTTAAATCCTTCGCATGGCGGCTCATGTTATTAGCCTTCACAAACACCAAAATACAGGTGCTGGCACACAAAATAAAGAAAAATACAACCATAATCATCTCCATCATAAACATTCCTGATGGAGTTTCTCTCTTTTTACTCATTTTTGCCGCCTCCGCTTCTGAGGGATAAGGTCAGACTGCTGCCGCCTTCACCTGTTGTCTCAACCATTATCAGGCGTCCTTCCTGTTTCAGCTTCAGGCCGTCACAGCCAATGATTTCCAGACCATCCGACAATCCCAGTCCGCTCTGGGTATCCGTAAAAAGCTCACGGATGCTTCCGTCCTTATAATAGATCATGGTTACATATGTTTCACCGTTAATCTCCTGTGAAAGTTCCAGCACCGGGGTTCCTTCCACCTCTTTTACCTGGACGCCGCCATAGGTATCTCCCTGGCGCACTTTATTGGCAATATAATTAAGCGCCGTACTTCCGGTATAATTTTCCTCCATACGGGCTGTAATATTCTCATACACCTTGCCGCCGATCAATACGGTAAACAGGGCGCAAAGCACAAAAACCAGAAAAAGGAGCATGGTAAAAAGCGTGTTCATGGTCTGGCCTTTTTGTATGGATTTATTTCCCATCCCATCCGCCTCCTCATTCTTTTTTAACCGGAACCACAGTTATCTCCGGCATTATATTGGACGCAAAACCGCTGTAAAATACATTGTAGCGGCTCTCATCGATCTGAATCCCATAATTATCTTCTAAATAGGCCACACTGGGCGGATAACGCCCTTCAATGGCATAACACTGCACCGACGCCCTGCCAATCCCCCGTCTCAGGGTCTCCGCTCCCTCTTCATCCGCCTTCGCGGAAAAGAAGGAAACGCCCAGCCAGAAAATCCACATCACAGCGGCAAACAGCAATATGGAAAACAGAATTCCAGCAATTGATCTCTTTCCTTTTCTCTTTTCTGCCATATATGTACCTCACATCAGCCGATTGCCGAAAGCACGCCCACTAAAGGCAGCATTACGGACAAAAGGATAAGCCCTACAGAAACAGCCAGCACAGCCACCACCGTCGGCTCAAATCTGGCTATCATATTGTCAATGGCAGTATCCGCCTGTTGTTCATAGTCCTTTGAAATTTCCTCCATAACCGTATCCAGACGTCCGCTCCTGCTCCCGACCTTTATCATCTGGATATGGAAGCCGCTGAACAATCCCGTCTTTTTCATGGCATCATAGTAACTGCTGCCGTCTTCTAAATCTTCCCCGCATTTGCGGATCTGTTCTTCCACCCTGCTGTTTTCAACCAGGGACTGAGCCAGCCCCATTCCCTTTTCCAGTTCCATCCCGCTCTTTAAGGTCAGGGCCAGAACAGAGGTGAATCTTCGGTTGGCCACCGCAAGGGCAATTTTACTCCTCCGCTTCATATTGTCCATAAAAGATTCCACCACATGAAATTTTTTTCCAAATTTAGATGCTGTCCAGATCACTGCCACTACTGCGGCCAGCACACAGGAAACCGCCAGCGCCGCGCCGCTGAAAACGCCTCCCAGCCGGATAGCCGACTTAGATACCGGCGAAATCTGCGCCCCGAGCTGGGCATATACATCTTCAAAGATGGGCATCACCTTTATAAACAGCACAAACAATACTACTAAAAGCATGAATACCATAATCACAGGATAGGTCACCGCATTGCGGATGCTTCTGAGCAGTGCATTTTCCTTTTCATAATAAACGGACAAGGATTCCATGATCTGATCCAGGGTCCCCGTCTGCTGTCCCAGCTTTGCCATCCGCACCACATACGGCGGAAATGCTTCCGTCTTTTCCAAAACTTCTGCAAAAGGTTCTCCAAGCTCCACCTCTTCCGATATATAAAGCAGCATATCCTTTTCAGACTGAGTCGCCGCATCCTCCGCCATAATAGAAAGCCCTTCATCCAAAGGGATCGCGGAACTCAGGAGCAGTGATATCTGAAGACAGAATGCCGACAATTCTTCGTATGAATACTTACGCCCTATTTTATTCGCCATCGCTAAAATCTCCTTCCTGTTATCTGTTACCAAGTATACTATTTCTGTTTTTGAAAGTAAATACGCCAATGGAACGAAATTATTCCGCAGCATAAAAAATGGTACGGTCCGGCAGTCTTTCCAACGCCTGAGCCGCAAAAAAAGACTGCCCCCGTCTCCGAAGCAGTCCTGTTTGATTTGGATTAATATAAGAATTTAGCCTGATAATTGGAAGCATTGCCAATATATTCCATAATTTCCTTGCTCTGTTTTGCAGAGGAGGCAAAGGTGGGATCCATAAGCTGCCAGTCATGGCCGTCAAAAAAGATCATGCCGTCAACCCAGCCTACGTTGTCAATATAAACATTAACCCAGGCGTGATAGACGCTTCCTGTATATCCCACCACCAGTTTAGTGGGGATATTCTGGGAACGCAGCATTGCGGTCATAACAGCTGCATAATCAAAGCAAATTCCGGTCTTTTGCGCCAGAACCGTATCCACATTGGGCAGATAGCCGGATTTCACACTGGACGCTTTTGCCGTATCATATGTCACATTCGTTATCACATAATTATAAATCGCCGTAACGACTTCGATCGGATCGCTGATCCCTGCCGCAATCTGGGAACCGGTCTGTACCACCGCGCTGGTGCTGTTAAAATTCACATATTGGTTCGGGTACAAAAACGGTGCGAACTCATCCGGTATTGTAACCGATATATCCTGGCTGAAAGCCTGTGAATACTGGTTTCCTGTAATGTTCTCAAATACCTTTATGGAATAAGAACCGTTTCCCTCTGATAAAGGGAATACCTCATAATCATCCCTGGCGTTCAGATCATAAGTATAAGTTTCTTTGCCGCTTTTAGTGACCTGTACTTTAATCTTACTGTTGCTGCCGGTATACTTCACCATCACGTAGCCCTGGCTGGAATTGGACGCATCCAAAAGGACCTTGCTGTTATCATAGACCACAGTTCCCGAAGCCTGGGGCTGGCGCACGTTGCTGCTGGCCGGCTTCTCATATAAAGGAATCTGGTTATCTTCAATTACGACGAAAGCGGCTGTCGTTTCCGCCGCACTGCTCTGTTTTGATACATCCTGGGCGGATGAACATGCAGTTAATCCTGCTGCAAGCACCAAAGCCAGAACTCCGGCAGATCTATTCCTTCTCTTCATATCTTAACCTCCGTATCTGTTTCCGGTTACAGTTACATTATAATCTTTTTAAACCGTAATGTAAATATCTTTGTTACCCCGCCTGCTCACAGCCGCCGGTATCACTGCAGACGCTGTCTTACGATTTCATAGGCTAAAACACCGGCTGCCACGGAAGCGTTCAGGGAATCAATCTCGCCTTTCATAGGTATGGAAGCAGTCATATCGCATTTTTCCCGGATCAGTTTGCCCACTCCATCCCCTTCATTGCCGATCACGAGACCGATCGGGCCTTTTAAATCCAGACGGTACATCAATTCACCGCCCATATCCGCGCAGACAAACCAGAGCCCCTTCTTTTTTAAGTCTTCAATTGTGGCAGCCAGGTTGGTCACTTTGGCCACAGGAGTATAATTTAAAGCCCCTGCAGAAGTTTTGGCAACCGTTGCTGTCAGACCTGCCGCCCTTCTCTTAGGTATGATCACGCCATGGGCCCCTGCCAGGTTAGCGGTACGGATGATCGCACCCAGATTATGGGGATCTTCAATTCCGTCCAGCAGAAAGATAAATGGAGGCTCTCCCTTCTCTTTGGCGGCCTCTAAAATATCCTCAACCTCAGCGTACTCATAAGCGGCCGCATAAGCGATTACACCCTGATGCTTGCCCGTCTCAGACATCTGGTCCAGACGCTCCTTAGCCACATAGTTTATAATCGTATCCTGTTTTCTGGCCTCTCTCGTTATAGACTGGACCGGGCCGTCTTTGCATCCATCCAGCACAAACAGCTTATCGATGGTCTTGCCGGAACGAAATGCCTCCAAAACTGCATTTCTTCCTTCTATGGTAAACTCTTCGTATCTCATTCTAATCCTCCCATACCGGAGTGTTTTTACGCAAATACTGCGCAGCGCAGGCCCGCGCTGAGAATCTCAGTTTCCCAGCCGCAGGGTACACATTACTCTCCTATCTTTTCAAGCCCATGGCTGATCAATGTTATCATTCGTTCATACTGCTCCGTCAGATACAGATAACCAATTAAAGCTTCAAATCCGGTTGCCATCCGGTAATCTATCACTGTCGCGTGTTTGGCGGTGGACGCTGATTTGGCATTGCGTCCGCGCTTATATGCCGCTTTTTCCTCTTCCGTCAGTTCCTCTTCCAACGCTTTAATGAGGCTGGCCTGGGTTTCGGCTTTCACCAGGCTGGAGCTCTTTTTATGCATTTTATTCACCTGCATACTTCCGTGATTGATCACTTTCGTGCGTATAACCACCTCATAAACGGCATCGCCGATGTATGCAAGAACCAGGGGAGAATAGGTGCGGACATCTATCTCCCCAAGCTTCAGGCTGTCTTTGCAGAAACTGATAAAAGAAGTCTCTGCCTTTATGCTTTCTTCCATTTCACACCTTCTCTGGTATCTTCCAAAACGATACCCATATCCAGAAGTTTTCCGCGGATTTCATCTGCCAGGGCAAAATTCTTTGCTTTTCTGGCCTGCTGTCTGGCTTCGATCATGGCTTCAATCTCGCTGTCCAGAATCTCCGCCTTTTTCTCAGTGATGATTCCAAGTACATCGCAGAGCTTTTCAATCATGGCTTTCATAGCGCTCACATACGCTTTGGAGCTGGATTCTCCGGCTGTGGAATTGCTCAGTTTTACCAGTTCAAATACGGCTGAAATTGCATCCGCCGTATTGAAATCATCGTCCATCGCCGCCTCGTACTTCTCTACCAGCTTATCCGCATCGGCCTTCCACGCAGTCTCTTCTTCGCTCAGCACATTGCCCTGGACCTTTTCTTCCAGATCTTTTAAACGTTCTACAGAGGTCAGGATTCTCTCCAGACCGTTCTTGGACGCTTCCATCAATTCCGCGCTGAAGTTTAACGGGCTTCTGTAATGGGCGCTGAGCATGAAGAAACGCAGTACCTGCAGATCGTATTTTTCGCTGATCTCTCTTACGGTAAAAAAGTTGCCTAAAGATTTTGACATTTTTCTGTTATCGATATTTAAAAATGCATTGTGCATCCAGTAACGGGCGAACTCTTTTCCGTTTGCCGCCTCACTCTGGGCAATTTCATTCTCATGATGGGGGAAGATCAGGTCTTCACCTCCTGCATGGATATCAATCTGGTCGCCTAAGTATTTCTTAGACATGACGGAACACTCGATATGCCAGCCGGGACGGCCATCGCACCATGGAGACTCCCAATAGGGCTCTCCCTCTTTTTTAGGCTTCCAGAGAACGAAATCCGCAGGATCTTCTTTTCCTTCTTCTCCTGTGACCTTGATCTCGCGGAACCCGGACTGCAAATCTTCCAGGTTCTTATGGGACAGCTTTCCATATTCTTTAAATGATTTTGTGCGGAAATAGACGGTTCCGTCCGCAGCCGCATAAGCGTGTCCTGCCTCAATCAGGGTCTGTATCATCTCCAGCATCCCGCAGATTTCCTGGGTTGCCAGCGGATGGGTGGTGGCCGGCTTTACATTCATGGCCTCCATATCTTTCTTGCATTCTTCAATATAGCGTTTGGAAATTGTGTCGGCATCCACGCCCTCTTCAATCGCCTTCTTAATGATCTTATCATCCACATCGGTAAAATTGGACACATAGTTAACGTCATACCCTTTATACTCAAAATAGCGTCTGACCGTATCGAAAACGATCATGGGACGGGCATTGCCGATATGAATGAAATTATACACAGTAGGCCCGCACACATACATCTTTACCTTTCCTTCTTCCAAAGGCACAAATTCATCTTTTCTTTTTGTTAAGGTGTTATAGATCTTCATAATTCCTCTGTCCTCTCACTTCTTCTATCTACGCTTTTTTACAGCAGCCGCCGCAGGAGCCGCAGTCTTTTGCCAATATTTTATCATCATAGCAGTAATCGGCGGTTTCCGTCAACAGGGTTATGGCCTGAGATGAAATTCCTTCGCCATTTCCCGTAAAACCCAGCCCCTCTTCCGTGGTGGCTTTGACACTGACCCGGCCGGGTTCCAGCTTCAGCGCCTCTTCGATATTAGCCGCCATCTGAGGGCGGTATGGCGCCAGTTTCGGCCTTTGGGCAATGATGGTGGCGTCGATATTCTCAATCACATATCCCTTATCCTCCAAAAGGCCTCTCACGTGCCTGAGCAGCTCTATGCTGGATATTCCCTTATACCTGGGATCCGTATCGGGAAAATGCTGTCCGATATCGCCGAGGGCCGCGGCCCCTAAAAGAGCGTCCATCACTGCATGAACCAGCACATCCGCATCGGAATGTCCCAACAGGCCCTGTTCGTATGGGATTTCCACCCCTCCCAAAATCAGTTTACGGCCTTTTGTCAAACGGTGTACATCATATCCCTGTCCTATTCTCATATTAAAAATCTCCTTTAAGTCTAAACTATGATACGTATCTTCTTTTCAATACATCGAATCTGAAGGTCCTGCTGGCATAAACAGCTTTCACCGTCCACATGTACGGCCAACGGCTTGTCCGTATGAATGACCAGTTCCCGGCATTCAAAATTCCGGATTCCCGGATGTCTGCCGTATTTTTTCAAACGCGCCCCGGCCAGCACAGGAATCAGCTTCCGCCGGGAGGAACCGTTAACCACACAAACGGCCAGCTTCCCATCACTATAATCGGCTTTCGGTGCAAATTTGAACCCGCCGCCTTCATACGGGTGGATATGCGCGGAAATAAAATAGATATGATTAAACTCCACTTTCTGCACACCATCCAGCAGTATGTATCCCTTCACGGATTTGGCGCACAGCAGTTGTCTGATCCCGATCAGGATATAGCTCAGTCCGTTCAAATGAAGCCGGTTCAAAACACAGCGCAGCCTGGAATGAAGAATATTATGGCAGATTGCCGCATCCAGCCCGATTCCTGAGCTGACCATAAATCTTCTATATGATATAACATCTTCTCCATAGGAAACAACCCCATAATCCAGCAGCTTATGATATCTGGGATTCAAAATCTTTTTCAGGGCCCTGTAAGGATTTTTCGATATCTTGAGGCTTCTGGCAAGATCATTGCCGGAACCCGCAGGAATATATCCAAATGTAATAGGACCGCCGAAACTGATACCGTCCAATACTTCATTGACCGTACCGTCACCGCCCACCGCAACAATCATCTTCGGTTCCTTCATACCTTCCGTCAATTCGCGGGCAAACCGTTTCGCATCTCCCTGCTGTTTTGTCAGATGGGCTTCATATTCAATATTAGCAGAATCTAATTGCCGTTCCAGTTTCTTCCAGATACGGACTCCACGTCCGCAGCAGGCATTGGGATTCACTATAAAATGATACATAAAAATCCTCCATGACGGAGCGTTTTAGCGCAAATACTGCGCTGCGCAGGCACGCGCTGAGAATTTCAGATTTTCAGCTGCGTTTCAAATTTGTGGCTCCGGCACAAATTCGGGTGTGAAAATAAGCCATCGGGATTATTTGTCAAACACGCTCTAACCTCCGTAATCTTATTATTCTATATTGTATCATAAACATAACAAAATGATAATAAAATTTGCGAAAAAAATTGTAGAAAAAGTATTGACAATTAAAACAATATCATTTATACTTATCAAGCAGTCGACAAGCACTGAAGTTTGGATGTTTAAAAGACTACATAACCCAGGGATCTTAGCTCAGCTGGGAGAGCATCTGCCTTACAAGCAGAGGGTCATAGGTTCGAGCCCTATAGGTCCCACTGATTCGAAAGAATCGATCCAATTTCATATGGCGGAATAGCTCAGCTGGCTAGAGCACACGGTTCATACCCGTGGTGTCGTTGGTTCAAGTCCAATTTCCGCTACTATCTTACTTACCTTGTGATTTCGACATTACAAGGTTTTTTTATTTCCATCAGGCGGACCGGTTCTCTGCCTGTTTTCAAACGGAAAAAGGTGCAGAACAATACAGCCATACGGCCGCATTTTCCTGCACCTTTTCCATTCTGTTATTTATAAGGAAGTTTCTCTCAATTTACCGATAATCATCTGCTGCGCTTCCTGCCACTCGTCCAGCATCCGCATGGTAAAACCGTGATGGCTGTCCGCAAAACATTTCATGGTCACTGCAACGCCTTGTGCGGCCATACGGGCTCCATATTCCAGATTCATCTCCTTAAACGGACAGATTCCGGCGGCGATAATGAGCGTCTCAGGCAGCCCTTTTAAGTCACTGTCTTCAGCCAGCAGCGGCGTATAGTAAGGCTGCGAACAGACAGAATCATTACAGCCGGAATACATATCGTGAAAAGCCCGGCTGCGTCTGGCCTGGAGATCTTCGCCTTGTGTAAACGCAGCCAGATCAAGGGCGGCAAAATCCAGGATCTGAAGGCATAATTGAAATTCTTTTGTCCTGTTGGCTTTCAATGCCACCGCAGCAGTCAGATTGCCGCCGGCACTGTGCCCGCCCATGGAGATCCTCTTTGGATCTCCTCCCCAGGTTTTGCACTGGGAAAATGCCCATTTCACCGCCTCATAGCTCTGTAAAAAAGCCGTGGGATACTGGTAATCCGGACAGAGGGCGTAATCCACGTCCACCACAATCCCTTTTATCTCTGCGGCCAGATGGGCGCAGTACATATCGTCGTCCCGGTTCTGGGGCAGATAAAATCCGCCTCCATGGCAGTTAATATGCACAGGGCAGTGATCCGTCCTGTCTTTGGCTGCAGAAATATAACAGGTGACCGGCACCCCAGCCGAAGGGACCGGAACCACCTCGGTTTTTCGTTCCACTTTATTCAGATATTCCCTGTATTCATCCGGAATGGTCCGGGCCTTTAGCATGGTTTCCCGGTTTCCTCCCGTCTCCAAAATGATCTTTCTGAACTTTTCTTTTTCCAGTTCCGTAAAAGGCATTGTCTTTCCTCTCTTTCACCGCCTACAGATTGGCGGGATCTTTCATAAATTCCAGCAGGCTGTCCCTCTTTTCATCCAAATACCTGCCCCATCCCTCTTGATCCACAAAGGGATTCTCTCCCGGATGTTCCTTAATATAACGGAGTTTTTCCACCAGATTGTTGTTGTTGGTATGATTTCCCATAAATACATCCACATGACGGTCTCTGACTTTTTTCAGGGAATCCAGGTAAACCTGTCTCATCTGATAAGACGGGTCCCCGATTTCCTTCAAGAAATCCCGGCGCAGGGTATTGAATCCGAAACCTCCATAATAACCGGCCCGTTTCACCTCGTTTCCATCGGTAATATCAAAGAAACAGGCGATACAGCCGGCCGTATGCCCCGGCACCAGATAAAACTGGATTTCCGTGTTTCCAAAAGTCATCACATCACCGTCATTGATCAGGATGTCAGGCGTAAACAGGGAATCCATAAAATCCGTACTTTCCTGTATCGCCGACTGTTCCGGGTGTTCCTCAAACATCCGGGCATCCGGAGCGCCCAACAGCAGTTTTGTGCCGAACATTTTCCGGAAGAAAACAGCGGAACCGATGTGGTCTACATGACCGTGGGAAAGGATCATCCATTTGACATCGGCCGGATTAAAACCGGCTTCCCATATGGCCTGAACCAGCATGGCTGCAGCGCCGCAGTTCCCCCCGTCGATCAGAAGCAGCCCTTCTCCTGTATCCACCAGATGGACACATACCCAGTCATCCCCTACATAATATAAATTTCCATACATACGGAATGGATGGAGATAACGGCTTTCCTGATCTGTCCAGATTACCGACTTTGGATCTTTCATCAGGGCTGATCTTCTCTCCAGATATTTTTCATAATCTTCTTTCATCGACATGGCTTATATTCCTCATCTTCTAATTAATTTTGCTCAGGCGGCCGCCTTTTTTAACCTGGCTTTTTTGATAAAATACCTTACGGCCGGATTCAGAAGGCTGTAAATGCCGATCACCAATAAAATACAGGAAATCGGACGGGTGAAAAAGGATGTCATATCTCCCTTTGCATAAGAGCATCCCCTTCTGAAGTAAGTTTCCAGATTCGTTCCCAGGATATAGGACAGCATCAAAGGGCTCATGGGGATTTCAAAAAAGTCCAGCACAACGCCTAAAACTCCAAAACCGATCATCATATAGACGCTGAACATGGATGTGCTGGCGCTGAAGGCGCCTAAAAAGCAGATCATCATAATTGCGCTGTACAGATAATGATAGGGAGCTTTCAACAGCAGCGGAAACCATCTCTTGGTCAGAAGTTCCGTTACAAAGACGAGAACAGCCGCCACCAATACGGCTGCAAATATCATATAAGCCAGATTGGGGTTGGTGGAAATGAACATGGGGCCTGCCTGCAGACCGTGAATCGTCATGGCTGAAAGCAGAAGCACTGTCGTGCCGTCTCCCGGAATTCCCAAACTCATCATAGGGATCAGAGCTCCGCCCACACCGGCATTGTTGGATACTTCGGAGGCCCATATGCCGTCATCCGTACCTGTTCCGAATTTTTCAGGATGTCTGCTCATTTTTTTCGCCTGTCCGTAGGCGATCATATTGGCTACGCCGGAACCCATTCCCGGAAGAAAACCGATCCAAAGCCCTACCAACAGCGACGTTATGATGGTTTTGGCGCTTTTTACAAAGTCTTTTACGGTCAGTCCAAACCCTCTCAGCCCGTTTCTGTCCACTTCCGGCATCTCCTGGTTTCCCCTGGCATAGCTGGTGGCGACCTGCTGCAGGGCGAAAGTTCCCATCAGAAGACATACCACATTAATTCCTGCAAATAAGTTATAATTTCCGAATGTAAAGCGCATCTGGTTCGTTACCTGGTCCGTTCCAACCGTGGACAGCCAGATACCGATAAATGCGGCCAGCAGTCCTTTATAAACAGACCCGCGGCTTAATCCCACCACCAGCGAGATCGCCATAAAGCAGAGACTGAAGTATTCCCACGGCCCCAAAGCCAGGGCGATATCCGCAATCGCGCTGGAACATAAGGTCGCTACGATAATGGATACTGCCGTACCGATAAAGGACCCTGTGATGCCGATAGTCAGCGCTCTGGCCGCTTTCCCTTGTTTTGTCATGGGATATCCGTCATAACAGGTGGCGATGGATGCCGCCGACCCAGGAATCCCCACCAGCACAGCCGCGATGAAAGAACCCGAAATTCCGCCCACATACATGCCCAGCAGCATGCAGAAACTCAGCTCCGCGTTCAGGGCAAATGTCATAGGCAGAATCAATGTGATGCCGAGCCCGCCGGAAAGTCCCGGAATCGCTCCCAAAATACAGCCGATCACCGCGCAAAGCCACAGCATCAGCAGGTTCATCGGCTCTAAAACCGTCATTAATGAAGCTAAATAAGTTGCCATTATCCATTCCTCCTACATCATATTGATGCCAAGCATGGTCCAGATTTCCCCTTTGGGAAGAGGAATCACAAAACCTTTCGTAAACCCTATGTAACAGATGGTGCCCAGACCAATGCTCAGCACAGCTGCAAAGATCCGGTTAATCTTTTTACCGCCTTTCAAAGTCTGGATGAACATCATCATTCCAGCCATGGCAGTAATCCAGAAACCTATAAATTTCATTCCTACTGCAAACAAAACTGCTTCTCCCATTATGATCCCGATCCGTTTCCATCCGTCCGCATCCAGATAGGGCTCTGTCTCTGCCTTCTTCTCTTTCGCTCCGTCAAAAATAATGGAAATCACTGAAAAAACCAGAATTCCGGCAGCCGAAATATAAGGGAACAGTTTAGGTCCCGGCTCATTGGATACCAGCCGTTCCGGAATCCGCGATGTTTCCCAGAAGATCCAAAATGAAAACAGGATACAGACAACACCCATAATATAGGTTTTATTCAATTTTTTCATATCATACCTCTTTTCCGCCAAAAACGGTCCGGCCGCAGCCAGCCGGACCGTCTCATCACCTGTCATTTATCAGCGCACCATCAGTCCTAAACCTGACAGAAGATCATAGTTAACATCCCACTCCGTCTGGAAATCAGCTTTGGAGCCTTCCACGTCCTTTACATCGATCAGCATTGCCATGGTGTTCATTCCATCCACAAATGGCTTTGCCTCCGTCAATCCCTGCAGGTTTTTATTGATCGTTTCCACCAATGCCGGTTCCATGCCTGCCGGCCCCATAATGTAGTATCCGGAATCCCATACCGCATTGATTCCCTGCTCCGGCATGGACAGGAAGGAATCGTTTAATTCCTGGCCGATCAGCTTTTCACATTCCGCCTTTGTCATCACTTCAGGACCTACAATCCCCAAAACTTTAAGTTTTCCATCCTGCTGGTAGGAAAGGGCATTGTTAACCGAACAGTTGCCCAGGTCAATGGCTTTCGATGCCACGTTAGTCAGCTTGTCCGCTTCAGAAGAACACTGCACATAATTTACCTGCTGGTCAAGACCTTCTTCTATTGCCGCCAGGGTATTCAACCAGATCAGCTGGGAGGTGCCGCCCAGAGTACAGCCTACTGTGAGCTCGCTTGGATGGGCCTTTATGTATTCGGCCAGCTCCTTCATATTGTTATAGGGAGCTTCCGGAGAGGCAATCCAGGCCTGGGGGCCTCCGGCATTCACCTTGCAGATCACGGTCAGATCTTCCATCGGGTTCACCTCTGATGAGCCGGATAAATAATTATCCATATTGGTGCAGGCCGCTATGGTCAGATTCATGCCGTCGGGCGCTGCCTTTGCCGCATGCTGGGCTCCCACTTCCGAGGTATCATAGTTGGTAACCACAAAGTTTACCCCTTCAAGACACGTTTCCCATCCGGCAGTGATATAGCGGGTGATCAGATCTGAGCCGCCTCCTGCTTTTGCCGGTACATCGAAATAGATGGTTGAACCTGAGGGCCATTTTACCTCTCCTGCTGCCGCGGCTTCTTTCTTGTCGGAACTGCCCGCCGTTGTACCAGAGGATGGAGCCGCTGTTTTAGCGGTATTGCCACACCCTGCAAGTGATGCGGCCAATAGTAAGGATGCCGTAACCAATGCGATTTTCTTTTTCATAAGATCGTTCCCTTCCTTGTTTGAAATTTAGCGTTGTAAAAGTGTGAACAATAAAGGTATTAAATATACCTTTTTTTTCTGTTTTTTTATGAATATTGTTCACTTTTTCTTCTTCCACCTCAGTATAATACAGCAATATACCATTGACAATTCTCACTTTTTTATATATTCTATGTCTAAAAGTTATATATCTGTATTCAATATAAAAGAAAGTGGAGATCCCATGAATTTAAAGCAACTGCCCTATATCTTAACCATCGCCTCTGCCGGAAGCCTTTCTAAAGCGGCAAAAGAACTGAATGTATCCCAGCCGGCCCTCAGTAAATATCTGGCCGATTTAGAGCAACAGACTGGTATGGAATTATTCATGCATCAGAAAAAGCGCTTGTATCCCACCCCTGCCGGAAAAGTGTATCTTGAAGCCGCCAGGGAAATCCTGGGCCTGCAGGCCCGCACCAGGGATTCCATCCGTTTGCTTAAGAATCCCTCCACCACAAAACTGCATATCGGAATATCCCCGCACCGGGGCGCTGTCTTCATCGCCCAGGCATTTCCCAAATTCAGCCAGTACTTCCCAAATGTCCGGCTGATCCCACATGAAGGCTATTCTTCTAATCTGAAGGATATGCTGGATAAGGGAATCATCGATATGGCTCTCACAACCATGGCCAATGGCCCGGATAGGCTGCCCCTCCATTCGGAAGAGGTGATTCTGGCGGTTCCTTCCTTTCACCGTCTGGCTAAACATACCTTCGAATCCATAAGCACGCTGCCATTTATCGATCTGGCCGACTTGAGGGACATGTCCTTTGTGATGCCTGATCCTGCCTCCGCACTGTACGAGGCCGTGCGCCCGGCATTTGACCGGGCCGGTTTCCAGCCTTTAACCGCATTCTCTTCGCCGAATGTGATCATGGCGGAATCCATGATCCGTTCGGGCGTGGGTATCGGACTGCTTCCAGCAAACTATATGGTTAAGAATCCCAGTATCACTTATTTCCGTCTCTATCAGCCTCCCCGCCTGACAGCCTGCATTTTAACCAAGGAGAATCACCGGTTAACGGATGCAGAACGTTTCTTGATTTTCCTGGAACTGCAAAACAGCGCATCCAACCCAAACTATCAGATTATCTGGAGCGAAGTGCTGATGGAGATTGTCCGGGAATTCGATTATACTCATTATTTTTCACAGGTTACGGAGGGTTCGTTTGAAACCTAATCCCAACGGCTTATTTTCCACACCGAAATTTGTGCCGGAGCCACAAATTTGAATCGCATCTGAGAATCGGAAATATTCAGCGCGGGCCTGCGCTGCGCGATGTTTGCGCAAAAATGCTCCGGCATGGAGGTAATGATATGAATACAAAAATATTGGAATACATCATAGCGATAGCTGAAGAAAAGTCGATTTCTCAGGCTGCGGAGCGATTTTATCTGTCACAGCCTGTTTTGTCCAGACATTTAAAGAAAATTGAAGAGGATCTGGGGACGCCTCTGTTCGTCCGGGGGAAGCCCCATCTGACGCTGACCGATGCCGGCATCATATATATCAACAATGCCCGCGCCATCCTGCATATGGAAGAGCAGATGAACCGGACGTTGGAGGAAATGCGCAGGAAGCAAAAGGATTCCCTGAACCTTCTGATCGACGCTCCCTACCACAACTTTTTCCTCAGAAGAATTTTTCCTGTTTTCCGGGAAAAATACCCTGATTTCTACATACAATATACGGACACTAATGCCTATCATGCCCAAAAGCTTTTAACAGAAAAAAAAGCCGATCTGGCTGTATTTGCCACGACTTTTTTAAATATGGAGGGGTTGGAATGCCTTCCTCTCTATACGGATGAACTGGTTATCATACTGCCGCACAACAGCCAGGCGGCGACTGCGGCAAAATCTGACGCACCCATAAGTGCAGCCTTAAAAAATGAAATATTCGCCCTCCATCCTTCCGGCTCCACCTTCCGCTATATGGAAGACGAGTGCCTGGCCGCCATGGGGATCTCCCCTAAAACAGTGTTGGAAACCGCATCCTTCGGTCCGGCGTTAGAAGCGGTATATCACAGGCAGTGCTGCGCATTTCTGCCTAAAACCCGCCTCATGAGCGTGGATCCGGCGCTGATCGATATCCTTCCCTCCGCCTCCCCTTATATTTTCTATGTGGCGGCGGCTTATTCTCAGAGTGCATCCTTTAAAGCTCCTGTCAGGGAGCTGATGCAGATCATATCAGACCAGTTCCAGACATTTTCCCAATATGTGGCGTCCCGGAGCTGATTCCCGGTTCGTTTCCCATGTGGCGGAAGGTTGATTTTCCTCAATAATCCGCCACAGTCCAAAAAAGGGTTTATCCCTGTTTTGCCTATGCAGCCCACCGCGTTTCCAAGACCGGGGCCGTATATGCCGTTTTTATCATTTTCCCAAAGTTTTTCCGAAAAACTCCAGGGCTATTTTTCTCATCTCTTCCTGGAAAAACTCAGGTGAGCCGTGCTCTCCGTTCTTCAGCAGATAAAGTTCCGCCCTGTCTTCCATTCCTTTCTCTTTCACCGCATCGTAAAATTCTTCACTGATACTGCACGGCACCAAGGGATCGGAATCCCCGTGGGCGATGAGAATCGGGCACATAGTTTCCGTAATCCTGAGATTCACGCTGGCTTCTTTTGCCCGCTCTTTCATGGTCGCCGGATCTCCGCCCATAAGCGCTCCTGCATGGGTATCTTCCACTGTTTTCCAGCGGTGGTTGGGATCTTTTGCCATGGCCTGTTCATCGGCTTCCATCAATTTCACCACATCCACAGGGCCGAACATATCATAGGCTGCCTGGACGCTGGAGGAATATCCGCCCCACTCTTCGCTTTCATAATCCCCATCGTTCATAGCGATAAATGCGGCCAGATACCCTCCGGCGGAACGCCCCATGATTCCAATGCGGTCCACGTCGATATGGTACAAATCGGCATGGGCCCGTAAAAAACGGATCGCCGTCTTCACATCAACAATCTGGGCCGGGAATTTCCCCTGGGCGCTGCTCCTGTAATATACGGATACCACCGTGTAACCGGCATCCGCTAAAAACTGGGTCTCCCCGATCATCTGGTTTTTATCCACTCCCCTGAAACCGCCGCCGGATACCCATACAATGGCCGGATGATACTCAATCTCCTCCTTATCCGGCATCACGCCGCCTGCTGTCTGCATCTCAATGTTACCGCTCTGAGCCAGAATCGACAAATCCAGTTCCAGATCGTTTCCATCCAGATCCTTTACCTTGGAATACACAATGTGGTCGACAAAATTTACGCTGTTCCTCTTTCTCCCCGGATCGATATAGTGTTTCATAATGCTCCTTTCCTGCTCACCAAGCCTGCTGATAAATGGAATCCCAGGCTTTAAAGCTGTCCTTCTGTTTTTGTAGCTTCTTTCACTTATAAGTATAAGGAATCGGGGCTTTTACAGCCAGTTCCACTTTTTTATAAATGGTATGTTAAAAAGTTATGAATCGAGAAGTTACGCAAAAAAGCGGGCGGAGGGGGCAAATTACCCGGATATGCTTTAGATATGCTGGATCGGGCTCAGATCATCACTGTATCAAAATTTAGAGAAGATGATGAGAAAGGCACAGTCCCAAGAGCACTTTATTAAAAATATGGTTTTATTGCCGATGAACTCATTGAAGAATTTGGATATCCAAATCAGTTGTACATTGACTGTTAATGGCAGCGCGTGATAACATGAAATCAACAATCAAAATTTAGGAGAATAAAACAATGGGGCATAAAAGCGTAATTGGCGGAAATATGGGCACAGATACAAGCGCAATTGATTTAGACATAAATACAGCCCATAAATCAAATATTGAATTTTGGAATACAATAGGAAGTGATGTATTAGGGGTTACTGCTCTGCCGCATTATGGATCATTTATTTCAGAGGATAAACTCCATTTGTTTGGAGATGTTCAGAATAAAAGTTTATTGGAAATAGGTTGTGGAAACGGTCATTCATTGAAGTATATGTCGGATAAAGGGGCATCTGAACTATGGGGAATGGATCTATCACCTACACAGATTGAACGCGCAAAAGAGTATTTAACTTCATATGGAATTAACGCAAAACTCCTTTGTTCTTCTATGGAAAGTGAGTGTGAGATACCAAAAGGATATTTTGATTTTGTCTATGCCATATATGCAATTGGCTGGACAACAGATTTAAATAAAACTATAAGCCAAATATGTTCATATCTTAAAACTGGAGGAACATTTATTTTCAGTTGGTCGCACCCTATACATAAATGTGTATCACAGGAAAATGGAATGCTGCTATTCAATAATTCATATTTTGATGAATCGTGGTATTCGGTCCCAATGGCAAATAAAAAAATAATGCTCTCCAACCGCAAATTATCAACCTATATTAATACTTTAGCTCAAAATGGTTTTTTGGTTGAACAACTCATTGAAGAAAATGACGAAGAACTATTTTCGGATAATTGTATCAGCCATTTTCAAAAGAAAGCAAAAATGCTTCCAGTAACTTTTGTCATTAAAGCACGTAAACTATAAGTTGGAGTTTGCTGGGTTAATTGTAATCATGACAATACACAGCCGTGAATCCAGGGATCGGGGGTGGTGCGGCCTCCCGCAAACCAGGAGCCCCGTCCGGCGAGAAGCCGCACCACC
>JAGZXV010000079.1 GCA_018378255.1 Clostridiaceae bacterium | reverse complement strand
ATCTCCATACCGGCCATATCGGAATCGGCTTTATCGGCGGTTATGGGCTGAAAAAAGGCGCGGTAGCCACCAGTGTGGCCCACGATTCCCACAATCTGCTGGTTGCCGGAACCAATGACAGGGATATGGTAATCGCTGCCAATGCGGTCAGGGCCAATGAAGGAGGCCTGGCAATTGCGGCGGACGGAAAGCTGATTGGTGAACTGAAACTTCCGATCGCGGGCCTCATGAGCCTGGAATCGGCCGGAGAGGTAGAGGCCAGATTGAAAGAGCTGAAGGCCTGTGCCAAAGAATTGGGAATACCGGATACGATCGATCCGTTTATGACCCTTGCATTTACCAGTCTGCCGGTGATTCCAAAACTGAGGCTCAATACATACGGTTTGATTGATACGGATTTACAGAAAGTGGTTCCGGTTCTCTGGAACCCTTCAGAAGACTAGAAAACAGGAGATATACATCAGATGAGAAAGAGAATTATAACAGCCTTATTGGCTGCGGCGATCAGCCTGGGAGGTATAATGGGAACAGCATTTGCGGATGAAGCGCCTGATCCGGTGGTAGAGGCATCGGCTGTTGGAAACCTGAAAGCGGCCGTTGACGCAAAACAGTTGATTCTGGTGGAGGCATCCGGCCTGGAGCAGGTAAAGGTGAGCTATTATGTAAAAGAATCATCTGAGAAGGGACCGGGAATGAAAAACAGCTGGACTGAGGTGTTTACAGTGCCTGGTGTTTACGGTAAAAACGGAGGAACCGCTGATAAGAAAGAAGGCGACGGAAAAACGCCTTTAGGTACCTATCAGTTTACCATGGCATTCGGGCTGAAAGAGGATCCGGGCAGCGTTTTGGATTATCATGAAATTAAATCAGGGGATTATTGGGTGGATGACCCTGAGAGCGTTTATTATAACAAGCTGGTAAATACAGGCGGAATAAAAAAAGCATGGAACTCCGCAGAGGATATGTCTGCGGCAGCTCCATTCTATAATTATGGTTTGGTATTAAATTATAATACGGAATGTGTTCCCGGCAAGGGATCCGCCATATTTATGCATTGTACACAATCTGCGGCGGACACCGGTTCAGCGGGATGCATCCGGATTCCGGAAGAACGGATGAAACAACTGGTTCAGTCTGTCGACGGAAAAACCAATATTGTGATTGTCTCCGATCTTTCTCAGTTGGAGTACAAATAGACCAAAATAGCGGCAGATAATTTAAAATGTAATGAAACTGGCTGAACTAGATACTGCGTTTAGCCAGTTTTTTTGAGAGCATTTTTAAGGTATCCAGCTTATTGCGGTCAGCCTGGCTCATATTTGTGCTTAAAATACTGACTAACAGATCTGTTTCCTGGTCTGTAAACTGAAGACCCTTTTTTCCTGCTTCCATATTGATGGTCATAAATTTCATGAGCAGCTGGTCTTTTGGTGTCTTTTCAAGCTGCTGGGTGAGTTCAGTTAAGAATTTGATTTTTTCGGGGTTCATAGCTTTTACTTTAGGATCCTGTTTCCATGAATCGTTCATAATTCCTCCATTTTCTAATGAAATAAATCAATTAAGTAAATTGCTGCATGGTCTGCATCACCATCTGCATAGTCTCCATCCGGGACTGCTGTTCCGGACTCAATAGGGATTTCAGCTGCTCCCACGGTGGTTTAGGCGGCATGGAAGCGCCTGGGGTATCCGGGGGCACATCGCTTTTCGGCGCAGTTTCCTGATAGGACCGGTACAGGCGGAACCCCTGCATAACATTTACCACAACATCAATTAAATCCTGTTCATAGGTAGAGCCGTAAGGTTTTATGGCGTTGAGCATTTCCAGCGGAGAGGCAGGCTTTTCCTCCGGGGATTTTAATCCCATGGCGCTCATTTCCCCGCCGTTAAACAACTGCATGGTTCGCTGCAGTTCATTTACCTTTACCATAAGAGATAAGAACTTCTGTTCCGGTATGTTCATATATGGTAAGGCAGCCTTTACCATCTGAGAGTGGGGAGTTCCGATCAGATAGTCCAGTTCGGTCAACTTAATATCTTGTTTTTGTATCATGTGAGATGTCCTGTTTGGTAGTCTTGTTTGAATATATGCAGGATTCAATGGAATCATGTCTTCTGCATATATTACTATTAGAAAAGAATTAAGGATCAAAGGAGATACGTATGATTTGTACCAGACTTGTAATCGAAGGAAATGCTGTTTATGAAATAGATGATGAATGTTTGAAAAAAAGAGAGGAAAGGAACAGGGGAAAGAGTTCGGAAAAAGGGAACCGTCCTACAAGGCCTTCCAAAGGAAAATAATAACGGGCAAAAAAAGGGCATCTTCGAAAAGATGCCCTTGCCTGCTTTAGCAGAAGCTGTTGCCGCCGCCACAGCAGCACAGAAGAATGATGATCCAGATCCAGTCGCATCCATTGCTGCTTCCGCAGCCGCAGCTGTTATGTTCACAACATCCGCCGCCGAATCCGCCGCCGCAGCACAGAAGGATCAAAATCAGCCAGATACAGTTAAATCCGCTTCCTCCGCTTTCACATCCGCATCCACAACCACAGTTTGTTGCTGCTAAATCACTCATGTTAAATCCTCCGAAATATTTTCTTTACACTCCATCATATGAGGCCCTGCTTGCCACAGTTTCCAAATATTTTGAAAAATTTTAGAATTATTTTGATTGAAGTTATAGAAGACTTGTGTATAATCTAAATAACAGAATGAAATACGCCCCGGACGGGGTGAATGAATCGGGAAAGAAGAGAAATATGGAAAAATTATATTACAGCACACCTTATGTAAAACAGTTTGAAGCTAAGGTGCTCAGATGTACAAAAGGAAAACAGGACATGTTTGAAGTGGTGCTTGATAGGACCGCATTTTATCCGGAAGGGGGCGGACAGCCTTCTGATATGGGAACGCTTGGAGAGGCCAATGTGATATCTGTTCATGAAAAGGGCGGAGAAATCGTCCATTATACGGACCGGGCACTGGAAGAAGGGACAGCTGTAACCGGGATTTTAGACTGGGACAGGCGTTACCGCAATATGCAGCTCCATTCGGGAGAACACATATTGTCCGGTCTGGTGAACCGGAAATACGGATATGACAATGTGGGATTCCATATGGGAAGCGAAGAAGTGACCGTCGATTTTAACGGTGTCCTGAATGCAGAACAGTTGAGAGAGATTGAACTGGAAGCCAATCAGGTGGTGTATGGGAATGTACCAGTTTTAGTCAGCTATCCAGATGAAGAGGCATTACATAGGCTGGATTACCGGAGTAAAAAAGAACTGACCGGTCAAGTCAGGATTGTGGAAATTCCGGGAGGAGATATCTGTGCCTGCTGCGGAACCCATGTAGAGCGCACAGGCGAAATCGGGATTATCAAAACTACCGGAATGATCAATTACAAAGGCGGTGTCAGGATTTCCATGCTTTGCGGAAAGGATGCCCTTTTGGACTATGAAAAAAGGCTGGACCAGATACGAAGCATTTCCCATCTGCTGTCTGCGAAACCGGTACTGCTGGTGGAAGCGGTGGAAAAGTTAAAAAAGGAAAGCGAGAGAAAAGACTTCCTGTTAAACCAGGTATACCAGCAGTTATTTGCAGCGAAGACGGAAGCCTATCCGCAGTCAGACAAGCCTCTGCTGGTTTTCGAACAAGATCTCACACCGGTCCAGCTCCGCAGATTCTGCACCATGCTGTATGAACAGGGCAGGGGGAATGTGGCAGCGGTCTGTTCCGGAGAGGACGGTAACTGGCAGTACGCGCTGGGAAGTACCGCAGAAGATATGAAAAAAATGAGCAAATGGATGAACGGTCTGCTGAACGGCCGCGGCGGCGGAAGCAGCCAGATGGCCCAGGGAACCTGGGCGGCAGAAAAAGACAAAATCATAGATGTGTTTGAAATGTTAAAGAGCGGAGAATGTGAATGGAATTAAACAGGGAAAATGTTAAAAAAATAAAGGGAATCATAATATTTGCAGTTGTGGCCGTAGTGGTCGGCATCAATTACCGCAGCGTGCTCGAACTGGCGGCAACGCTCATAAAGATGATACTGCCGTTTCTGATCGGCATGGTTATCGCATTTATCCTCAATGTTCCCATGAGAAAAATCGAAAGTTATATCTACCCCGGAAGAGAGAAACGGTGGAAGCGGCCATTTAGCCTGGCGGCAGCGATTCTGGCTGTGATGGGCGTGATGCTGGTGGTCATTCTGGTTGTGGTTCCGGAGCTGTTCAGGACATTTATCACTTTGCAGGAAAGCATACCTGCTTTTTTGGAAGAAGTCCAGAGACAGGCTCAGGTTATCTTTGCAACCTATCCTGAAATTGTGAATTATATCAGTCAGATTGAAGTCGACTGGAAGCAGACGCTGGAAGGCATTCTCAGCTTTTTGGGAAATGGGGCCGGAACCGTGCTCACCACCACATTTTCGGCCGCTATGAGCATTGTCAGCGGAATTGCCACGTTTGGCATCGGCTTCATATTTGCCATTTATATTCTTCTTCAGAAAGAAATTCTGGCGCGGCAGATTAAAAAGTTTCTGGGGGCATTTTTAAAGGACAAAACAGCCGGACGGATTTTTGAAATTTCATCCCTGGCGGAGAAGACTTTTTCCAATTTCCTGACCGGACAATGTTTGGAAGCAGTCATATTGGGCCTGATGTTTTTTCTGACGCTGAGCATATTCAGGATGCCGTATGCGGTGTTGATCGGCGTGCTGATCGCGTTTACCGCACTGATTCCCATGTTCGGGGCATTTATCGGATGTGCGGTCGGCGCATTCCTCATGCTGATCGTGAACCCGCTGCAGGCTTTAGCTTTTATTATCATCTTTTTTGTGCTGCAGCAGATTGAGGGAAACCTGATCTATCCTCATGTGGTGGGCAATTCAGTGGGACTTCCTTCTATATGGGTGCTGGTTGCGGTGACAGTGGGCGGCAGTGCTATGGGAATTGCGGGAATGCTGATCTTCATTCCTTTGTGTTCCGTAGGTTATGCGCTGCTCAAAGAGGAAGTGAACAGAAGAACTGCATTAAAAAGCAGCAGGAGAAGAAGGACGGATAAATGATCGGAATGAATGGAGAGAATTATGAATAAGAGAATCAGGGAATATGGAATTATAATCGGAAACGGACGTCCCGGAAGCAAAAACAAGATTACCGATGTGCCGGGAGTAAAGGTAGGGCATGTAACAGTGGATGATGAAGAACACAAAACAGGAGTGACGGTGATCCTTCCGTGTGAGGACAATCCATTTATAAATAAGCTGACAGCCGCCGTTTATATCCATAATGGGTTTGGAAAATCCCAGGGGCTGATCCAGATTGAAGAACTTGGGACTATGGAGACGCCCATCGCCCTGACGAATACGCTGAATGTGGGGCTGGTGCACGATGCCCTGACGGGATACATGATCGAACGTTGTGAAGCGGACGGCGTGACGGTCAGTTCTGTTAATCCTGTGGTAGGAGAGTGCAACGACAGCGTTCTGAACCAGATACAAAAACGTGTGATTGGAGAGCAGCAGGTGCGCCAGGCCATTTTAAATGCAGGCAGGGACTTTGAAGAAGGGGATGTGGGAGCCGGAAAGGGAACCGTCTGTTTTGGATTGAAGGGCGGAATCGGTTCGGCATCCAGAGTTGTTGAATACGATGGCCGGGAATATGTGATCGGAATATTGGTGCAGACGAATTTTGGCTCCACAAAAAGTCTCCGGATCAATGGAAAACAGGTGGGAGAAAAACTGGCGGACAGAATAGAAGCGTCAAGAACCGACCAGGGATCTGTGATGATAATCGTTGCCACCGATCTGCCCGTTTCAGACCGGCAGCTGAAACGGATAATCAAACGGGCAGGAGTTGGCTTATCCAGATGCGGATCCGATATGGGGCATGGAAGCGGCGATATTGTGATCGGTTTTACCACTGCCAACCGGATTCCTTATAAACCGGAGAAGGAGTCTATAGACATCCGTATGTTGGAAGAAGCCAAATTGGAGCGGGCGTTTACAGCCGCGGCTGAGGCAGCTGAGGAAGCAATTCTCAATTCCCTGGCAATGGCTGAAACGGTGACCGGTTATCAGGGAACTGTGAAATACAGTCTTACGGAGTTGTATCTGAAAGATTCAGTTCAGCTTTAATATCCTCCAATAAGAGGGTGGAGACTCTTAATCCTCCCCGCCCGCAGCCCAGGTCGATATCCGGTTTATTCTTTCCGTGAAAATCAGAACCGCCGGTAGGGAAGAGCTGATGTCTGGTACAGATATCTTTCAGCCTGCCGCTTTCATATTGGTTGTTGGATGAATGATAGACTTCCACACCGCGAAGGCCCATGGATTTTAAGTATACAATGAGTTCTTCTGTTTTTTCATAGCCCAGTTTGTACTGAAGCGGATGGGCCAGGACTGGAAAAGCGCGGCCAAGGGCCAGTATGGACATGGCTTTTTGGGGTGTAATCTTTTCTTTTCTCATACAGTAAGGCCCTCCATACTGCAGATATTGTTTAAAAGCCTGATCCATGGAGGAGGCATAGCCTTTGTCCAGCAGCACTTTTGCAAAATGTGCCCGGGTGATCACAGTTTCAGGGTGTCCGTTTCTTAAATCGTCATAAGTTATCAGGATGCCGGCGTCATTGAACCGGCGGATCATTTCAATATTTCTCTCTTCGCGTATTCGGCGGATGTTTTCCAATTCATTTAAAAACTGCTTTTGGTTCAGGTCAACATAGAAACCGAGAATATGGATCTCTTCCCCCTGGTAGACACAGGATAATTCTATTCCGGGAATGACTGTAAGAGGATAGCGGGCTGCAGCCGTCAAAGCTTCTTCGATGCCGTCCACGGTATCATGATCGGTGAGCGCAATGGCTGCTAAAGATTTTGAAGCTGCATGTGCCACTACCTCGGCTGGTGTAAATGTGCCGTCGGAGGCGGTGGAGTGTACATGAAGGTCAACCAGTCTCATATAGGAATCTTCCTTTCTATTAAAAATGTATATTTGGTAATAGTTTAGTAACATTATGGTAACACGATTTAGCAATTATGTAAAATGCAAAAAATAAGTCGAAAATTTTTATATAATTTAATAAATATGTAATTCCATTTTCCACAAATTATGGTATACTACCATTTGTAACGCTACATTATAATGTGAATACAGGTGAAACAGATGAGTACAAACAGCTACAACAGAAAGAATTCAAGCAGAAGAAAAACATCGGGATCCGGCAGGAACTATTCAGGCAGCAGAGCGGCGGGGTCCTCCAGACGGGGCGGCAGAAGAAGAAAACCTGCTTATGACTATACAAAGATTGCAATCGGCGGCGTGTTATTGATTATTGTCATTTTATGTGTGGTCTTGGTTGCCAAGACGATGGGAAAAAAGAAGGCGGAAGAAACCTCTGAAACAACCTCTACGATAGAGGAAACCGAACTTCAGAAAGAAGTGGTGGTAGACGGAATCACCATCACAGGGATGTCCATCGACGCTGCAAGGGCGGAAATCCTGAAAAAGTATCCCTGGAACATGAAAGTCATCTATGAAGGAAAAGAACCGTATGAGGTAAAGGACCTGATCGCTGAAAAAGTGGACATCCTTTTGGATGAGATTTATCATGGCGTGCCAAAAGAAACGTATACATTGGATACTACCGGCCTGGAAGAGGCGGTTAAGACTGAAGCGAAAGAGGCTGCAAAACTTTGGGATGTTCCTGCCAGGAACGGTTCCATTTCAGGGTTTGATAAGGATACGGGCAAATTCATCTATTCGGGTGAACAGAACGGCCTGTCCATCAATCAGGAAAAACTGGTTGCCGATATCCAGACTGCTTTGGGTAAAAAAGACTTCAGCGCCACCATCAAAGCGGAAGGAACAGTGACGACGCCTGAGATCACAGAAGCCCAGGCAAAGGAACTTTACCAGGTGATCGGTACCTTTACGACCACAACAACTTCGAATAAGGACAGAAACACGAATATCAGAATAGCATGCGAAGCATTGAACGGTTTGATCATTCAGCCGGGAGAGGAATTTTCCTTTAATAATACTACCGGAAACAGGACCACGGACAAGGGCTACCGGCCGGCCGGAGCCTATTCCAACGGAGTTCTTGTGGAAGAGCCGGGCGGCGGCGTTTGCCAGGTATCCTCTACCTTATACAATGCGGTTGTATTTTCCGGGCTCACAACCACGGAACGCCATGCCCACAGCTATGAACCATCTTATGTTACTCCAGGTGAAGACGCTATGGTGAGCTACGACGGTTATGCAGGGCCGGATATGAAGTTCGTCAATAATTCGCCCAGCGCGGTAGCTATCCGGACAAAGTTTGAAAGCCAGAAACTGACCATTTCAATCGTGGGAATCCCGATTCTGGAAGACGGGGTGGAATTGCTCATGCATTCTGAAAAAACAGCGGAACTGGATCCGCCTGCGCCGACTTATGAAGAAGACCAGACATTGGAACTGGGCGTTGAAGTGGAAGCGAAGAAAGCTGTTAACGGAAGCCGCTGGATTACCAACCTGATCACCAAGAAGAATGGGGAAGTGATTACGGATGAATTTTTCCATAGCAGCACATATAAAGGAAAAGCGGCGGTGATAAAGAGGAATACGTCAGGAGTTGTCATCCCACCGGAAAGTTCGGAAAACAGCTCCGAATCAGGAACAGGCTCCCTGCCTGGTGAAAGTGAAACCCCACAGACAGGTGAGACTGTGCAGACATCTCCGGGAGAGACTGTAACACAGCCTGCCCCAACGCCTTCGGCTCCTCATGAGACACAGCCTGGTCCTCCGGTAAGCACTGAAATTCCCGGACCGGGAACAGAACCGGCCAGCCAGCCCTCCCACGTTATCGACCCGAATCCGATGACGCCGACCACATCGGCCAGCGGACCAGGTGTCTGACAAATTAAGGTTAGATACAGCGATTATTGCAGCCCTATGCAGTAATCGCTGTTTTTTTACGGATTGTTCGTAAAATAATACGTTATTTTGGCGTTTTATCGTTTGCAAATCAGCGAAAAATTGGTATAATAAAATACAGGTCAGTCTTCCCTTGGAAGGCTCAACAAAACCGGAGGTGTAAATCATTTCCGGATCATGCAATATTCACATTTGTAGGAGGAAAATCAAATGGCAAGAAAAATGAAAACCATGGATGGCAACCATGCAGCAGCACATGCTTCTTATGCATTTACTGATGTAGCGGCTATCTATCCAATTACCCCATCTTCACCAATGGCTGAAGCTACTGATGAATGGGCAACAGACGGAAGAACTAATATCTTCGGACAGAAAGTACAGATTACAGAGATGCAGTCTGAAGCTGGTGCAGCCGGTGCTGTACACGGTTCTTTAGCTGCTGGTGCGTTAACAACCACTTATACAGCTTCTCAGGGTCTGTTACTGATGATTCCAAACTTATACAAAATTGCCGGTGAACAGCTTCCGGGCGTGTTCAACGTTTCCGCACGTGCTTTAGCAAGCCATGCATTATCAATCTTCGGAGATCATTCCGACGTTTACGCATGCCGTCAGACAGGCTGCGCTATGATGTGTGAATCCAGCGTACAGGAAGTTATGGATTTAACTCCTGTTGCTCATATGGCAGCTCTTGAAGGAAAAGTTCCTTTCATCAACTTCTTCGATGGTTTCCGTACTTCTCATGAGATCCAGAAGATCGAAACATGGGATTATGAAGACTTAAAAGAGATGGTTGATATGGATGCTGTAGATGCTTTCCGTAAGAATGCATTAAACCCAAATCATCCATGCCAGAGAGGTTCAGCACAGAACCCGGATATTTTCTTCCAGGCAAGAGAAGCATGTAACCCATATTATGATGCACTTCCTGCAATCGTTCAGAAGTACATGGACAAGGTTAATGCTAAAATCGGTACAGATTACAAATTATTCAACTACTACGGCGCAGCTGATGCTGAGCATGTAATCATTTCTATGGGTTCTGTTAATGATACCATTGAAGAGACCATCGATTACATGATCAAGAATTCCGGCGCTAAAGTTGGTGTTGTTAAAGTTCGTCTTTACAGACCATTCAGCGCAGAAGCCCTGATCGAAGCTATTCCGGAAACAGTTAAACAGATTTCCGTATTAGACAGAACCAAAGAACCAGGTTCTTTAGGCGAGCCGTTATACTTAGATGTTGTTGCTGCATTAAAGGGCACAAAATTCCATGATATCCCTGTATTCACAGGACGTTATGGTTTAGGTTCCAAAGATACAACTCCGGCTCAGGTCGTAGCTGTATTCGGCAACAAAGAAAAACAGAAATTCACAGTTGGTATCGTTGATGATGTTACTAACTTATCTCTTGAACTGGGCGCTCCTCTTGTTACAACTCCGGAAGGAACTACAAACTGTAAGTTCTGGGGTCTTGGTGCTGACGGTACCGTAGGCGCTAACAAGAACTCCATCAAGATCATTGGTGATAACACAGATATGTACGCTCAGGCTTACTTTGACTATGATTCAAAGAAATCCGGCGGTGTTACAATGTCTCATTTACGTTTTGGACATACACCGATTAAATCAACATACTTAATCCGCAGAGCTGACTTCGTGGCATGCCACAACCCGGCATATATCCGTAAGTACAATATGGCTCAGGAATTGGTTGACGGCGGTACATTCTTATTAAACTGCCCATGGGATATGGATGGACTGAACAAACATCTTCCAGGACAGGTTAAGAAATACATTGCCGACCACAATATCAAATTCTACACAATTGACGGTGTTAAGATCGGTATTGAAACAGGCATGGGACCAACTCGTATCAACACAATCCTTCAGTCTGCATTCTTTGAGTTAACAGGAATCATCCCTGCTGAAAAAGCAAACGAACTGATGAAAGCAGCTGCAAAAGCTACTTACGGACGTAAGGGTGAAGATGTTGTTATGAAGAACTGGGCAGCTATTGATGCCGGTGCTAAGGGAGTTGTTAAAGTAGAAGTTCCGGAAGACTGGAAGAACTGCGAAGACGAAGGCCTTGATTATAAGACAGTTACCGAAGGCAGAAAAGATGTTGTTGATTTCGTTAACAATATTCAGACCAAAGTCAGCGCTCAGGAAGGAGATTCCTTACCTGTATCCGCATTTAAAGATTATGTAGACGGTTCCACACCATCAGGATCTTCCGCATATGAGAAACGTGGTATCGCTGTTAAGGTTCCTGTATGGAATCCTGACAACTGTATCCAGTGTAACTTCTGTTCCTACGTATGTCCTCATGCAGTAATCCGTCCTGTAGCTATGACTGCTGACGAAGCTGCTAATGCACCTGCAGACATGAAGTCTCTGGATATGACAGGTATGCCAGGTTATAAGTTCTCCATCACCGTATCAGCTCTTGACTGTACAGGATGTGGTTCTTGTGCTAACGTATGTCCTGGAAAGAAGGGCGAAAAAGCTCTTACCATGGGCGGCTTAGAAGAGAACTTAGGAGAGCAGGAAATCTTCGCATACGGCCAGTCAGTGCCATTTAAGACTGAAGTTGTTGCTAAATTCAAAGAAAATACCGTAAAGGGAAGCCAGTTCAAACAGCCTCTTCTTGAGTTCTCAGGAGCTTGTGCAGGTTGTGGTGAGACACCTTACGCTAAATTGATTACACAGTTATTCGGTGACAGAATGTACATCGCTAACGCAACAGGATGTTCTTCTATCTGGGGTAACTCTTCACCATCCACACCTTATACTGTTAACCCAAGAGGCCAGGGTCCTGCATGGGACAACTCCTTATTCGAGGATAACGCAGAATTTGGTTATGGTATGCTTCTCGCTCAGAACGCGATCAGAGACGGCCTGAAAACTAAGGTTGAAGGCGTATTGGCTTCTGACCAGTCTTCTGATGAGATCAAAGCGGCATGCCAGGAATGGCTGGATACATTTGGATGCGGCGCTACCAATGGTACTGCTACAGACAAACTTGTTGCTGCATTAGATGGTATTGATTGTGATGTTTGCAAAGATATCGTTAAGAACAAAGACTTCCTCGCTAAGAAATCCCAGTGGGTATTCGGTGGTGACGGATGGGCTTATGATATCGGATTCGGCGGTGTAGACCACGTATTAGCAAGCGGAAAAGATATCAACATCATGGTATTTGATACAGAAGTTTACTCCAATACAGGTGGACAGGCTTCTAAGGCTACCAAGACAGGTGCTGTTGCTCAGTTCGCTGCCGGTGGTAAAGATGTTAAGAAGAAAGACCTTGCAAGCATTGCTATGAGCTATGGCTACGTATATGTAGCTCAGATCGCTATGGGTGCTGATTATGCTCAGACCGTTAAAGCGATTGCAGAAGCAGAAGCTTATCCGGGACCATCATTAATTATCGCTTATGCTCCATGTATCAACCATGGTATTAAGAAAGGTATGGATAAGGCTCAGACAGAAGAGAAACTGGCTGTTGAGACAGGTTACTGGAACAACTTCAGATACAACCCGGCTGCTGAGAAGAAATTCAGCTTAGACAGCAAGGCTCCTAAGTTAGAAGGATATCAGGACTTCTTAAAGGGTGAAGTACGTTACGCATCCTTAGCTATGAAGAATCCTGAAAGAGCAGCTGAATTGTTTGCTAAGAACGAAGCAGATGCAAAAGAAAGATATGATTATCTTCAGAAGCTTGTTACATTATACGGTAACGACTAATACGATAGAATAAGTAATTTGTGTCCAAACGGTTGAAAGGCACCAGGAATTTTTCCTGGTGTCTTTTTTTACCCGATAGGAAAGTTCATCGAATGAAAGCCTGCATGAAGGATTCTTTGTTAAAATGGTAGACTTTTTAGTGTTTCGGGATTATAATTCCATTAGGTTTTGTTATGAGGGGGAAACTTTACTATTAAGTATATAAAGGCGGAGTGGGACAGAATGGATATGTATGCAAAGCTGTTAAAGCTGACATACAAAATTGAAAATAACAACATTATAGCTTCTATCAGACGGGGATTTATATTATTGATTCCAATCTTTTTGATAGGGGCTTTTTCGGTTTTGATCAGGAATTTTCCTATATTGGAATTTCAAAGGTGGTCTGAAGTTTGGGCCGGGGGAATTATTGCGGTTGTGTTAGACTTCCTTTTTAATATTACCGTCGGATTTATGTCCGTTTATCTTGTTATGAGCATCAGTTTTTATTATTCCGGCACTATGCGGATAAAAGATTATTTTTTAAGGGTTATTGCCATGGTCATGTCCATGGTTTGTTTCGTGGCGCTGTTTCTGGATATGGACGGTACGGTGGCTTTTGCCAATTTTGGTTCCGTTGGTGTGTTTACGGCGATTTTTGTCTCCATCATCGCAACAAAATTGTTCTATTATTTTTACTCCGCCTTTTCAGAGGGATTTCGTTTTCACAGCCGTGGAGCGGACTTAGACTATAGAAATGCATTTTCAACAATTCTGCCGTTGTTTATCTGCATGATGTTCTTTGTTTTTATTAATCTGTTTATTAAAAAGGTGTTCCATCAAAATAATTTCAACGAGCTGATTACAAACACGATCATCATGTTTTTTAACCATTTATCAGGGGAATTATCGGTAGGAGCTCTGTATATTTTTGTATTAAATCTGCTCTGGTTTTTCGGAATACATGGAGGAAATGCCATGGATACGGTTGCCCAGGTGTATTTGGTGCCGGAAGATGTTTCATCAGCCATCATATCCAAATCGTTTCTGGACAATTTTTCCCTGCTCGGCGGATGCGGCACATCGATCTGTCTGGTTGCAGCACTGCTCCTGTTCACGAAAGGGAAGGGCAACAGGCAGCTGGCTTGTTCGGCGGCTCCGGCAATTTTCTTTAATATAAATGAAATACTTGTCTATGGTCTGCCGGTTGTGCTGAATCCGGTAATGATGATTCCTTTTATTTTAACCCCGTTGTGTTCGCTGCTCATTTCTTATGGGGCCACTGTTTTGGGAATTATTCCTGTTGTTATGAAGACGGTGACCTGGACGACACCTGTATTTTTCAGCGGATATCTGGCTACGGGTACGGTGAACGGAGCGTTGGTACAGCTGGTTATCATAATCGCAGGGATATGTATTTACGCGCCTTTTGTAAGGATTTCCGAACAGATACGTCAAAATCAGGCTAAAGTTATTTTGGATGAATTGACAGAGCATGTTAAAGCAAAGCAGAGGGCGGGAGAGCCGTTTAAGCTGTTGGACCGTCATGACAGTCTGGGCGTATTGACAAAAAACCTGACGGCCCAGCTCAGAATCGATGTGGAGGAGGGGAGAATCCCTGTCGGATATCAGCCCCAGTATAGTTATGATAAGGGTATGGCAGGAGCAGAAGCCCTGATGCGGTGGAAGTATATGGAACAGGGGGTATACCCGCCTCTTGTGGTGGCGCTGGCGCAGGAAGATGGCTTTTATGACCGTTTGACCTGGTGTATTATGAGACGGGCGATGTCCGATTGTGCGTCTCTCATAAAGGAAGGCAGAGGAATAAAGATTTCAGTTAATGTCACGGCAGAACAGTTGAACGACAGCCATTTTATCGATATGACCATTAAGATGGCGGAAGATGCGGGTGTGCTGGGATATTTCTGCCTGGAGGTTACGGAGGAAACATCAATCGAATCCATGAAGTCAATCATGGATAATATCAGCCGCTTAAAGAAAAAGGGGATAGTAGTGGCAGTAGACGATTTCAGCATGGGGAAAACCTCTTTAAAATATTTAAAAGACAACATTTTTGAGATCGTTAAACTGGATGGGGAGCTGGTCAGACAGATCGCCGATAATGAGAGGATACGCGGAATCATCTCATCCATCATCTCTCTGGGGCAGAAGCTGGACTTTGAGATTATTGCGGAGTTTGTGGAAAATGAAAGAATCAGGGATGAACTTCATCTTCTGGGATGTAATTTATATCAGGGTTATCTTTATAGTCCTGCGGTTCCGTTCGAGAAATTAAAGGATATGATGGAATAGTTATTTGAAAATGATTTAGACAGAAAAAAGACCGGGATAAGCAAAACGTGGTTTCCGAATTAAGTTGGGGCCGGGGTTTGCTTTATTCCCGGTTTTTTTGTGGTCAATTGAGTGAAATGAGGCAGATTATGCCCTAAAGCGGGGCTTGCTTTAAATAAAGTGAATTTATAAACACAATAACAGCCGTGATTGTCGCCGTTTTAACCGGGCCTGAGAAATATTAAGAAATATGTAAGCCGGTAATAATTGACAATAATACCTGTATTACCTATACTTTCTGTATTAACAGTATTAATACAGTTGGAAGGAAGATGGGAATGGTTATATTAGATTATAAAGACCGGCGTCCGATATATGAACAAGTGGTGGAAAAACTGCAGGAACTGATAATTTGCGGAGGGTTTGAACAGAATACCCAGCTTCCGTCCGTCAGAAGCCTGGCAACGGAACTGTCCATTAATCCGAATACGATCCAGAGGGCCTATGCCCAGTTGGAGCGGGAGGGCTATATTTATTCGGTCAAGGGAAAAGGCAGTTTTGTGGCAGAACAGTCTGTAATTCGGGAAAAGAAGTTATTGGAAGCCGATAAAAAATTCCGGACTGCTGTACTGGAGGCATGTATAGCGGGGATGAGCTGTGGCGAACTGCACAGCAAGGTGGATGAATATTATTGCGTGGGAGGAATGAAGGATGATAGAAGCGGTAAACCTGACCAAACGGTTTGATGATATTGTTGCGGTTGACAACATTAACGCAACGATCAGAGACGGCAGTGTTTTCGGGCTGATCGGCACCAATGGCGCAGGTAAGAGCACCTTTTTAAGAATGGCCTGCGGAGTGCTCAAACCCGACGGAGGAGAGATCACCATAGACGGAATTCCCGTATATGAGAACGAGGCGGTAAAAGCCCGGTTTTTTTATATTTCAGATGAACAGTATTTTTTCAGCAACTCGACTCCAAAGGATATGATGAACTATTACAGGATGGTATATCCTAAATTTGACGAGATCCGTTTTCATAATCTGATGGGAAGTTTCGGGCTGGACGAGAAGAGGAAGATCAATACATTTTCCAAAGGAATGAAAAAGCAGGTTTCTGTGATCTGCGGCGTATGTGCCAATACGGATTATCTGTTTTGTGACGAGACATTTGACGGGCTGGATCCGGTAATGCGCCAGGCGGTAAAGAGCATATTCGCTAATGATATGGAAGAACGCAGCCTGACCCCAATCATCGCTTCCCATAACCTGAGAGAGCTGGAAGATATCTGCGACCACGTGGGACTTCTTCATAAAGGCGGAATTCTTTTATCCAAGGATCTGGATGACATGAAAACAACGCTTCACAAGATCCAGTGCGTGCTGCCGGAAGGGATGGAACCGGAAGATTTGATCGCTCTTAACATTATTAAAACGGAAAGGCGCGGAAGGCTTTGTACATTGACTGTCAGAGGTACGGTTGCTGAAATTGAAAATGTTATGGAGGCGGTTAATCCTGTATTTTATGAGATGATACCACTGTCATTGGAAGAAATATTCATCAGTGAAACGGAGGTAGTCGGATATGACATCAAAAAACTTATTTTTTAAATTATCCTATGAAGATTTAAAAGGCCGTTTATGGACATTGGCACTGGTGATTTTATTTTTCCTGTTCACATTTCCGGTCGCTGCCGTATATATGGCAGGAGAAAATAAAGAGTATTATGATGCGGCGGAATGGTTAACCTGGTATCAGTCGGACATGATTGATCTGATAAGCGCCAACAACGGTTTCTTATGCTTTATGATCATAGTATTGGCTATTGTTTGTGGAATGACCAGTTTTTCTTATCTGAACTTTAAGAATAAAGTGGATTTTTATCACAGTATACCGGTGAAAAGGGAAAAGATCTATTTTGCCAATTTTATGAATGGAATCTGGATGGTTGCACTGCCTTATGCACTGTTTCTGATCATTGGAATCATGGTCGCAGTCTCAAATGGGGCGGGATTCACGCTGCTGTTGTCCGAAGGGGCAAAAGGGTATGCGATGCACATGACCTATTATCTTTTGGCATACGGCACTGTGATTGTTGTGATGATGCTGACGGGGAACCGTGTGGTGGGCTTTATGGGAGTGTTGACCTTTTTCTCCTATGTGCCTTTGGCAGCGGCCGTAATAGAGGGATGTTTTTATACTTGGTTTTGGACCTATGCTCCGGAAGACAGTTTCCTGCGCCAGGTTCTCCAGGATTTCTCCCCTGTTTCAGCCTACAGCAGATCTGTGGCCCAGTATGAATATGATGGGATTATTCTTTGGCGAATTATGGCGGCACTGGGAACTTTCGCAGTTTTAATGGTTCTGGGACTTATCCTTTATAAAAAAAGGCCGTCGGAAGCGGCGGGAAAGGCGATGGCATTTCCTGTTACAAAACCGGTGATCAGAATACTGATTGTGATGTTTTGTTCCCTTTCCATGATGCTGTTTGGATGGGGGCTGAGAAAAACGATGGGATGGGCTGTATTCTGTATGCTCTGCGGCTGTATTATCGCCCATTGCGTGATTGAAATTATCTATAACTTTGATTTTAAGCAGTTGTTTGGGCACAAGCTCCAGCTGTTGGGCTGTATTGCAGTATCTTTACTTGTCTTAGTTGTTTTCCGCTATGATATCTTTGGATATGATAAATATCTTCCTGAGGCAGGAAACGTATCCTATGTTATGGTAGGGCTTAACGGTTTGGACAACTGGGTTGATTATGGAAACATTACCCCTCTGGATGAGGGCGGATACAGATGGAACCGGGAAAACGGCCGGGATTTCAGGGAAGAGCATATGAAGATTTCAGACCCTTCGGCAGCGCTTGAACTGGCCCGGGCAGGGATTGACAGAAACAACCGGCTGAAGGCGGAATCCGCCTCATCGGACAGCTCATATTATAAAGCCGATAAAGAACAGGCGGAACAGATCTATACGGATGTTTTAATCAAATACTTTTTAAAAGGGAACCGGTCTGCTGTGCGCAAATATCATATTCCTCTGAATGCCGCGGAAGATGGTTTTAAAAGAATTTATGAATCCCAGGAATATAAAAAAGGCAACTATCCCATTCTGAGCCAGACCGGGGAAGAAACATCTACAGTGATTTATAAAAAGAACAATAATAAGGGAAAAGAATCATGGCTGGCCGATAATTCCCAGGGACAGGCGGCTTCAATTCTTCAGGCCTATCAGGAAGAGTGGATGAATATGGGAATAGAAAGATACAGGATGGAAACCCCAGTTGGAATCATCCGGTTTGTTACCAAAGAAGAACAGCCGGCGCTGGAATGGGCCAGAAGGGAAGCTCAGGTCAATGACTACCAGTACTATTATAATGCGCTGGGGGACGTTGAATATTATCCGGTTTATCCGTCTTTTGAGAAGACCCTGGGCCTGTTGAAGGAATATGGCATGGATGTGAAAGATACGTTGGAAGGTTTTACGACGGAAAGCGTTACTGTTTGGAAGCGCTATGGTGGAACTGAAGAAAAAATTGTGTTCAGCGATCCAAACCAGGTGGAAGAAATTATGAAGCATGCGGTTTTAGCGGAAAATTCAGACTATAATTCATTTATCAGTCTGGATTATGACATGGATTTAAGCATACGGTTTGTTAAACAGGGACTAACCCAGGAATACCAGTACTTATTTAAAATGGGACAGATACCGGAATTTGTGACACAGAGAGTTGGGGAATAGAGATGGAAGAGATTAAGAAAACAGATGAATTTGACCAGGAATTAGAGCGGCTGATGGAGCCGGGAACCAGCGAAAAAAAGCGGAAAAAACCAAGGAAAAAATGGAGCCGCAGGAGAAAGATACTGACCGGGGCAGCGGCGGCGGCAGTTGTTATCATATTTGCGGTAAGTTCCATGAACAAGGGGCCGGACGTCCAGGCGATGGTAAATGTTACTCCCTTAATAAGGGGCGATATTGAAGAACAGTTGATGGTAAACGGTCCTGTTGAAGGAACCGACAGCGTGGATGTTGTATCCAACCTTCATGCCGAAATCATCGAGATGCCGGTAAAAGAGGGCGATCAGGTAAAAGAAGGCCAGCTTCTTGCTGTATTAGACCGTACTGATATCCAGAAAGAAGTGGATATCGCGCAGAATGCCTATGATCTTGCTGTCGCAAATTATAACGAGCAGCAGATTTTAGCAGAAAACGGATATGCCAAAGCTGTTCAGGCTTTAAAGGATGCAAGGGATCATTATACACGGACTGCGGCCCTGTTCCAGAGCGGAGGAGTATCCCAGCTGGATCTGGACAATGCAAAGACGGCTGTGGAAGAATGTGAACGTCAGATCAGAACATATAATTTGAAGGATGGAAAAGCGGTTGCGGATGATTCTTATGCCCTTCAGATTAAGAATGCGGAATTTGAACTGGACAGGAAGAAGAAAAATCTGGAAGATACGGAAATTAAAAGTCCTATAGATGGAACTGTTGTACGTGTGAATACAAAGGTAGGGCGTTTTGCGGATACGACAGAAGATGATAAGCCTATATTTATCATTGAGAATCTGGAAGATCTGGAGATGAAGATTAATATCAGCGAATATTCCATCGGTAAGGTGGAGATCGGGCAGCCGGTAGTGATCAGCGCTGATATACTGAACGGGGAAACTGTACAGGGTGAAGTGGTTAAGATATCGCCTACTGGTGAAGAAAAAGGAGGCGGATCGACAGAACGTGTCATTCCGACAACTGTAAGGATTGAAGACAATAATTCCAGGCTGATCGCCGGAATTACGGCAAAAGCGCAAATTAAGATCAATGAATCTAAGGATACTTGGATTGTTCCTGTTACATCCCTGGTTCAAAAAGAGGATGGGGATTACATAGCATCTGTGAAGGATGGAATTATCAAGATGATTCCTGTGGAAACAGGTGTAGAAAGCGATATCCAGATAGAAGTGGTGCCTAAGGATGGGGTTACTCTGGAAGAGGATATGACGATTGTGACCAATCCCAACGGAAGCTTCGAAGATGGCATGGCTGTGGCTGTGATGGCAGGATAAGGAGGGCATAATGTTTGGTAGAAAGAAAAAACTTACCACAGAGCCGGAAGAAACCTCAGATGAACTGATTAAACTGGATAACCTGGTGAAAATTTACGATACGGGAGCGATAAAGGTTCTTGGTCTTAAAAAGATCAATCTCACCATAAAGCGTGGTGAATTTGTGGCCATTATGGGGCAGTCCGGTTCCGGTAAGTCTACACTGATGAATATACTTGGGTGCCTGGACCGTCCCACACTCGGACATTATTATCTGGACGGCATTGATACCGCCTGTATGAGTCCGGATGAGTTGTCTGAGATCAGAAACAGAAAGATCGGATTTGTGTTCCAGTCATTTAACCTGATTTCCCGGACATCTGCGCTGAAAAATGTGGAACTCCCCATGACTTATGCAAGAAAATCCAGAAAAGACAGGCGTGAGCGGGCATTGCAGCTTTTGGAACAGGTTGGATTGGGAAAGAGGTCAATGCATATGCCCAATGAGCTTTCAGGAGGACAGAGGCAGAGAGTGGCTATAGCCAGGGCCCTTGCCAACGAACCACCTTTAATTCTGGCAGATGAACCTACCGGAAATCTGGATACTGCATCTTCGATTGAGATCATGCAGCTTTTTGGCAAACTTCATCAGGCCGGTGCGACTGTGGTCGTGGTAACACATGAAGAGGATATAGCGGCATTTACAAACCGCATCATACGGTTTCGGGATGGTGAGGTATTGAGTGATGTGGTGAACGTTCACGGGGAGGCGGCAGAATGATTTTAGAGAATATGAGTATGGCATTTCACGCCATTAAAGCGAACAAAATGCGGTCCTTCCTCACCATGCTTGGAATCATCATCGGTATTGGTTCTGTTATTTCCATCGTTTCCATTGGAGACAGCATGCGGGCGATGTTTGCGGATCTTTATAAGGATGTGGGTATTACACGAGCCCTTGTATATGTCAGCTGGTATGTGGATGATTTCAGACAGACGGATTATTTTACGCTGGATGATGTGGAGCGGGTAAAAAAGGTTTTTGCTGAGGATTTGGATTATGTGGACAGCAACGCTTTTGCGAGTACGGATGCGATCTATGGAAGAAAGAAATTAAAATATGATTTTCAAGGTATCGATTACAATTATCCGGATGTGATGGAGGTAAATATCGTAGCCGGAAGAAATTTAAACCAGTCGGATATACTGGGACGAAAGAATAATGTGGTGCTTGAAGAAAAGGGCGCCCAGGAATTGTTCGGAGTGGATAATCCTGTGGGCAAAAGTTTCCGCGCCACCATTTATGGCAATACGTCGGAATACACGGTTGTGGGTATCTACCGAATCAAACAGACCCCTATCCAGGCCATGCTGATGGGGAGCGGAGATACGAAAGCGGGATACATTCCATACACAATCTTAACCTGGCCCAATGACTACTTTCAGCAGCTGAACTTCTACGCAAAAGAAGGGACGGACATGAGAGTCTTAGAGCAGAAGATGACGGACTATGTGGCAAAGCAGAAAGGCCGTCCAACCAGTGAAATAACCTTCTACTCTGCTCAGGATGAACTGGGAAGCTGGGATACCATGATGGGCGGCTTGTCAGTGGCTGTGGGCGGTATAGCTGCCATATCTCTTCTTGTGGGCGGTATTGGAATTATGAATATCATGCTCGTTTCCGTTACGGAACGTACCCGTGAGATCGGTATCCGAAAAGCCCTCGGAGCCAGAACCAGGGATGTTTTGATCCAGTTTTTGACAGAATCGGCTATCCTCTCTGCCTGCGGCGGAATCATAGGAACTATGATTGGAGTGGGGCTGGTGTCCATTGGAGGAGCGGCTCTGCAGATCAGGGTCGTGATAAAACCCTCCGTTGTTTTGATGGCTGTGTCGTTCTCGGCTATTGTGGGGATTTTCTTCGGTATCTATCCGGCCTCGAAGGCGGCAAAGGCGGATCCGATTGATGCGTTGAGGTATGAATAAGTGATGAGGGAAATCTTTATTTGAGTGATTGGCGGGGGTAACGCCGTGAGTCCAGGGATCGGGCGCGGGGCGTCGGACCGGGCGGGTGG
>JAGZXV010000078.1 GCA_018378255.1 Clostridiaceae bacterium | reverse complement strand
CATTACCGTACTGCCAATGTATCGCTGGAACAATATAATAATTTTCCGTTGATAACAGTTGCCATGGGCTTTATGATCCGTTTGCCCATCACCTTATCGTTATATTTATCCGTAAACTCTATCTTCTGGTTTTCCAGGCTGAGAACTGTGATATCCGCGCAGGTTCCAACCTTTAACACTCCCATGTCTCCCGAAGTTCCATATAGTTCGGCTGAATTTACGGTCACAGCTTTCAGCACTTCGTCAAATTCCATTCCCAGGGCCATTAATTTGGACATGGTCATCAACAGGCTGAAATCCAGAGGGCTGTTCCAGTTCTCAATATTCAGATCTGTGCTGACCGTATCGGGTAAAAATCCTATTTTCACCGCCTTTTCGGCAAGGCGGATGGAAAAGTTTCCTTTTCCCTGGGAAACGTCGAAGATAACTCCCCGTTTCCTGGCATTTTTCACTTCTTCCTCCACGTCATCGCCGTCAAAGATCGTATATCCTTCCTTATGGTACATATGGCACATCACATCACCTTTTCTGAGATAGGATGCCACGGTTCCCATGGGAACAGGCGGGTCTGTGGGGTGGATAAATATTCTGGTGTGCAGATGTTCCGCCAGGCGGACAGCTTCTTCTAAGGGGCGCATTCCCAGTTCGTGTACCACATTTTTGCTGATCCTCAGCTTAATGCCCACGATCCGGTCCCCGAATTCTTCAAATGCCCGCTCGAATAAATCCAGATTCCAGACATCGGGATTCACATTTTCGCTGTATTGTTTGGTCATGATCTGGCCCCCGGCGCTGGCGTGAAGCATTATTTTCGTTTTCATTTCACAGGTGTCTGTGTAGCGGAGCAGGGAACGGTAATTGGATACGCCGGAACTGCCTGCGTCGATTGTGGCAGTTACTCCCATGGGAATACAGGCTAAGTCGGCTGGCATACCGATATAATTGCCAAGCCAGTTAATATGCGTGTGAACGTCAATCAGCCCCGGAACCACGTAAAATCCTTTGGCGTTCACCTCATTTTCCGATTCCATTTCCAGACCGGGGCCCATGGCAATGATCTTTCCCCTGTGAACGGCGATATCACCGATGAAATCAGTCTTTTCTCCCGGATCATAAATACGCCCGTTCTTAATCATTAAATCTATCATACGATTTCCATCCACTCCTTATCAGCGGCATTTAAGGTTTTATCCGCTTGCATTTCTATTAAAACAAATTATAATGAAAGCAATAGTGTTTGTAAAGTTTTATAAATAACCAAAAATAGTGCAAAAATCATTACACTTAGGAGGGTTCATGAACTTAAAACAGCTTACTTATATCACCACAATAGCGGAGACACAGAACATTTCTAAAGCCGCTGATCTGCTTTTTATATCCCGGCCGGCGCTGAATCATTATCTGACAAGCCTGGAACGTGAACTTGGATTTCCGCTGTTTAAAAGAATCAGGAAAAAGCTGATACCCACAGAGGCCGGCGCAGTTTATATCCGTTCCGCCAAAGAAATACTTGAGATTAAAAAGCAGACCTATAAGGTTCTGGATGAATTGTCCAACTGCGAGACGGGATGCTTAAACCTGGGGATCACCCGTGTAATCGGCGCAGCCATGTTCAACCGGATATTTCCTGTATTTCACGAAAAATACCCTTATTTCACGGTGAATCTGGTGGAGGGCAATGTAAATAAGCTGGAAGAATATGTGGCGGAGGGGAAAATTGACTTCGCCGTCATCGGGCAGTGCTCCATTCGGTCCCAGTTAGAACACATTTCCTTTGCGCCATGTGAGGTAGTAACCGCATTGCCGCTCAACCATCCTTTAGCAAATTTGGCAGCTCCACCAAATCAGCCTTATGCGTCACTGGATTTAAAATTACTGAAAAATGACGCCTTCATCCTCATGTCCAAGGATACAAAACTGCGTTCCATCGCCGAATCCCATTTCATAAAGGCCGGATTCCTGCCTAAAATCATGTTGGAAACCAGCCTCAGTTCCACGGCCTACGAGATGGTGAGACAGGGCGTGGGGCCGTCCATTTTAATGGAAACGTCCATTAAGGATAAGCAGAGCGCCGCCTGTTTTTCTCTGGAACCCAAGGAATACTGGAGCCAAAGCATTGCATTCAGAAAAGGGATGATCTTTACGAAGGCGGAGAGTTATTTTATTGAACTGGCTAAGGAGTATTTTGAAGATTTGATTTAGGGGATTTGATTTTAAGGATTTTTATAGTAAAATGTTTTAAAATGAACTTTTGAACTGATATTTAATTTTAACAGAGGAGGATTATACATGATAAAAGCCATTGCAGACAGGCGCAGCATCCGTAAGTTTAAACCTGACAGCGTACCTAAATCCATCATTGAGGAGATCATAAAAGCAGGGATTTTGGCCCCATCTTCCAAAAACAGGCAGCCCTGGAAATTCACAGTGGTCACCGGCGATTCAAAAATGGAAATGGTTTCGGTGATGGAGAAAGGCCTTGAAAGGGAACAAGTAAATCCGCTTCTCCCGGGAAGTTCCAAACATCTGGGCGGCGCAGAGCACACCCTATCCATTATGAAACAGGCTCCGGCCGTCATTTTTATCACGAACCCGCTGGGCATGGATATCAACCTCACCCTTTCCGCAGAAGACCGGATTTACGAAATATGCAATGCCCAGTCTGTTGGAGCTGCTATTGAAAATATGACTTTAACTGCAACTGAGTTAGGATTGGGAAGCCTTTGGATCTGTGACACCTATTTTGCTTATAGAGAATTATGTGACTGGCTGGGTACAAGTGGGGAATTGTTTGCCGCACTGGCTGTAGGATATGCCGATGAAGCTCCTTCACCGAGGCCCAGAAATGATATGGTTGATGTTGTGGAGTGGAGAAACCCTTAATCCTCAAATATAAAAAGTTCTTCAATGGACGCTCCAACCGCCTTAGAAATATCAACGGCCAGTTTCAGGGACGGATTATACCTTCCTGCCTCTAAACGTATGATCGTCTCCCTCCGCACATGGACGGTCTCAGCCAGTTTCTCCTGGGAAAGCCCGGCAAGCTGGCGGTATTTTTTCAGATTGCATTGAAAAGACGGCATCTTTCAATCCCTCCTAATGTTTTTCATAATATGCAAATAATATGGCATAAACAATAAGGGTTAATGACCATCCCAACGCAGAAACTACAACTACAAACTCCTTTGTAAAAAATAACATCGATGATCCCCAGCCGATTATAAACAGCGCGGTCATGGGAATCATCGCCGTTTTCACCTTGGCTTTGTTGGAATTTTCAATATACCTTTCATCGGGCGTATCTTCCAGCAGTTTTCCGAGAATAAAATAGCTGAAAAAGGAGAAGAAACTGAAAAAGAACAAGCAGCTCACATTCTGGTTAATAAAATATAGAAAACCCAGAAAGCCAAAAATACTAAAAGCGCCGCAATACTTTAAGTTTTTCTTTTTCATATATACCTCCCATAGTGATATAATTGTCACTTTACGTTATAAATATATCACTATTCAAATCATATGTCAAGGCAATAAACCGCGCGAACATTAACGTTCTCTGCTTTAGCATTTGGGAAACAAGTCCGAATCGATTCAGGGCAGATAAACCAGTTACATATCCAATCACATGATCTTCTTCATACAATATCTGCTTACAAAACAAACATGTCTTAATGCTTGACGAGGAGTGCGGCGTTGCCGTGGGAATTATCACGCGCATTATCCGGCAACATTTGTAAATTTGTAAATTACTCAATTTTACAGAAAAAATTGATATCTCTCCTGGCTGCGCCGGACCGGGGCATTGGCCACATGGAAGCCGGACGTGAACTGCCACCAGGATCGTGCTGATCGGTTTCAGCAATAATTTTTATGTATACAGTTAAAACCAGCGACAGTTCTATCGTTTGTCGCTGGTTTCTACATATTTCGCACAACATTGGCACTCTTATGCTCTTTCTGTGCAAAACTTCATCTGCTATAATTAGGTTAATAATCATTAATCCGGTTCATCGAATAATCCATATTCTTCATAACCGCATCATCAAAATTCTTCTTAATCAGCTCCGCCTTCAGCCCCGCATACTCCGGCACATCCCAAAGGTTTTCAAACTCATGCGGATCTTTTTCCAGATCATACAGTTCCCCGAATTCCTTATTATGATAATTTACAATCTTATATCTTCCGTCAAACCTCATGGTCGCGAAGATATCCTCATGGGTTCCTTTCAGACAGTAATAGAATTCCGAATACACGGCATCCTTATGGTAATCCGGCGACGCCTTTCCGGTGAGAATGGGCGCCAGGCTCTTTCCCTGCATATAAAACGGCACTTCATATCCGGCCAGTTCCATCAAGGTGGGGGCGATATCAACTAACTCCACCAGGGCATTGCATTTCAGCCCCTTGGGGAATCTGGACGGACAGGACATGATTAACGGAATATGGGTCAGGGCCTCGTAAAAATAAGCCCCTTTCCAGTATAGTCCATGATCCCCGTTCATCTCCCCATGGTCGCTCATGAAGATCACAAGAGTATTGTCCTTTTCCCCGGTCTTTTCCAGATAATCCATCAGCCGTCCGAACTGGTCATCCACCAGTTCAATTTCCGCATAATAATCCCTGAAACGTTCCCGTTTGTCGTCATCGCTCAATTCGGGAAATGGCTCTGCCTGGCCGTCCTGGCCGCCCTGATAGAAATCCTTCTGCTGGTGAGGCGGCTTGTTGCAAAGCTCTCCTTCCTTCCAGAGAGGCAGAGGCATATCCTCGATTTTCAGCCGGTCCTTATACTCCTGAGGCGGATCTAAGGGCGGATGGGGATCGTAAGGATTGAGGCTGATCAGCCACGGCGTGCCCTTTCCCCTGTTCTGTTCAATAAATTCTATGGCCTTTTCCACACACCAGGTCGTCTGATGGTATTCAGCCGGGACACCCACTGTTTTGCCTGTAAAATTGGGGTTTGGAGTGGGAGGCCAGGATGCCATGCTGGTGTATTTGCCGCCATAGATTTCTTCCCATTTCTGCCCTTTTTCCTTCAGCCAGTTTTGGTAGTCATTTTCCCCGCCCGGCCAGTCATTGTTGGGGTGTTCGCTCCACTGCATATAGGTGTATCCGTCGTCCGTCCTGTTTTCCATCCTGCCCTGGGCGGATGTCAGGTGCAGCTTTCCGGCCAGGCCGCAGGTATACCCTTTGTCGGCCAGCAGTTTAGTCACCAGTTTCTCATCCTTGGAATAAGTGTCGTTTCCATTAAAAAATGCCTTTGTAGTCCTGGGGTACCGCCCTGTCAGAAAACAGGAGCGGCTGGGTGTGCAGATCGGCGCCTGAGTATATGCCCTGGTAAATGCCACTCCTTCTTCTACCAATTTATCAATATTCGGCGTCTTTATATATGGGTTTCCTAGACTGTGAATCGTATCCCATCTTTGCTGGTCTGTGCAGAACCAGATAATATTCAGTGGTTTATCAGCCGCTTCATTACTTCCCATGTCATAAACCGATCCTTTCATAAAGTTCAGACGGCGCTTCATTCTCCTTCATCAGCTGTTTCATGGCCTCTTTCATGCGCTCTTCGGTTTCCGGGTCGCTGACCGGATTTAACTGCTGCGGATCCGCTTCCAGATCAAACAGCAGGTCGCCGTATTTCATATGACGTTCAAACCAGTAGCAGGAATTGTCCGGTGAAGTCGCCCCGCTGGCAGGTATCTTCATCACCGGCGCCCCTTTGGTAAATGAAAATTCATCTATCAAAGTCTTGTCCGTCTCTTTCAGTTCCGCCACGGAAAACGGTTCAAACATATGCAGCGGCACCAGGGTATAGTTGTTCAAAAGCCCTTTCTCAGCACTGCGCCCGCTTCTCATATACACATATCTTCCGTCCGTAATATTCACATGCTTTCCAAAATATCCGAACAAAATGTAATCGTGGATCTTTTTATGCTCAGATACCACCGGAAGCAGCGACATGCCCAGCATGTCTTTCGGCTTATCTATGTGGAAACAGTCTAAGATTGTGGGCGCGATATCGATGGTCTGCGCCAGTTCCTCCCTTCTCTCCCCGTCAAATCCCAAATCCGGGTGATGCAAAAAGAACGGCGTATGTGTAATCTGCTCATAATTGGGCATATAATTCTTCCCAAAATACCCATGCTCTCCAAGCAGATATCCATGGTCTGTATTGACGATCAGCATGGTATCCTTCCACATATCGTGGGCATCCATAAAATCCAGGACCTTTCCCAGATAAACATCCATCATGGAAAGCACCGCCCGGTAGTTTACCCTGGCTTCTTTTACTTCTTTGGACGTCTCGTCCACCTCGCCGTAAAACGGCCAGTCAAAATCCGCCTCCTGGTCCGTATACATTTTTTTATACTGATCCGGCACAAAATAGGGTTCATGGGGGTCAAAATATTCTATATGAAGATACCAGTTATCCTTGTCGAAATTGTCTTCCAGAAACTTCATTCCCGCCTGGTAGGTTTTATAATGGGGGTGGTTTTCTTCCCCCTGCATTTCCTGCCTGTTGATGCCGTCCTGGCGGTGGAGATCCAGATTTTTCTCAAAACCGTCCACCTTACCCGCCCAGAAATCACCTTCCTGCCCCCGTATCATTTCACAGGAGGAAAATTTGGTGTGATAGGTACTGCCTCCCTCCTGCCAGTAATGGGCATGATCCGTCACGCAGTGGGAATAAATGCCGTGTTCCCCCAAAATGGCGGGCATGGAATCGTCAAACGGTTCCAGCGGCCCCCAGCAGCGGTGCATAAAATTATACCGGCCCGTATGCAGCTCCCTTCTGGCCGGGATACAGGGCAGGCTGCCCACGTAGAACTTATCAAAGGTCACTGTCTTTTCGGCCAGCCGTTTAAAATTAGGGGTTATTGATTCCGTATCACCATAACAAGGCAGATAGTTCCGGTTAAGGGAATCGTACATAATTGTTATTGCCTTCATCTGATCCTCCGTCATTTTTTATTTCTGCGCCATAACGCTTACCGGCACAGTTCATGTTCCGGCCGGTTACCACCATTTAATCAGCTCGGTAACCTCATTTCTGAGTTTTACGAACTCCGGGTCCGCAATGTCTCTTGGACGGGGCAGCTCATTGATAATCGTGGTTTTTACCGTTGTCGGCTTGTTGGTCAGAATCATGATTTTATTGCCCAGATATACCGCCTCTTCTATGTTGTGGGTGATGAAAAGTACGGTCGTTTTGGTCAGCTGCCAAAGTTTTACCAGTTCATCCTCCAGTTTAAAACGCAGCTCAATATCAAGCTGTCCATACGGTTCATCCATCAAAAGAAGTTCCGGTTCCGTGGCAAATGCCCGGGCAATGCTCACTCTCTGCAGCATGCTGGCGGAAAGCTGTTTGGGATAGTATTTTCTGAATTTCGTCAGTCCTACGATTTCCAGATATTTTTCCACCTGCTCTTTTTTCTTCTGCTCCGGTATTTTTTTGATATCCAGACCGAAGCTTACATTTTCCTCCACAGTGAGCCACGGCATAGTGGAATCGCCCTGGAAGATATAAGCGATATTTTGGGTTTTAGGATCTACTTTCTGCCCGTTTAACAGGATTTCTCCTGATGTGATATCGTATATTTTCGTCAGACTGTTTAAAAATGTGGTTTTTCCGCAGCCGGTGGGCCCTACAACGCAGAGCAGATCTCCGTCCGCCACATCGAAAGACATATCATCAAGAACCAGCAGATCCCCAAATTTCTTTGTAAGATGGTTAACTTTCACTTTTACTTTTTCGCTCATTGTCCACCTCTCCTATAATGTGCTGTCCATGATGCCGGTAATTGTCTTTCTCAATTCCAAAAATTCCGGCGCTACCAGGTTCCTGGGTCTCGGCAGGTCTATGATATATTCCTTCTTAACCGTTGCCGGACAGTTTGTGAGCACCAGTATCCGGTCGGCCAGATAGAGGGCTTCTTCTATATTATTGGTAACAAATATTACGGTTCTCTTCTCCGCTTCCCAGATTCTCTGCAGCTCTTCCTGCATCAGGTAACGGGTCTGGGCGTCCAGAGCGCCGAAAGGTTCGTCCATCAGCATGACTTCCGGTTCATTGCAGTAGGCCCTTGCAATTCCCACCCTCTGCTTCATACCTCCGGAAAGCTGTACGGGAAATGACTTTTCAAATCCCTGAAGACCTACCAGATCGATGTATTTCTGGGCTTTTTTCTGCCGTTCCTCTTTGCCCATTCCGGCCACCTTCAGGCCGTATTCCACATTTCCCATGGTGGTCATCCAGGGGAACAGGGCGGTTGACTGGAACACAACGCCTCTGCTGGGATCAGGTTTTTCCACGGCTTTATCCCTCATCCTGATCTTTCCGGAACTGACCTTTTCAAATCCGGCAATCAGGTTGATGATCGTGGTTTTTCCGCACTGCCCCGGTCCGAACAGGACTAAAAATTCATTTTCTTTTGCTTTTACATTAAAATTCTTAACTACCTCGTATTCACCATTTGGCGTAGGAAATGATTTACATACGTCAACACACTCAATTACTGCATTTACTGTCCGCTCTTGTTCCACCGGCATAAGATCTCCTCCGCTTTCCTCATAATAATTGCCAGGATGTAGCCGACTACGCCAATCATCACAATACCCGACAAAATCTGAATCATATCATTATTATTCATTCCTGCTACGATCATCCAGCCAAGGCCTTCTGAGGAACGCACCATCTCAGCCGCCAGAACGGTTGCCCAGCTGCTGGATATGGCTACCTGAAGACCTGCGAATATGGCAGGAACCGATGCAGGCAGTACAATTGTCATAAAGATCTGGCTCTCCTTGGCTCCCAGCATCCTGGCCGCATTAACCACCTCCGGGTCAATGCTCTTGGCGCCTGCCAGGGAATTCAGCGTGGTATTGGAAAATGACGCCAGAAAGATCAGAAAAATCTTGGCATTCTCCCCCAGCCCAAACCAGATAATGGAAATCGGGATCCATGCAATCGGCGGAATCGGCCGGATAATCCGGAACAGCGGATTAAAGACAGCATCGGCCATAGGATACCATCCCATCAAAAGACCTAATGCCACGCCCACAATGGAACCGATAGTAAAACCGATCATAACACGCATCAGGCTGTATCCTACATGGACCATAATGCCGTGTTTTCCAACCTTTCCCACAATCCCTGCGCCAACTGCCTTCAGAACTTCCACCGGTCCCGGAATCAAAAGTCCTAACGTGGTCGCCTTCGTTCCCCACAGCCAAAGCGCGAGGAATAACCCGATGGAAATACAAGCTGCCGCCATGGATATGGCTTTATCTGAACTCATCGTTTTTTTGCTCATTTTACATTCATTCCTTTCGCAACTTTAACCTCTACAACATGCAGCAGCGCGTCAAATGCAGCGCCCACCGCTCCGATTGCCAGCATTCCGACAATGATGATGTCCGGTCTGGAAATGGCTCTGGCCTGCTGGATCATATAACCCAGCCCCTTAGTGGAGGCCAGAAGCTCTGCCGCAACCAATGCGGTCCAGGATGTGCCCAGGGCAACCCTCAGCCCGGTGAATATCATAGGAAGGGCGGTTGGTATCGCAATCTTGAACAATTTCTGGTGGTCGGAGGCCCCAAACACATCACCAACCCAGAGATGGAGCTCTTTTGTCTGCCGGATTCCCGTGTAGCTGTTGACAACACAGGCGATCAGCGCGCCCAGAAAGATAACCAATGCTTTGGAAGTAATTCCGATTCCGAATAAAAGGATAAACATAGGAATCCAGGCCAGTCCGGGGATGGGCCTGATTAAATCGAATAAAGGCCTTACAAAACGGTCCACCCATTTATTCCATGCCATAGCGATTCCCAGCGGGACCCCTACAACAGCTCCCAGCATATATCCGAACAAAGCCACCTTAATGCTGGCCCACAGGTGCTGGGTTAATGTTGCCCCGTCAGGAGCTTTTGTATAAAACTTTTGTACAAATGTCCGGAATACCTTCATAGGTCCGGGAAATACTGTTTCAGATTTCATATGCAGCACATTAATGCACAGATACCAGATAAAAATAACTACGCAAATGGATGCACAGGAAACCGCCAGGTACTTAAACTTTTTTCCATTTTCTTTCATATGTTCTCCTCATACAAAACAGCCGCTTTGCCGCAAACGGGATTCAGCTGACTGCCAAATCCCGTTTTCTTTCTATCCCGGGTACATTTACTTCATTCCCCGGGTTGTTTATTTGTAACAGTTCAGACGGCTTATCTTCCTGACCGAAAAAGCCGGTCAAGAAGCATCGGATGTCCATCCGATGTGAAAATTGATAAAGAAAGCTGCTTACAAGCGAGCTTGACGCTGCTTTCTTTATCACTTTTCCCGCCGTCTGAACTGTTACGTTTATTTTGCTGCGCGGGCCTTTACATTCTCAATCAGCGTTGAGTTGATGCTGGCTTCTACCTTCGGGAAATCATCTTTTGATATAACATCCTGATCCACATAAAAGCTTCCGATATCCATCATAAACTGTCCCAGTTTGTTCTCTGACGCAACTGTTTCCCGTGTATAATAATCTTTTACGGAAATCTCTGTATCCATATCGGATTCGCTGTAGTTGATGCCTTCCTCCGCATACCATTCCATAGCCACTTTTCTTCTGTTGGCTTCGTCCTTCATAAGGTCTTCACAAGCTCTGTAATAGCAGTCGAGGAATAATTCCAGATCGCCGCTTCTCTCTTCCATAACCTTATTCTGGGTGAAAATGGTATCGATAATCGGGCTGTCGGAAACCATATTCATATCACATACCTTCACATATCCCGCTTCTTCAAGCTGGTTGGTATATGGCATCTTATTGGCAACCAGATCGCCTTCACCGGTAACAAATGCCTGATATGCCTGAGGGTAATCCATGGAAACCATGCTGAAATCGTCGGTTGTCAGACCAAATGTCTCCATATACTTAATCGCCTGATAATGCGCCGTTGTAGCCAGAGGCCCTAAAATGGATGCGCCTTTTAACACTGCCGGATCTCCGATAACCCCTCTCTCATTGGGAGCCGCTTTTGCAAATTCGCTGTCCGCTCTCGCATAAATGGATTCTCCGCCGGTGGTGATAACGCCATCGCCGATATATGTATACATGCCTGTTGCAAGGGCATAAACGGAAGCCATACCGCTGACCGCTACATCCAGGTTTCCTGCCGCCATCGCTTCATTAATCGGTGCGCCGGTTGCAAATATCTCAATCTTCACGTCCAAACCTGCATCTTTAAAATATCCTGCGATATCTGCCTGATGAACCGGAAGTCCCAGTGAATTAGCCATGGTTCCCACAATCAGTGTTTTTCCTGAAGCCACAGGCGCGCCCGCATTCTCTTCCGCTTTTGATTCCGCTCCGCCCTCAGCTTTTGTTTCTGCCTTGGATTCTTTTGCCGCTGCCGCGGTTGTCTCTGCCGCTTTTGCTGTGGTACTGTCATTTGCCGCCTGTTTTGTTCCGCCGCACCCCACGCCTGCGGCCGCCATACTAACTGCTAATGTCAAAGCTAAAATTTTCTTTTTCATGTTCTCCTCCTTGATTTAATGTGCTTTTAAAACTTTGAATACGTATTCATTACATAATTCTTTTATAACACCCCCGATATTGTTTGTCAATAATTTTTAAAAATTTTCTTCATTTCCTGTGCTGTTTGTATATTTTTTAACGGTGTATGGGATTTTATTTGTTATTATGTGTGATTTTTCGAGTTATTTTTGCTTTATTTTAGTTTTATTGCACAATTCATTGAATAAAAGAATGAAGAAATCAAAGAAGAGCGGATGGTGGATCATAAATAATGGACGCTGGAGACACTTCTGAATAATCAAACAGGTTGCCATCGTTTATGGCAACCTGTTTGATTTCAATCATTAACCGTAGTTCCTCTTATCACCAGATGAGGTTTCACCCACTCCTGGATAAAAATATCCTTTTTTTCAATTAAATCCATCAGCAGCCTGCACCCCCGGGACACCATCTCTTCCACCGGCACATGAATTGTGCTCAGCGTCGGAGTAGTCCAGGATGCCAGCGGAATATCATCCATTCCTATAATCTGTGTCTCTTCCGGCACATTTATGTGTAAATCCTTCAGCGCATTTAAAACCCCAATTCCCAAGATGTCGCTGTATGTAAAAACAGCAACTTTCCGGTCTCTGAATTTTTCAATATTTTCTCCTACGCATTCATAAGCTGACTGCATGCTCAGGTTGCAGTAAATGATATCTTCCTGTTTCATTTCGCAGCCATATTCTTTCAGCCCGTCATAATAGCCGTTAAAACGCCGGTCCGCATCCTCGGTTTCTTCCCTGACAGTAATAAACATCTTATGATACTCCGAAAATCTCCCCAGATATTTTCCTGCCAGATAACCTCCGTAATAACTGTCGGAAAACAGGTAGTTTAAGTTCTCCCGGATATTCATGCCTGCGTTCATCATGAATACGCAGGGCACCTGATATTCCTCGATCAGCTTCATTTCCGAATCGGAAAGCTCCATTCTCAGGACGATGAAACCATCCACCTTCCGTTTTTTAATAATCCGCTCAAAGCTGGAAAAATCATCAGCTTCATGGTCATAATAAATTACCATAATATCGTAATCATACTGGTTCATCTCTTTCTGGATGAAATCATAGAGATGAGCCAGCATGAGGTTTGAATTCATGCTGATAAAATGTTTTGGGAACAAAATCCCTATTGTATCCGTCTTATTCGTCCTCAGGCTTTTTGCCTGGCTGTTTAATACAAATCCGTATTCTTCGGCTTTCTTGTGAATATAATCCCGTTTTTCTTTGGGAACCAAACTGCTGTTGTTCATTGCCCTTGATACCGTTGACTGGGAAACTCCGATCAACTTGGCAAAATCTCTGGATGTCATGTTTTTTCCTAACCCCCTGTCTCTTCTTCCTGGCAGATCTATTTCTGCCCCCCTCATAAATTCTATCATCACTCGATTTAAAAGTCATCTTAAAATACACATCATTCTCAGGGAAAGAGGAACATGAGCTGAAAACCCTCCGCCATTTCTGTATTTTTCGTCTACCCATAAAGAATTTTATGACGTATAATAAACATACCATTGAAAATGATAGGAACCGCCTTTTAAAACATTTACCGGAAGTGAGAAATATGTCGAAAAAAATTACCATGGCCGATATTGCCGAGATGTCCGGCGTCGGAAAAAGCACTGTATCCCGCTATTTTAACGGTGGATACGTAAAGGATTCAACAAAAAAGAAAATTCAGGAAGTCATCCGGGCGCAGAACTATGAACCCAACACATTTGCCCGGCTAAATGCCAAAAACAGCAATGTAATCGGAGTCGTTGTCCCAACCTTAAACTCCAAGATCACCAGCCGGGTCATTACCAGTATAGACCGTTATCTGCGAAAACAGGGGTATGAAACCCTCATCAAAAATTCCGACCATGACGCCAATCTGGAACTGGATAATATCAAGCGTCTGATCAGTCTGAATGTGGACGGAATCCTGTTCAGCGCAATCAGCATTACAGAAGCGCATAAACAGTTGATTAAAAACTGCAGCATCCCCGTTGTGGTGCTGGCCCAGGATTATGACGACGGCATTTCCGTTGTGGATGACGATTACCGCGCCGGCCGTTTCGCCGGAGAATACATCGGAAAAACCCAGCCCAAAGTTGTCGGCTATATCGGGGTGGATGAAAATGACACTGCCGTAGGGGTTAACCGCAGGCAGGGTGTGCTGGACGGCTTAAAGGAATACGGCATCACTGACCCCATTCTGCTTTCCGGGGATTACAGCTTCGAAAGCGGACAGGCCCTCACCCAGCAGATGCTGGAAATAGGAAAACCCGATGCCGTCATTTGCGCCACGGACCGTCTTGCATTCGGCGCTTACCGGGTGCTGGAACAGAACGGCTTCCGGATTCCTGATGATGTCTCAGTAATGGGATTTGGCGGTTATGACGAAAGCACTTTATTAAAACCCCAGCTCTCCACAATCAGATTCGATTCCTATGCGGTAGGATATCTGGGAGCAGAAACTCTTTTAAAAATCATCCGCGGGGAGCCTGTACCACAAAAACAGACCATCGGATTTACCCTGATTGAGGGCCAGAGCGTTAAAAAACATTAGTTTTATTTAACCTGCACAATTTCTATATATGAAATTTGTGTAATTTTATGTGGGATCGATACCACATTTTCAATTGACAATACCGGTAAAATGGTATATTATTTAAATATGGAACCGATACCATATTGTAGCTATAAGAAATGCCTAATGGGAGGGAAATATTTATGGATTATGCGAGAATAGCCCGCGAAGTAATCGAAAATGTGGGCGGAAAGAGCAACATCAAATCAGTAGCCCACTGTGCCACCCGTCTTCGTTTTCAACTGAAGAATAACGATCTTCGCAATGAAGATGTAATCAGCGATATTGAAGGGGTGAAAGGGGTCTTTCTAACCCAGTCACAGTTTCAGATCATCTTCGGCTCCGGCCTGGTTAACCTGATCTGCGATGAGGTCCAAAAACAGCTCGGCACTTTGTCCGATACAAAGGATGAACCGGAAGAGAAAAAAGGAAACCCCATCCAGCGGTTTGTCAAAATGCTCAGCGACATTTTTGTCCCCATCATTCCCGCCATCGTGGCCGGCGGTCTTCTCATGGGCCTGAATAACCTGCTGACCTCCGCTCTCATTGACGGCCAGTCGGTTATTGAGCTGTACCCGCAGTGGCAGGGGCTGGCTGCCGCCATCAATACATTTGCCAACGCGCCGTTTACATTTCTGCCTGTGCTGATCGGGTTCAGTGCGGCAAAGAAGTTTGGGGGCAATGCATTTCTCGGAGCTGCCATGGGTATGATCATGGTTCATCCCGACCTTTTAAATGCTTACCAGATCGGCATTGCAGAACCTCCTGTATGGAATATTTTCGGTTTTGAGATCGCTGCCATCGGATATCAGGGCACCGTACTGCCGGTTCTGGCCGTGTCCTGGATCCTGGCCAATATAGAAAAAAGGCTTCACAAAGTGACACCCAGCTGGCTGGATAATCTTTCAACTCCATTGCTGTCCATCCTGATCACCTCATTTTTGACATTTATCTGTGTAGGACCAGTTCTGCGCGAAGCGGGCAACCTGCTGGCAGAGGGAATCACATGGGTATACAACGTATTGGGGCCCATCGGCGGCGCTCTGTTCGGATTCGCTTACGCTCCGATCACTATGACGGGCATGCATCACAGCTTTATCGCCATTGAAACCCAGTTGATTGCCGAAAGTGCAGTCACCGGTGGAAGCTTTATCTTCACAACTGCCAGCATGAACAACGTGGCTCAGGGAGCTGCAGTGATCGCAGTTCTGCTGCTCACAAAGAATGACAAGATGAAATCCATCTGCTCTGCTTCCGGTATTTCCGCACTTCTCGGCATTACGGAACCGGCTATGTTCGGCGTCACTTTGAAGTTAAAATACCCATTTTACGCGGCAATGATCGGTTCTGCGGCAGGCAGCGCTTATCTTGCCTGGACAAAAACCCTGGCTCAGGCCCTGGGCGCAGCCGGTCTCCCCGGATTCATTTCCATGAAACCGGAACATTACTTAAATTTTGCAGTTGGGTTAATGATCTCCATGGGATTATCCTTTGTACTGACCTGGGTATTCTGGAAAAAGTTTGGGCTTGATAAGGATGAGGCCAATATGGCGGCAGCTAAGGCACAGTCTGGTTCCGGCAATACCGCAGCTGCTCCGGCCGCCAAATTATACTCCCCCATGAACGGAGAAGTCCTCTCCGTTGAACAATCCGAAGACCCTATGTTCTCCTCCAAAATGCTTGGCGACGGCATCGCTGTCAACCCGTCTGACGGGACCGTATATGCGCCCTGCGACGGAACCTTAACCCTTTTATATGAGACAAAACATGCCCTGGGCATCACCCTGGACTGTGGAATTGACTTATTAATCCATGTTGGAATCGATACCGTACAGATGAAAGGGGAAGGATTTGAAACATTTGCAGCCCAAGGTGACCGCATCCGTAAAGGCCAGAAACTCCTGACCGTAGATTTAGATCTTGTAAAAGAAAGGGGATACAGCGCTCAAACCATGATGATTCTCCCACAGGCCGATGGTATTACAGCCAATATCATCCCTGCCCCACAGGCCGGCCCTGACACCATGGTAATGACTTTATACAGATAATTCCATCCCCAGCCTGAAAGGAGCATCCCTTTGAAAAAGTACGAAAAAGTTTTTAAAAATGACTATATACAATGGCATCAGGAAAATGAGGCTTTCCGCACAGAAGTAAAAAATGACCCACGCCGCCTTCATTTTCACCTGATGCCGGAAACCGGATGGCTGAATGACCCTAACGGGTTATGCCAGTTCCAGGGCGTCTATCACATTTATTACCAGTATACCCCCTTTGAGCCCACCGGAGAGCTGAAGCTCTGGGGCCATTTCACCACCCGGGATTTTGTCTGTTATACACAGGAAGAACCTTTCCTCTATCCCGATACGGACGCCGATGCCCACGGGGCTTACTCCGGTTCCGCCTTTGTGGAGGACGGTAAAATCCACTATTTCTATACCGGAAATGTAAAGCATTTTGACCGGCAGGACTATGACTACATCATGGAGGGACGGGGCAGCAATACCATCCATTTCACCAGCACCGACGGATATCACATCTCCCCCAAAGAAGTGATATTAACCAACAGTGATTACCCCTCTGGCATGAGCTGCCATATCCGCGATCCTAAGATTCTGAAAACCGGCGGCGCCTATTACATGGTTTTAGGCGCCCGGGATGATAAAAGCCAGGGCATGGTACTGATGTACCGCTCTGAGGACCTGGAACATTGGACTTTTTATCAGAAGATTAAAACCGAAGAACCCTTTGGCTATATGTGGGAATGCCCGGATCTCTTCTTTTTAGACGGGCAGCTCTGCCTGATCTCCTGTCCCCAGGGAATTAAGCCCCGGGGTGTGGATTTTGAAAATGTCCATCAATGTACCATAATGAGAATGGATTTCGATTTTGAACAAAATAGTTATGGAATCGATGCCACAAATGATGTCCGTCTGGTGGACAGAGGATTTGATTTTTACGCCCCCCAGACCTTCGAAGACGAAACGGGGCGCAGGATCTTAATCGGATGGATGGGCATTCCGGATGCAGACTATACAAACCCCACCGTTTCATCCGGCTGGCAGCATGCTCTCACGCTGCCCCGTCAGCTCCATTATAAAAACGGACGTCTGTTTCAGGTTCCGCTGGAAGAACTGAAAGCGCTTCGCCGCAATAAACGCACCTATGATATACAGAACAGCTTTACAGAGCCAACATCCCCGTTGGTCTATGAAGCTGAAATTACCTTCAACGCCTGTACTTATATGGAAATGACGCTCAGAAAAGACGTCAGCCTGATCTGGAAGGATGGGCTGATGACACTGGACCTTGGCGCCTGCGGCGCAGGACGTACATGCAGAAAAGTGGAATTGGAAGAGTTGAAGAAGTTGAGAATTTATTCAGATACCACTTCATTGGAGATATTTGTTAATGGGGGAATCGAGGTGTTTACCAGCAGAGTATATGGGGAATGCGGATGTGTGGAACTGGAGGGGATGTTTGATGGAAGTATTGATTTGTATGAGATGGGGGAATTTCAGGTGAGGTGATTTTAAAGTAAAGCGTGAAGGCATTTTCGAAAATGCCTTCACACCTTACATTAAAACCTGGTATTTATCCGGATAATAACTCTTAACACAATCCGCCCGGTCAATCAATATATCATGCCACGCATAATCCGCCACAAACCCCCTGTAATCCGTCCCATCTTCCGGTATATTCGGCTCAATATTCCCATGATTCAAATGGCTCGCCAAGGCAATATCCACTTTCCGTTCAGCCAGCTCATAACAATCCTTTATGAAAATATGAGCCAATTCTTCCGGATACCCGTTCCTCTCAAGCACCTCCGGCTTCATGGTTGCCGCCCCCAGTCCTCCGTGCATAGCGACGTGAAATGTTTCACCCGTTTCCTCATCCGTATCGTCAAAAAAGAATGCCGTACATCCCGGCGTATGCCCGGGAACCAGTTTTGTCTCTATGGTAAAACGCCCCAATTTCACTGGTTTATTATCATCAAAAAACGAATCCACTTCATATGGCAGCGTCCTCATCGGTTTAACATCATCTTTGTGAAGCTGGTGCTGCACTTCATCCTCTTTGGAGAGATAAACCTTTGCGCCGCACATTTCTTTTAACAGCCTTACTCCATTGGTGTGGTCTCCATGGTAATGACCGAGCAGAATCATTTTAATATCCTTAGGATTAAAACCTAAACTCCATATCGAATTTACCACTAAATGCAGATATTGTTCCATGCCCGTATCCAGAAGAATCAGGCCGTCGCCGGAATCCAGCAGATGAACGCTGACATCATCATTGCATCCGATACTCCACACATGAGGGGCCACCCGGAAAGGTTTTACAGTATGATCCCAAATCTTATCAAGTTCCTGAAGGGCCCGTTTTGCTTTCACCGGCGCGTAAAAAAATCTTTTTTCTTTCATTTTTCCATCTCCTTTTCATAATAACAAATCAAACAGCGTATCTCCATAAATCACCCATAAAAATACTGAATTCCGGCCAGACAGCCGTCTTTTTCAAGCTTTTCAAAATCCACTCTGACCGGAATTCCGGGAATATCAGGAAGATACATCCTCCCGTCTTTCAGCTCACTGTGAACACAGTAATAATCTTCTACATAATCCTGGTTCGGCTTATGAAACTCAATCAATTCCCCTTCCTTCATCAGAGTTCCGGCCAATACGCCGGGAAGGTAGCCCTGTCCGCTGGTAATCCGGCAGCCCTGGCTCCGCCCATATTCCATCACCCTTAAAGCCTCCGCCAAGGTATAGAAAAATGGCACCGGCTGAAGCACCTTAACACCGGAACGTATGTAGGATTTAAAGGTATCAAATGATTTTGCAGATTCGCCCATAGCAATGGGAACCTCAATCTTCTCCTCTTTCATCATCCCCGCAAACTTCTCAATCTCGTCCATCTCCTGGGCCTGAACCGGCTCTTCGTACCATTCGATGTGATAAGAATGGGCCGCCCGGACAAATTCCATACAGGTTCCGGCATCCCATGACTGGTTGCCATCCACGGCGATCTTAAAGTCATGACCAAGGGCTTTGCGGGCCAGCTCCATTCTGCGCACATCCCGCTCCACATCACCGATTCCGATTTTAAACTTCGTCCCCTTATATCCCGCCTCCTTGATTTCCAGCAGTTCTTCTACCAATTCCTCATCCGTGCGCAGCACAGAACCGCCGCCCTTGTAAACATCGCACCAGTCCCTGTCCGCTCCCAGCATCCGGTGAAGAGGAATCCCGTGTTTCCTGGCAATCAAGTCATAGATCAGCATTTCCGTCTGGTACATTGCCCCAAAAAACTGTGCTCCGGCCCTCTCTTTCCAGTAAAACAGCTTTCTCCACTCCAAATTGGTCCTGGCCTGCCCGTCCTGCAGCATCATAGGAATAAATATCTGCCAGACCGCCGGGGATACAAGCCCCTCCCCGCAGCTGCCTTCTTCGTCATATATCTTCATCCAATTGGGAAATGCCCAGTCCCGGCTCACCTTTCCCGTACCATCCTTCCAAACCTTTTCTCTGGGCTTTCTGTTAAAGCTGTACAAAACTGCCTTTTTAATCCTGATTTTATCGGGAAATGCCAGATCCTCGTTGATTTTCATTCCAATATTTTGTTCTATTATACCATCAATTTTATATATCATCTGATTTATCCTTTCCGAACTACCCTACATCTGAACACCGGGTTACATATTTTTTCTGTATATTGTATTCACATCCAACACACCCTGTTTTGCCTTTTCAAAAGGAAAACACTCACAGCGGGAACATAAATGGGATCCAGATCATAAACACAATCAGATAAATGAGCCAGCAGAAAAGTCCGCCCAGCCAATACTGCTTGGTATTGTATTTTCCATGTTCATATCCCAGCACAGTTACTGTAGATGCCATGGGGGTACACATGGCACAATTGGAGCCGATGAGGACCGCCAGCACAAGCGCAGTAGCGCTCCAGCCATTTGTAATCGCCGTTATTACCGCAATGGGCCGGAAAATGTTATTCACTGCGCTGTTGGACATAAACTGGGTCAGCACAGAGGTGACTGCAAAAAATACAAACAGCACAAAGTATTTGTTGTCAGACCCGCCCAGTAGGGCGTTGACTATATTTCCGATCACCTTATCGCCACCGGTCTTAGCCAGTGCGGTCGCCAGAGGAAGCATGCCAACCTGAATCATGATAACGGTCAGGCCCATATGATTCGGCACCTCTTTCGGCCCTATAATTCCAAACAGCACCATTGCCAGCGCGCCGATCAGAGGAGGAACCACATTGTCACCGCCGGTCAGGGACATAAATACCAGTCCTGCAATGGTGAGAACAAAAATGACGATCGCCCTCTTTTCCTGTTTTGCCGTCAGGCTGGACTTCTTTTCTTCTTTGGATTCCGCCACGTAGTCCGCCTCAATAACAGGTGCAAACCGGTGGTTCACTAACACGGCTCCTGCAGCCACTGCAATTCCAATAGGAAGTTTTGCAATCATTTGAGTAAAAAATGTGAACTCTCCGGTTCCGCCCAATTCGGTAATCACCTGGTTGATCATGTTGTAACCGCCTGCATTTCCGCCTAAGGGAATCAGGCCTGCCCACACCTGGGCAATGATCGCACAGCTCTGCATAAATTTACTGACCGGACGGTCATTTTCCTTACATACGGTAATGATTAATGGGATCAAAATGGTTAGAGTCGTAGTTCCATTTGTAAAACAGGTTAACAGAAAAATCATGATAAAAAAGCCGAACATAATTTTCGTATCACTGGCCCCGGGTTTAATCATGCTGCGGCTCAGTTTGGAAATCAGGCTGGTTTTTGAAAGACCATGGGCGACTAAGAACATGGACGCCATGAGAATAACGGATGAGTTGGTAAGTCCCGACCAGGTTTCTTTAAATGTCAGGATTCCGGACGCTTCCAGAATGATGGCCGCCATCATCGCAACTGTCGCAATGCGGAATTTTCCGCTGGAAAGCAGAATAATTACCAGAAAGAACGTAAAAAATGTGAAATACATTTGCCATGCCATTTAATAAATACCTTCCTTTTCAAGTAATATGCACTGCGCAGTACATTGTAGATAAGTTGAGTATAACGAAGGCTCAGGTATTTGTACACTTGGCAATTTCAATGGTGTTATTCAAAATTTCAATTAAAAAAAGCCCCCACTCACAGCGGGTTGCTCCAATAAAATATTCCTAACCGGCTGCGGAATATTCCGCAGCTGGTCAGTCTGTTCATCATTCGCATTCCTTCCAATACTCCCTGGCCATATCGATGAAGTCCCTGGATGCGCGGCTTAAATATTTTCCCCTTTTATGTATGGCAACGACCTTCAGAACAGGATGGGATGTTAATTTAAAACTGATAACTCCTTCCGGAAGTTCTTTTTCGTGATATTCTTCTATCACGCTGCAACACAGGTTCTCTTCCACCATGGACATATTAAGCAGAAACCCTCCGCTTTGAGAGTAGAGCTTAGGTGTAAATCCTGCCTGCTCAAATAAATTGGTCAGAATTGTATGGTTAATACCGGCCTTGCTCCCCAAAACAAAGTATTCATCCCGGAATTTACTCAGGTCAACCGCCCTGGTTCCGTCAGGTTCCGTTATGACTTCTGATCGCATAGGATTATCCTTTGACATCACTAAGATCATCTCAGCCCGCCTCAGTTCCTCGGTCACTTCTTTTCCGGCCCAGGATTCACCGATGGTCATAATTCCAATATCCAGAATGCCGGAACCAACATCCTTTTGAATCTGCCGCCCAAATGCTTGTGAAACCTGCATTCTTATCTCCGGATAAGCCCGGTGGAACTTCTTATAAACCCATGCCATCATGCGCCCGCCGGTTCCGGGCGTCACTCCGATTGTGAGCTGTTCCCGTTTTGTCTGTGCCAAATCCGAAATCCTGGCATAGGCCTCTTTTTTTATCTCCAGTAATTTTTTCCCTGCCTCCACGTAAATTTCCCCGGCTTCCGTCAGGTTCCAGTTATTCCTGTTACGGTAAAACAGCCGTGTTCCTAACTCCTTTTCCAGGTTTAAAAGCTGCTGGTTTAACGCAGGCTGGGAAATATATAATTTTTCAGCCGCTCTGGTTATGTTCTCTTCTTGGGCGATTTTCAAAATATTTTCAATCTGCCGTAAATCCATAGTTTCCTCCTTGATGTCACTCGGTTACGCGCAGAATGCGAGCCGAGCAGGCCGGAATACGCAGTACCAGATCGTCCGTATCGGTATCTACGCGGGTCTGATCGTCCAGCAAATCCTCTGCCGCATGGCAGGGCAGGCGCACAACCGCTTCGTCGTCACGATTGATC
>JAGZXV010000077.1 GCA_018378255.1 Clostridiaceae bacterium | reverse complement strand
CATGGCATATACCGCAGCGGCCCTTTCCTATCTGGTGCAGAACTCCCCCAAACCGGTTGTGATCACAGGAGCCCAGCGCCCCATTGACATGGACAATACGGATGCCCGCATCAATCTGCTGGACAGCCTGCGTTTTGCCGCCTGTGAGCGGGCTCATGGCGTAAATATTGTTTTTGACGGAAAGGTAATCGCAGGAACCAGAGGGAAAAAGGAGCGGACCAAAAGCTATAATGCATTTTCAAGCATCAATTTTCCCTACATAGCGGCCATACACGATGAGAACATCCTGTTCTATCTGGATGATAAAAGCCTTATGACAGAACCCGTGAAATTTTACCACAAACTCAATTCCAACATCGCCCTTCTAAAATTGATCCCTTCCATGGACGCATCGGTGCTGGACTATATGGCCGAACATTACGATGCGGTGATCATCGAGTCCTTTGGTGTCGGCGGCCTTCCTTCCTATGAATCCGGCGACTTTCACAATGCCATTGAACGCTGGACCAACCTTGGCAAGGTGGTGGTTATGACCACCCAGGTGACCAATGAAGGAAGCAATATGTCCGTCTACGAGGTAGGCCGTTCCATCAAGCGCCAGTTCGGGCTTCTGGAATCCTATGATATGACTCTGGAAGCCACGGTGACTAAGCTCATGTGGATTCTGGGCCAGACCTCAGACAGCGGACAGATCAGGGACATGTTTTACAAAACGGTGAACAGAGACATTTTATGGAAGAGCTTCACATAATGCCCGGGGCCTCTGAATGCGCCGTCATTTGGAACTTCATTTTTAATGCATCGCTTCCCGTATGGTCTTCCACGCCTGGATAACTGTGGTAGGTACTGCGGCAAATACTACGATGGTGAGCAGCTGTCTCACCGATAAATCAGCTACGGAAAACAGGGTCTGAAGTCCCGGCACGAACAGTACCGCGGCTAAAAGTACGACACCCGCTTCAAATGCCATGACGCTGTACAGATTTGTTTTAAAGCCCAGACGTATGATGGAGTGGGTGCTTCGGCAGTTAAATCCATGGAACAGGCGTGCCAGTGTCAGGGTGCTGAATGCCATGGTACTGGCCACAGCCGCTCCTCCGGTAGCCAGGCCGGTATGGTAAGCCATCATGGTACATACCGCTATCAATCCGCCCTGTACGAACAGGGTGCCCAGGAATCTGGCCGTCAGTATACCCTCTTTCGGATCCCTGGGTTTCTGTTCCAGAAGATCTTCCTCAGACGGTTCCATCCCGATGGCGATAGCAGGCAGGGAATCAGTCAGCAGGTTTATAAACAGCAGGTGAACCGGTGCAAACGGGATGGGCAGAGCCAGAAGGGACGTATACAGCACGCTTAAAATGCCTGCCATGTTGCCGGACAAAAGAAATTGAATGGCATTTTTAATGTTCCTGTATACATTTCTGCCGTTTTCCACAGCTTTTATAATCGTTGCAAAATTATCGTCGGCCAGAATCATGGACGCGGCGTCTTTTGACACCTCTGTTCCCGTTATGCCCATGGCCACTCCGATATCCGCCTTTTTAAGGGCCGGCGCATCATTTACCCCATCTCCGGTCATAGCCACTATATTGCCGCGCCTCTGCCACGCTTCCACAATCCTGATCTTATGTTCCGGCGAAACTCTGGCATATACGGAGATATGTTCCAGTTTCTGCCCCAGTTCCTGATCGCTCATCTCATCCAGTTCAATTCCCGTCACCGCAATATCATCTTTTCCCATGATACCGATTTTACCTGCGATGGCGGAAGCCGTCACCTTATGGTCGCCGGTTATCATTACCGGCTTGATTCCGGCACGCACCGCATTCTGAACCGCACGCCTGGATTCAGGTCTCGGCGGATCCATCATGGAGATCAGTCCCAGGAATGTATATCCTTGCTCGCTCTCCAGGCTCATCGCCTCCATTTCCCGGCACTCCCTGTAAGCAAATGCCAGAACTCTGAGCCCCTGCTCTGAAAAACGCTGGTTCTGGTCTAAGATGGCTGAACGGTCTGACTGTGTCATGGTTCTCGGACCTCTGCTGGTTAACATCCGCTCACTTCTGTCTAAGAGCACATCAATGGCGCCTTTCGTAAACAGGATGATTTTTCCGTCTATGTCGTGTTTTGTGCTCATCAGCTTTCTGTCCGAATCAAATGGAATCTCATCCAGCCTTGGAATCTGGCTTCTCACTCTTACCGCATCCACTCCCTGGCGTTTGCCCAGTTCCAGCAATGCGAATTCCGTAGGGTCGCCAATGGCTTTTCCTTCGCTCCACACCGCGTCATTATCCAGTAAGGCAGCATAGATCAGGTAGCGGTGCACCTGGTCTGTGATATCCAGATGTGTTGCGGGATAGAGTTTATGTTCTGCAAATACCTGCTGTACTGTCATCTTATTCTGGGTCAGGGTACCTGTCTTATCAGAACAGATGACAGAAACACAGCCTAAACTTTCAACCGCTTTTAAATCCTTAATAATGGCGTGTTCTTTCGCCATCTTCTGGGTACCCATTGCCTGAACGATGGTGACGATGGAACTGAGGGCCTCAGGAATTGCCGCCACCGCCAGGGCCACCGCAAACATAAGGGAATCCAGGATCGGCATCTTCCGGTAAAGGCTTAAAGCAAATACCAGCGCGCAGATGATCATGATCACCGCAGCCAGCTTTCCGCTGAACTGGTCCAAACTTATCTGAAGCGGAGTTTTTTTCTCTTTTGTGGCATTCATAAGAGAGGCGATTTTACCGATTTCCGTATCCATGCCGATGGCTGTTACCACAATCACCGCCCGTCCTCCGGTCACCAGAGAACTGGAAAATACCATATTGTACTGTTCAGCCAGAGGCACCTGTTTTTCTTTTATAGGCTGTATCCGTTTCTCCACATTGGCCGATTCTCCGGTGAGGGAGCTTTCATTGACCATCAGGGAGTAATTTTCAATGATCCTGCCGTCTGCCACCACAAGATCTCCGGCTTCCAGAAGAAGAATATCTCCCGGCACCACCTGGTCCGAGGGAATTTCCACCTTTTTTCCGGCCCTCATAACTTTGGCGGCCGGTGCGGACAGTGATTTTAAACTGTCCAAAGACTTCTCGGCTTTTTGATGCTGTACCGTACCCAGAATCGCATTCAGGATAATAACTGCAAATATAACAACCGTGCTTTCCACATTATCCGATACCATAGAAATCAGCGCTGCAATAATCAGGATAATTACCAGCAAATCCTGAAACTGTTCTAAAAATACCTGCCAGGTTTTCTTTCTGCCCGCTTCCATAAGCGCATTTTTTCCAAATTCTTTCTGGCGCTTCTCCACCTGCTCTCTGTCCAGCCCCTGCAGGGGAGCATTCAATTGATTTAGTACTTCTTCCCTCGATAATCGAAACCATTCGTTCATTACAAACTCTCCTCTCCCATACCTAATGGTATGAACAAAAAAAGACTTTTAATGCATCGAATCACATAAACCTTAAAGATTTATGGAAACGGATGCATTAAAAGTCTCGTAACCTGATAGGCATGCACCGCCAGGCCGTCAGGCCGCGTATGTTGACAATGCATTAAAACTACTCCCTCTTAACTGCTAAACATCTATGCAGATGCCTGTTAAAGTATTGATTTTACTAGATTATAAAATGATAATTTTTCTTTGTCAACCGCCAGGGGCATCCCTTAACGGTTTGTTAACAAGGACAGGCTTTTGGAGGGCGGCTTTCTGAAGGCTGATTTTCTAAAGCACATTTTTCCGAAGGATAGTACATTCCCCATTCCTTTCTGATTCCCGTCATGATATCCATCACATCTATGGAATAGGGCAAAAACATCGTCCCGCCTGAACGGATAGCAGCTTCCATATCGTCCATTTCATACTTGAGGGCCATATCGTGGCTGCCGGCTTCAATGATCTCTTTTTCACCGGTCTCGGTATGGACAATCACAGCTTTATCCGCCCTTGGGTACTCCAATACTTCAATATATGCGTTCTCACAGGCAATGACCACCCGTTTGGGCTGTTTCGCATGAAGGGTGAGTGAGATCACCGCCATCTCCCCCTGGCAGTTCATCAGCAGAATGCCGGATTGTTCATCCGCACCGCTTGGCGCATATTTTACCTGTGACAGCACCTGATCCGGCTTGGAGGTCATAAAATACCTGGCCAGTGAAATGGCATAGACGCCGATATCGAGAAGGGCTCCTCCTGCCAAATCCATGTTGAAAAAGCGGTTTGTCATATCATATTCCTTAAAACTACCGAAATTCAGCTGGATCATCCGCACCGGCCCCAGTCTCCCCGAATCCACAATCTCACGCAGCTTCTTATAGAGCGGCATATGGTAAACTGTCATGGCTTCCGCTAACAAAAGCCCCTTCTCCCGCGCCAGATCCGCCGCCATTTTCAGCTCCCCGCTGTTTAGGGTGATGGACTTTTCGCACATCACATGTTTTCCATTGGAAAGAGCCTGAATCATAAATTCAATATGGGTGTTATGAGGCGTGGTCAGATAGATCACATCCACATTTTCATCAGAAAACATCTCATGGAAATCGTCATAAACCTTACCGATATTATATTTCCGGGCAAATTCCACCGCCTTTTCATGTGTCCGGTTTCCTACCGCATACACGCTTCTCCCGGCGCTCTCTAACGCCTGCGCCATCTCATTGGCAATAATTCCTGTACCGAGAACGGCCCATCTGATCTCTCTGTTATCCGCTGACATTCTACTTGCCCTCCTTTAACCATTTGTGGTGAGTTGTAACTGTTCAAAACGGCTCATCTTCTTGACCGAAAAAGCCGGTCAAGAAGCATCGGGTGTCCATCCGATGTGAAAATTTGTGAAGGAAGGTGCTTACAAGGGAGCTTGACGCGCCTTTCTTCACAAATTTTCCCGCCGTCCTGAACTTTTACAGTGAATTATATTTTATTATAATTGGCTTGTCAACACAGAGTGGTTGGGCCTTGCTTTATTCACATGTTTTCGTTATACTTGGTAAAGATATTCACAAAAGGAGATTATGCACTGTGGAAAAGATAACCAGTTTTACTATTAATCATTTAAATTTGCTTCCCGGAGTTTACGTATCGAGAAAAGATCAGGCCGGCTACGCAGCTATCACAACATTCGATATCCGCATGACACAGCCTAATTTTGAACCGGTTATGAATACGGCAGAGGTGCACACCATTGAACACCTGGCTGCCACATTTTTGAGAAACCACGACCAATGGAAAGACCGGATCCTGTATTTCGGCCCAATGGGCTGCCGCACCGGTTTTTATCTTTTGATGACCGGCGATTACCAGTCCCGCGAGATCATCCCTCTCATGATCGAACTCTATGAGTTCATCCGTGATTTTGAAGGCGATGTCCCCGGCGCCGCTGCCAAAGACTGCGGCAACTACCTGGATATGAATCTGCCAATGGCAAAATATCTGGCAGACAAATTCCTGAATGATGTTCTCTATCAAATTGATGATAAACATTTGATTTATCCGGAAAGCTGAGATAACAGGCGGGGATTTTTATTTAGTGTGTTAGGGGAAGTAACGCCGGGAAGGCGGGGAAGCTGGGGCGGTAGGCCCAGCTTCCCCGCCTTCCCGTCTGTGTATTGGCTGCATTAATAATAAAAAGATTGTGGGTAAGAGGATAAGAAACCTGCGTGCCGGAAATTGCATTCAATTGACCGAACAGCGAAAAACAGCTGGAAAGCGGACATGAGCCGGGGAAACCGCGCTGGCTGGGAGGGACTGGGCCGGAGAGGCGGAGGGCAGCAAACCAAGGATTCCGGCTGCGTTTGCAGGAGTTCTAGCTTTTCTTAGGCCCTGAGATTTTGCGTTGCAGGTCAAAATAAAATTGTCTGAGCGGCTTTATCGCGAGTTGTTTTATTTTGACCTGCGCTTTTAGCAAAATTCCAGGGCCTTAGAAAATCTTAACTCCGAATCCCGCAGCCGGAATCCTTGGTTTGCAGCCCTCCGCCTCTCCGGCCCAGTCCCTCCCAGCCAGCGCGGTTTCCCCGGCTCATGTCCGCCTTCCAGCGTCCCCTCGCCAATTCGTTCCCCAATTACTCTTTCCCTATAAACACCACAATGCTCCTGGCACCGACAACAAACTGTTTTTGATCCTCGGCCACAGGTTCTCCGCCTTCCTCATAAACCCCGTTCACTTCCTTCGCATCCGTATTGACCGCCAGCCGCCATTTCATCTTTTTCGGCAGGTTGGGAAGGGCAAATTCATGGGGTTCCCAGTGCATATTGCAGGCCACGAAGAAATAGTCATCCGGGCTGCCGTCTTCCTTCTGCGCATAGCGGCCACAGTACATGATCCCCAATTGCCGGCGGAAGTTCTCAAATTCCGGGCACCATGCTTTAACGCCATGATAGGATACATCCGGATGGCCGCAGGAGAGGTAGTCCATCACCATAGGTTCCTTGTGCATGTGAAAAACAGGATGTTTTTTCCTGAAAGAGATCACAGCTTTAACGAACTTATATAAGTCCCGGTTTGTTTTCTGCTGATTCCAGTTGAGCCAGGATATCTCATTGTCCTGGCAATAGGAGTTGTTATTTCCATTTTTGGAATTGCCGAATTCATCGCCTGCCAGGATCAAAGGCGTGCCCTGGCTTAACAAAACCAGGAGAAATGCATTGCGTATCTGCTTTTTTCTCAGCTCCTGGATCTTTTTGCGCCTGGTAGGGCCTTCTATACCGCAGTTCCAGCTGTAATTATAGGCATTGCCATCCTGATTCCCTTCGCCGTTGGCTTCATTGTGCTTCATGTCATAGGAAACCATGTCCATCATGGTAAATCCGTTGGTATTGGCAATATAATTGATCACACCGTAGTCTTTAGGATTCCGTTTTGAACGGAAAATCAGATTATTCATCTGATCTTCATCCCCTTTTAACAGCCTTCTCATGTCGACCTGGAAACCGTCATTGTACTCAGCCAGATGTTTTATCCGCCCGCCGTCTATCCCCTCCCAGGTGGTTGCCAAAAGCTTTGTATGGCTCAAATACGGATCACTGCCCAAAAGCCCCGTCGGTGCAAATCCAACCAAATGTATGCCGTCCACATGAAATTCCCGAATCCAGTACCTCACCACATCCAAAACAAATGCAGGGCTTTCCTGACCTGAGAAATACAGTTCGGGGATTATCTCAATTCCGGCTTTGTGGAGTTCCTTCACCAGCATCTTAAATTCCCGTTCCGGGCGCACCTCCCGCCCGGAAGCGTAGGAAGATTTCACCGCAAAATAAAATCCCGGCGCATACCCCCAGTAATTGATCTTGCCAGTGGGCTGGTCCATGCCATAAGGATTACCCACAATGGACGGGGGCATCATAATTTCATCAAATTCATTGACCGGCATCAGCTCAAGGGTAGTAATTCCCAATTCCTTTAAGTAATGAATCTTATCCAGCACCGCCCGGAACGTGCCCTTATCATGGGCTTTTGAAGAAGTATGGCAGGTGAATCCCCGCACGTGAATCCGGTACATCACCATATCTTCATAGGAAATCTGAAGAGGTTTGTCCCCTTCCCAGTCAAATTCCTCCAAATCCAACCGGCATTTCAGCAGTTTCCCCGCATTTTCCAGGTTCCCCCACTCTTCCCGTCCTGTAAAAGACGTACCGTAAGGATCGGAAAACAGTATCCCGTCCGATTCAAAGCAATAGTAACGGCCGGACATATCAATTCCTACTACATCCATACTCCAGACATCCCCCATCCGGCCCTCCTTTGGAAACGGTATTATCAGATCAGGCTCTTCCTGACCGTCTAAAAATAATACCAGGCTGCAGTTATCACCGGAGGCTGCCGCGGATACATGGATTCCCCCTTCTGTAACTGTGAGTCCCATTGGAAATATTCTGTTATCATCTGCAACTACCTTATATTCTTCCATTTTAACTCACCATCTCCTCACTATCCCTGATTGGCAATCTTCTCCGCCAGCTCGTTCAAGTACATCCAGCGGTCCATTTTTTCCTCTAAAAGAGCTTCCTTTTGGCCTCTCTCTTCCATCAACTGATTCAGCCTGCTGTAATCGCTGGCCGCTTCCTCAATCTGACGGTCCAGTTCTTCCATATCCTGTTCCAGTCCGGCGATATCATCTTCTATCGTTTCCCATTCACGCTGTTCTTTATAGGTAAATTTTAATTTTTTGTCCCGTTCTTTCCATGTATTCTCGGATTTCTTTTCTTTCTTTTCAACCTGCATCACAGGCTGGCTGTCCGCCATCTTCTGTTCCCAGGCCGCCTGGTAATCCGTAAACCCGCCTTCATACTGCACCACCTGGCCATCGCCCTCAAATGCGAATATTCTCTGCACCACCCGGTCCAGAAAATAACGGTCATGGGAAACCGTAATCACAATCCCGGCAAAACTGTCCAGATAATCTTCTAAAATTGTCAGCGTCCTGATATCCAGGTCATTGGTAGGCTCGTCCAGCAAAAGTACATTGGGAGCTTCCATCAGAATACGCAGCAGATACAGCCTGCGCTTTTCTCCTCCTGACAGCTTGGATATCACGGTATACTGAACGCTGGACGGGAATAAAAACCGCTCCAGCATCTGGGATGCGCTGATGCTTCCATCCTTTGTTTTTACATACTCTCCTGCATCCCTGATATAATCGATCACTTTCATGGTCTCGTCCATGGCTTCATTTTCCTGGGAAAAATACCCCATTTTCACAGTCTGGCCGATATCAATGGTTCCGGCATCCGGCTCCACCCATCCGGCAATCATCTTCATCAGAGTGGATTTCCCGCTGCCGTTTGGGCCGATGATTCCAATTCTGTCATTTTTGAGAAAAATATAAGTAAAATCCTTAATCAGCACCTTATCCCCGTATGCCTTGCACAGATTATTCACTTCCACGGTGGTGCGTCCAAGGCGGCTGTATACAGAATCCAATTCTACCTCTTTATCCTGCTCCGGAGCTTTTTGATCCCGCAGAGCTTCATATCTTTGGATATGGCCTTTCTGCTTGGTAGAACGGGCTCTGGCGCCTCTCTGCATCCATTCCAGTTCCACCCTCAATATGGATTGCCGCTTCCGTTCAGACGCCTGTTCCATATCCAGGCGCTCTGCCTTCAACTGGATATAACCTTCATAACCGGTTTGGTAACTGTATAATTTTCCTTTATCCAGTTCCACAATCCGGTTTGTCACACTGTCCAGGAAATACCGGTCATGGGTGATCATGAGCAGCGCCCCGCGGAAACTCTTTAAGTACTCTTCCAGCCACTCCGCCATACTGCTGTCCAGGTGGTTGGTGGGCTCGTCCAGTATCAGCAGGTCGGCTTTTGATAAGAGCACTCCTGCCAAAGCCACCCGCTTTCTCTGCCCTCCAGAAAGCCGGCCGGCTTTTTCATCAAAGTTGAATATCCCCAGTTTGGTCAGCATGGTCTTTGCCTGGCTTTCAATATCCCACACATGCTCATGTCCTTCATTGGCCCGCAAAATGCTTCCTAAAACCGTATCTCCGTCTTCAAAAACAGGGTTCTGGGGCAGATAGCGGATATCCAGGCCCCGGCTGCGGGTCACGGTTCCCTCATCCGGCTCTTCCAGGCCCGCAACTATTTTAAGGAGGGTGGATTTACCGGTTCCGTTGATCCCGATAATTCCCACTTTATCGCCTTCGTTCATGCTGAAGCTGGTGTCGTCAAACAAGAGGCGCTCCGTATATGATTTTGTCAAATGTTCAATTGTCACTAAGTTCATGAAATCACCAACTCTACCGGGCAATGGTCTGACCCCATAACTTCCGTATGAATCGACGCGTCAACCAGCCTGTCCTTCAGGCTTTCAGATACGCAGAAATAATCAATCCGCCATCCTGCGTTCTTGGCCCTGGCGCTGAAACGGTAAGACCACCAGGAATATATCCCTTCCTGGTCAGGATAAAAATAACGGAAGGTATCGATAAAACCAGCTTCGGTCACCTTCGTAAAATCTTCTCTTTCTTCATCGCTGAAACCGGCATTTTTCCGGTTTGTCTTGGGATTTTTAAGGTCTATTTCTTTATGCGCTACATTTAAATCACCGCAGAAAATAACCGGTTTATTCTCTTCCAGCTTTTTTAAGTAGGCCAGAAAGTCATCATTCCATTTTCTTCTGTACGGAAGGCGCGCCAGGCCATCCTGTGAATTGGGAGTATAACATGTGACCACATAGTATTCCGGAAACTCAGCAGTTATCACCCTGCCTTCCTGGTCGTGTTCTTCAATCCCCAGTCCATAAGCCACGCTGATCGGTTCTTCTTTCGTAAAGAGCGCAGTTCCTGAGTAGCCTTTCTTCACGGCATAATTCCAATACTGGTGATATCCCTCCAGCAGAAGATCAATCTGTCCTTCCTGGAGCTTAGTTTCCTGCAGACAGAAAATATCTGCTTGCGCTTCATTAAAATAATCCATAAATCCTTTTCCCATGCAGGCACGAAGTCCATTTACGTTCCAGGATATCATCTTTTTCATAACATTTTTCTCCTTGCTTATAAAGATATTAGTAGTATAACATTATATCCTATAATTGTCGATGTAGATGCTTTCTTTATATAATAAATAAAATGTGTGGCAAAACTTTATTTTATTAAGTTTTTCATTAATTTTCTTAATAATTATCAGAAATGGGAATCCCTATTTACCAATAAACTTAAAAGTGATATGCTCCAACTGTAAGAACTGGATTTTAAGATACAACAATCAAAGGAGAAGTATTATGTTAACCAGATTAGAAGCAGATTCCATAGGAACTATGGAAGTACCGGCCAAAGCCTATTTCGGCGTACAGACCTTACGTGCAAAGCACAATTTCAACATCACGGGAAGGCCGCTGCACCCTGTATTCATCAACAATTTAGTCCGGATTAAAAAAGCGGCCGCCTATACCAACATGGCAGCCCACGTTCTGGATGAAAAGATCGGAAAAGCAATTGCCGAAGCTTGTGATGAAATCATTTCGGGTAAATTTCACAGCCAGTTTATCGTTGACGCGATTCAGGGAGGCGCAGGAACATCGGCCAACATGAATGCCAACGAAGTGATCGCCAACCGGGCCATTGAACTTCTTGGCGGAACCAAAGGAGATTATTCCATCGTACATCCCAATGACCATGTGAATATGGCCCAGTCCACCAATGATGTGATCCCCAGCGCCGGTAAATTGACGGTTATGGAATTGATGCCGGGTTTAATCCACGAATTAGAACGTCTTCACAAGGCGCTTACCGATAAAGCAGTAGAATTTGACGATGTGGTAAAGATGGGGCGTACACAGCTTCAGGACGCGGTTCCGATCCGCTTAGGCCAGTCATTTGAAGCCTATGCCGCTGTCATCAGCCGTGATATCCACCGTCTGTATAAGGTGGAAGCTGAGATGAGGGTGTTAAACATCGGAGCGACGGCAGTAGGAACTGCCATTAATGTAAACCCGATTTATCTGTTCCATATCATTAAAAACCTGAATCAGGTCTGCGGTACCAACTGTGTGCAGGCGGAAGATCTTTTCGATGCCACACAGAACCTGGACGGGTTTGTATTCACTTCCGGTGTGCTGAAAACCTGTGCGGTCAACTTATCAAAGATCTGTAACGATTTGAGGCTGCTTTCCAGCGGGCCTAAGACGGGAATCGGTGAAATCAACCTGCCGCCTAAGCAAAACGGCTCTTCCATCATGCCTGGAAAGATCAACCCTGTCATACCGGAAGTTGTGACCCAGGTTGCTTTCAATGTCATTGGCAATGATGCGACCATCACATTGGCGGCAGAAGCCGGGCAGTTGGAGCTGAACGCATTTGAACCAGTAGTATTTTATAAGATTTTCGAATCCATCGATACCATGACCGGCGCGGTAAAAACCTTGATTGATAACTGCATTTCAGGCATTACCGCCAACCGTGACCGGTGTGAGCAGCTGGTGGAATCCAGTGTGGGCCTTGCCACCGCATTATGTCCGTATGTGGGATATAAAAAGGCGGCGGAAATCGCAAAACAGTCACTGGAAACAGGGATACCTGTGAGGGAATTGGTGATGCAGTCGGGCCTCCTTACGGAAGAACAGTTGAAACAGGGGCTGGATTTGGTGGCTATGACACAGCCGGGACATCAGTTTTAGAGTGTAACGGAAGATACGCAGGAAAACTGGGAACGATGGGCTGCGTTGACTGAATCAGGATTAAATATACCGCGGGGCAGGGTGTGCAGATGGCAGTAATGAATCTTTAAATACACTCTGAGCCTGCGAAGATGAAAAAGACGGCGTGATGCCCATTTACGGTGAACCCTTTGTGGAAGTTCGCTGTTCTATGGGCATTGAAGAAACTGATTTGTTTTTCAGTTTCTGTCCGTCTTTTTTTCATTTCCGGAACTGAGTTCCACTAAACGGTTTCCAGGCGGATCCAGATCCCAATCGCTGCCGTCCTTGCTGCAAATCCCCAGCCCGTCTCCTGTCTCCGTTCCCCGCTTTCCTGCTGGTTTTCACCGGCTTTAGTAATGAAATCAGATTACCGGCGGGGCGTATAGTTATGATGGGAGTTATGTGTGCAATGAACTATATGGAACGTAATGGGCTGTTTGACTTTTTCATACGCTGATATTAAAATGAAAAAAGATGATTGTATGGCTGTTCGTTTTGGGGGAATAAGGGAGTTGGGAAAGAAGGATTGAATAAATTGATTTTTAGGGAGGGATATGAATACGCCAAGGATTGAAACAGAAAGGCTTATACTGAGAAAATATACGGAACATGATTTAAAAGCCTTGTTTAAAATTTTTAGTGATGAAGAAGTCAACAAATTTCTGCCCTGGTATCCGCTGAGAACATTGGAAGAGGCAAAGCTATTTTATGAAAGACAGTTTAAAGCCAGATACGCTCAAGAATGTTCCTATAACTACGCAATTTGTATGAAAGAAGACAATTATCCTATTGGGTATGTCAATGTCAGTACGAATAATAGCCATGATTTCGGTTATGGACTGGGCAGAGAATTTTGGCACAGAGGAATTGTTACTGAAGCAGGTAAAGCGGTTATTGAACAATTAAAAAAGGATGGTATGCCCTATATCACAGCTACCCATGATGTTAACAATCCGAGAAGCGGCGGAGTGATGAGGCAGTTGGGGATGAAATATCAGTATTCCTATGAGGAACAATGGCAGCCAAAAGATATTTTAGTAACATTCCGAATGTATCAATTAAACCTTGATGGGAATGAATGCAGGGTTTACAGAGAATATTGGAATCAATCAACCGTACATTTTATTGAAACGGATCTGTAACTTTCAATATGGAGGGGATGGATCTTGATGCATTTCATAGCAGAACTGCTACGTCTGAAAGAAAACAGCCTATGCTTTTTGAATTGGAGTATCTCATTCAAATAGTGCTGAACCAACAATGCCCCTTCCGTTTTACGGGAGGTCTTAACTGAAAAATTAATCAGGATTGAGGGAGGCGTATATTATGGAATACGAGGACTATATTAAACAGGGATTAAATGGCGAAGCGCCATTAAAACTAATACTTTGCGGTAATGTCCAAGGTGCGGAGCATGATAAAACAGGGGTGGTATCGGTTGTATATGCAACAAATGATAAATACTTAGCAGCAGAGCAGCTGCATAAATTAACAGCGGCCAATCCTGATAATTATTATATGGTTTATAGCGTGCCACTGGATATGGACCTGACAGCCCTTTCCCATTACCCGTCCATCGCAATAACTAAGGATGATTTACAGGTAAGTTGAACGACTAAAAGAGACAGATAATAGACAGGTTTACAAAATGGAGGCAAAATGTATGGCACAGGAATATCAACGGATTCTTACAGAGGTATTTGAGAGGTATCAGTCAGATTTGGAAACAGCCATGGCAGGATCGCTTCTGCCATATTGTTACCAGAAAGGGGAGGATAGAGAAAAAGGAACATTTGACAAGAATTACGGCAGGCGGCAGAGGCTCTGCTATGCCTTGCTGTTTTTTGGAAAAAAGCACCCGGGCTGGACAGATGAGGAATACCATGACCTGGTGCGCCATATGTTTGAGCAGGAACTGATGGACCGGGAGACCAATTCTTTTCAGGGAATCGGCGCCAGCCTGGAGATTCTGACCCAGCTTTTACAGGCCTTTGATTCACCTGAGGACAAACCTCTGTTTGAAAGGGCCAAGAACGCCAACTTTGACTGCGGCTGCGGCTATGTAGTCCAGAACTATGGCTATCCTGATGCACCTGACGTTTTATCTCTTGAAGATGGAATCTATACCATGATTGATCTCCAGGAAAATGATGCGGCCAGACGGCTCATCGCCATTTGGAAGGCAAATAAGGGGATACTTTGCACGGATGACTATCGCACTCTTGGCAATTGGCAGAAGTGGCTTGGAGATAAGGGGCTGGAGGCTGATGCCAGGCGGAACGAGCTGGAAAACATGCTGCTGGAAGAGGAAAAGAATGCCTGGACAATCTGTTCAGCCTGTGAGCGGCTGATCCGGGTGCTCATTGAGGCCGGAATGTGGGATGAGGCCAGGGAACGCCTCATGTGGATACGTCAGTGGCTGAAACCGGCCAGGGAGAAGTGGTGGGACATCGGCCTGGGCCGCTTTGTGCTGGAAGACTGTATGGATTTGGTTCTTCACGGAGGGGGCCGGGAAAAAGAGCTGTGGGAATGGAGCCATCCATTTCTGCTTTTAGCCGCAGGTAACATGCATGGCAATTTGTATCGGAAAGCGGCGGAGGCGGCAAGGATGATGGGAGATTCGAAACTTGGAGATGAGATGGATGAAGGATACCGGAATCTGTTCCGTTAAATGAACGTTCGCTCTTCCCGCCTGAACGTTGGATCCAGCGGGCCTGATGCTGCGGCCGGAACCTGGGGCCGCGCTTTGGAGAAATGGCAGTACAATCTTAGAACATGACACACAAAGAACTGGGAATCGTTGAAGAATAGCTGAAGAGAGGTATGGATGATATTGACGAAAGAATATATAACAAAGCGGGTACATGAGTTGTACTGGGAAAAAGATATCAATTGTGCCAGGACATCGCTCCTCTGCTTGAGTGAATTATTTGAAATAGCCGTTGAGCCGCAAACTCTTTGGTCTGCAGTTGGACTGCATGGTGCAGGCGGATACAGGGCCCAATGCGGTCTGGTCGAGGGTACGCTTATGTTTATAGGCATTTATCTTCATATATTGGGAAAAACAGAAGCTGAAATTATATCTGCCTGTTATCATTATGCGTCTGATTTTGATAAAACATTTGGATCCCTGAGATGTTTGGAACTGCGTCCCACAGGTTTTTCAGAAAAGGATCCGCCCCATATGTGTGAAAACCTGACTTGCAGTGCTATTGAATTTGCATATCAGTATATTAGAAAAATAACGAATCAGTGATCATCCGAAACAATCAATTACGGAGGGGCTAATGGATAACAGTATCACTAATTATTATAATACTTATGACGAAGATGGAAGACTTTTTCGCGATTACAGCCATCAAATTGAATGGCTGACAACTATGCATTATTTTGATCAGGTAATCCCCAAATACAGCAAGATTTTTGACGGCTGCGCAGGAACCGGAAATTATGCGTTCAAATTGGCCGAACAGGGCCACAAGGTGGCTGCAAGTGATATTGTGCCTCATAATGTGGATATCATGTTAAAAAAGCAAGAAAGTTCTCCGATATTAGAAGATATCTTTGCCGGAGATATCTGTGCCTGCAATCACTATAGCGATCATTATTTTGATGTAGTGCTTTGTATGGGCGCATTTTACCATTTAGATGAGAAAATGCGTTATAAAGCAATGGAACAGTGCCTGAGGTTGTTAAAAGATGGAGGTATTTTGGTTATCTCTTATATCAATCTGATAACCGTATTACATTTGAACCTGATGTCCGGATTAGAGAATATGAGTGAAATATTGAAATGTTTCAGTACAAAAAGTCTGGGGGATTCTTTTGTTTATATGATGCCGGAGGAAATTGAAACCATGGCGGAACAATATAAGCTTACGATACTTCACCATATCACATCCGATGGTAATCCATTAGCGCGGGGCGCGGATTTTAATAAGGCCCGAAAAGAAGATTTTGAGAAATATATGGAGTTACATTTGAGTATCTGCGAAAAGAAAAGTCTCTTAGGTTATGGGCTTCATGGACTAGTTTTTTTAACCAACAAATGAATTCCAGCTTGTCGGTAATTTTACAGAGAAATAAATCAGGATTTAAGGAGAAAACACTATGGAACCGTTCATGTACATGATGATGATTGAGAAGACCAAGACCTATATGCAAAATGGAGCCATTGGTAATGGGTGGATATGCAACATATAAATTAGTCACCTTACAGATCGCCAATCGGGAAAATAACTATTTATTGTAATCCCGGAGGTTTACCGGGCTGATATAAAATAAGTACGCCTCATTAAAAAGGCGTACTTATTTTATATAAATCCTCTTATTCCTCTATAATTTCATATCTGAACCAATCAAAATCCGCATAATTTCCGGATTCTTCATGGCCGGAAGACGCATACATTCCCAGATAAGACCCTATAAATCCATCCGCCACCACGGTGCTGAGAATGGAACCGTCTTCTCCCACAGCCAAAGGTATCATCTCTCTCTCGCTTCTGCCGTAGTAAAAGTCATAAGCTCCTTCGCTTCCCTCCATGAAGAGATAGATTCTTCCCGGCCCCGCTTCGGCGGTGCTGATCAGTTTCCGAACGCCATTGACCACTTTATAACATCCGACAACCGTCTCATCCCCAATCTTCTGTTTCAGAATCAGGAAGGAAAACCTCTCATTCTGGGTTACGATCATTCCGGCCTCTTCCCCATCTTTTTCCGGCTCAAAATCCATGGCCACGGCAGCATGGAAATCATAGTGTTGCTGCCGTCTAACCAGCATGGCCGGGGTCTGGGTGTCCTCCGCTAAAACAGGAAGCAATTTCATTCTCAGGCATCCCCGCCGTTCACTCAGGGAGTAAAACGGAGTTTTGGCCGGACGCCTCATACACCAGATCATATCCAATGTTTCTTCTTCGAAATTATCCATTCTGCTGTGCAGAGGCGGACGATAGGAAGGCAGATCCGGTTTCCGTTCCTCCAGATTCACCATTCCGTTATGATTGTCCACCACCGGCCAGCCGTCATAGTCCCAGGCAATAGGGATGATGAATACTTCCCGGCCCAGGTTGAATTGGGCGTTTTTGTTCCTGTCCGGAGTACGGATCCATTTACGGGGCTGATAGCATTCGTAGTCCTCGATCTCATGCTCATACGGGCGGATTCCAAGAAGGGCCATATACCATTCCCCCTTCTGTGTCTGAACCAGATCCCCATGTCCCGTGACCGCTGCTCCCAACTGGTTAATCAGCCGCAGATTGCGGTTTGTAACCACAGGATTCCTGACACACGGCTCATAGGGGCCCAAAAGGCTGCTGCTCCGCGCAATGTTGACGCAGTGATTGGTCTGAGTTCCCCCGCACGCGGTCAGCAGATAGTATATACCGTCAATATGATAGATATGAGGCCCTTCCATATACTGGCTCAGATCCGTATTTCCATCATAAATGATATGCCGTTCCCCGACAAACTGAAATGTCTCCCGGTCCATTTCACAAAGATAGATCATCCTGTGAGCGGCATATTTGGGTTCCTCGGGAATCATATTGCCGCAGTACCACATTTTTCCCTCTTCATCAAAATACAGGGAAGGGTCAATTCCGTCCGCGCCTTCAATAATTACCGCATCCGACCACTCTCCCGCCGGATCTTTGGCCGTGAGGATAAAATTATACCGGTCGACGCGCCCATTGACGTCCAATGTATTTACAATATAAAATGTACCATTATCATATCTGATCGTCGCCGCCCAAAGCCCTTCCGAGCTGTCACAGTCCCTGAAATCCAGCTGTTCCGGCCTGGATACAGCGTTCCCGATTTGTTCCCAATGGACGAGATCAAGGCTTTTAAAGACCGGAAGTCCAGGAAAATAAGAAAATGACGAAGTGACCATATAATAGATATCGCCCACTCTGCATATGGACGGATCCGGATATCCGCCTTTAATTACGGGATTGTGGAATTTGTTACTCTTCATGATTTCCTCCATTTGGTTGTTTAATTATTATTCCTTAACCGCACCGGCCGTCATGCCTGCGATCAGATATTTCTGCATTACAACGAACACAGACAGTGTCGGAACACTGGATATAATAGCCGCGCACATCAGATAATTCCACTGCACTTTATATGCGTCGGCCATGGTGCTGATGGCATAGGTGATGGTTTTCTTTTCATCAGCAGACATGAGCACAGAAGCGAACATATATTCATTCCAGTTCTGCAAAAATGCATAAATAACCGTGGCAACCAGTCCCGGCAGCGCAATCGGCAGAATGATTCTGTAAAATGTATGGAATGCGCTGCTTCCATCCACCCTGGCCGCCTCATCCAGCCCCGTGGGAATACTTTTAAAATACCCATACATCATCCATGTACAAAATGGAATGCTGAAGGATGCATAAACCACCAATAATCCAATTCTGGTATTATTTAAATTGATGGATACAAGAATTTTATAATAAGGAATGATCTTCATCACTGCCGGAAACATCTGTGTAACCAGCAGAAAACTTAAAAGAAATGCCTTTCCCTTAAACTCATACCGTGAAAGCCCATAACCGCACAGAGCCGCGCACACAACGCCAAATACTGTAGATCCGCCAACAGCAATCAAACTGTTTTTTATATATGCTGCAATCGGATAGTCTTTCCAGATATTTATATAGTTTTCCAGCGTTGGGCCTGATGGGAACAGCTTCAGGCCTTTTGAAAGTGTTATGTCCGCCATGGATTTTAAAGATGTGATTACCATCCAGGACAATGGAAGCAGGACACAGAGACATCCCACACATAAAACCAGATAACCCAATGATAAAACCATTCTATTTTTGCTTTTTTTAGTCATCACGCAATAACCTCCTAAACACCACTCCAATCAGGTAACAGATCACAAGGATATAAACTGACTGGGCCGACGCAAAACCATATTTAAAATATGAAAATGCATTTTTATAGATCTCAATTGCGGAAACCATAGTGGAACTTCCCGGTCCGCCAGAGGTCATCAGCCAGATCATTGTAAACTGCTTAAATACCCAAACAGTATCCAGAATCAAGATAGTTGTGAGAATCGGCTTTAGGGCAGGAAGCGTAATATATCTGAACTTTTGCCAGGCATTTGCCCCATCAATCTGGGCCGCCTCATACATATCGGTAGAAATCGTCTGGATTCCAGCCAGAACCTGCACCATAACCAGCGGATAGCCCTTCCAGATGCTGACCAGAATCACACACGGAAATGCAGTCGCAGACGTGCTCAGCCACCCCACCGGCTCCGATATCAGGTTAAAATGCATCAGCAGTTCATTGACGATACCGCCCTGTGTATTCAGTATCCATTTAAAAAGATACGCGATCACCACATCGGGAAACAGCCATGGAAGGATTAAAATACCCCTGAACAGAGTGCGCATTTTAATATCCAGATTCAGAATTGATGCAAAAATAAAGCCTAATATAAAGTGTCCGCCTACCACGGATACGGTGAATACCATCGTTTTCCAGAGACTGTGCAGAAAAGATGAATCTGTCAGCGCCTGAACATAATAACGAAGCCCTACAAATTTCCATTTGTTCACCAGGTTTGTATCAAAAAAACTAATGTAGATTCCATAGAGTATGGGATAAACCACCAACAGCAGTATGGTGAGAGACGCTGGGGTGATAAAGCCATATGGAGTAAGCGCTGATTTTATTTTGTTCCTGCTTACGCTCCGGACTTGGTTTTTCAATGTTTTGCCTCCTTTGCATTTTTGGGATTTATATGAAGCGTGAAGGGATTTTCGAAAATCCCTTCACGTTTTACTTTAAAGTGTGAAGGCATTTTCGAAAATCCCTTCACGCTTTACTTTAAAGGGCGAAGGCTTTTCTGAAAATGCCTTCACCCTCAAATGTCACTCCATCCTGTAAAACATCATTAATTACTATAAGATTTCGCCACTTCTTCCGCTTTAGCCGCAGCATTCGCTACCGCGTCGTCCACAGATGTTCCTTCAGCAACGACTGTCTGCCAGCACTCACCGCAGGCATCCCTGAGCTCTGCAAGCCCTGCAAATGCCGGATAAATAACCGCGCTGTCGGACGCATCCGCAAATCCTGAATAAGCCTCGTCAGCCTCACAAATTGCGGTAAGGGCGTCTTTTACAACCGGAAGACGGCAGGTAGCCTTATTCCACTCCACGCTGTTCTCCACACTTGTCATATATTTCAGGAAATCAGCCGCAACTTCAGGATTTTTACAGGTATTGCTGATGGTCATACCAACACTTGAAAATGAAGTTACAGGATCTACGCCTTCAGCCACAGGCATCGGGAAACTGCCCATTTTGCCCTTCATATCGGGGTTTGCGTTGTAAATGCCGCCGAGCACGTTAGATGCGCTGAAGAACATGCAGGCCTGGTCTGCTGCGATCATGGTATAAGCTTCTGAGTATCCGGTTTCAATAAATCCAGGAGGTGTCACACCTTCATTTGCCGCCATATTGATAAATGAAGTCATAGCATTTTTAAATTCTTCTGTTCCAAAACCGCTGGTAAATGAGCCGTCATCGTTCTTTGTCACAAAGTCACATCCATATGTAAGTGCAAATGTCTGGAATCTGGATTCTGCGGAATCGTTTCTGGTTCCTGCAAATGCGGCTCCGTAACGGTCCGTCTTTCCGTCACCGTCTAAATCTTCTGTCAAAGTTTTAGCGGCTGCCAGGAACTCATCCCATGTTTTAGGAATTTCAATTCCTTTTTCTTCGAAAAGGTCTTTTCTGTATACCATTGCGGTAATATTATTCTGCCATGGCATGTAAACCAGGGTTCCGTCAACAGTTGCATTTTCAACCGCCGCTTCCATCAGGCCGCCCATATACTCTTCGCCTAAAAGCTCTGCCATGTTGTCCACACTCATGCCCATCTCAAGGCAGTTGGCGGAGTAGGCTTCTGTCATGGTGAAAATGTCGGGTAATGTTCCTGCCGTAGCCTGGGTAATCAATGTGGTATATAAATCGTTCATGGAACATTCTACAGGATTCAGCTTAACATTGGGATACATTGCCATGTAATTGTCCATAACGCCTCTCAAATAGGGGCCTCCGTCTGAATCTCCCAAAGATGTGATCATAACATCCAACGTCACGTCGCCTGCTCCGGCTACGTCAAAGGTGCTGTTATAATTCTTAGCTTCTGCCGGCGCATTGGTTTCCCCAGCGGCGGTTTCCGCCTGTGCACCAGTTTCCCCGGTTGTTGTTTCCGCCTGCCCCTGGGTCGTTGCCGCCTGGGTTGCTGCGGTTGTACCCGCTTTGCCGGAACTTCCGTTTCCACATCCTGTAAGCGCAGAACCGATCATAAGCACTGCGGCCAATGCAGCCGCCATTTTTCTCTTTCTCATAAATCATTTCCTCCTCTTGTATTAATTGTGTTGATTTCCTTATAAATTCCCTTGTTTTTTGTATGTTTTTATTATATAAATAAGGTATATGAAAAGCAACTTAATTAAAATAAACTGTTCTTTAGTTTTTCTAAAGTTCATTGTGCACTCTATCCAATACCATCAGAGGTTTGAACGCTCAAATACTAATTTAACACAAAGGGGAATCGGTTATGGAAACCAAGATTATCGAATATATTCTGACAATCGCCAAGCACAAAAGCATTTCCAAAGCTGCCGACGAGCTGTTTGTAACACAGTCGGCCTTGAACCAGCAGCTGTTAAAGCTGGAAAAGGAGCTGGGAGCACCGCTCTTCATACGTACCAGGAATCATTGGGAATTGACCGATATCGGAAGATTATATACAGAAAATGCAGAACACATTCTGGTGATTAAGAAACAGACTTATAACCAGATTCAGGATATGGCACAGAATTGGAAAGGCACAATCACCATCGGCCTCACTCCCGAGAGGGGAATACAGATGTTCACTGCCATCTATCCCGAAATACATGCAAAATACCCCAGCACCACCTTTCAGCCCCTGGAAGCGGATGTGGAATCCCAGGTGAAGATGCTGGACGCCAACCAGCTGGACATCAGTTTTCAGACCATTTATGAGAGAAAATACAAGCATCTGGTTTATACGGAAATCCTGCGGGAACCGTTTTACCTTTGCATCCCCAAGTCCCATCCGCTGGCTTATAAAGAAAATCTCCCGCCCGAACAGTATCCTGAAATCTCCCTGACAAAGTTTTCCGGCAACCTGTTCACTCTGGTGAAAAAGACCTCCACCATGCGGGCAGTGATCGATAATCTCTTTGATCAGGCCGGATTCAAGCCAAAGCTGCTGTTTGAATCCACCAGCATGCGAACCATGCAGCGCTTAACGGCTAACGGCCAATGCTGCTGCATCATCCCCCGCTGCTATGCCCTGCCAAGCGATTACATCTCCTATTTTTCCCTTGGGGAAATGGCAAGCTGGGAACTGGCAGCCGCCTATTCACCGAGCCATTATATAAACAATGCGGCCAAGGACTTTATCAATATGGCTACCCAGTATTGGAGATCACATTTGTATATAGAATAAAATTGGGATTTTGGTGAGAAAGTAACGCAGGAAAGCGGGGAGGGCGGATGACGGAGAACCAGGGCGGGAACCGGAACGGAGGAACCAAACGATACAGGGATCTGATTCCAACCGTTAAGTGGAA
>JAGZXV010000076.1 GCA_018378255.1 Clostridiaceae bacterium | reverse complement strand
TAGTCTGCCTGTCGGCCAGCATAATGATAGGCTGGCCTTCCGGTGTGATCTGAACGGCTCCAAATGCAATCCCATCAGAGATAATATCCACCCCCCGGACCGCCAAAACCGCCTCACCGTCCAAACGGTAACCCATGCGGTCAGAGTCCACCTGAATCTTATATTCCGCATTCAAAAATGTCTTGATTCCCTCTTTTGTGAAATAATCCTCCTGGGGCCCCATAATTACCCGCAGCAGTTCAGAAGACGGCTTAACAGGTTCTTCCTTATAAGTCTCCTTCCAGTCGGATAAATCCCTTTTGTTCATCCTTCTCAGGCGCTTTCTGGGATTTCTCAAACGGATCAGCGCCCCTGCTTCCAGCCTTCCTCCCCGGAATCCTCCTAAAAGTGATTTCGTATGGGTAGAACGGCTGCCCATCACAGGCTGGATATCAAGCCCTCCGGCAAATGCGATATAAGCATATCTTCCCGTCTTAGGATATCCGAATTTCAGCACGTCCCCCCGCTTTACCTGCAACGCCCGGTTCATGGATACCGGCCTGTCATTGATCTGCGGATCCACAGGCGCTCCGGTGACTGCAATCACTTCATCCTCTCCAAATTCAATGGACGGGCCCAGCATCATGATCTCCAAAACCGCTTCATCCGCATCATTGTCCACAAGCAGATTGGCAATGCGGTAGGAACGGGTATCCATCACTCCGGCCTGAGAAAAACCAGAACTCTGATACCCCCTCCGGCCTGCATCCTGAACAGTTGTGAACATGCCCGGTGTCAATATTTTTATTCCCATCCCTGCACCTCCACTTCCGATACTCTGCATTTATACAGTCCGATGGACAAATCCCTCTTAATCTGCTCATATTCTCCCCTGCTGACCGGAACAAAACGGATATAATCGCCGGTTTGGTAAAGAAGGGGATTTTTTCTTCTGAGCCGGAAGGGACGGACCGGGGTCTTTCCGATGATCCTCCATCCTCCCGGCGAATCGATAGGATAGATTCCCGTCTGTTTCCCGCCGATTCCCACGCTGCCCGATGGGATCCTCCCTCTGGGTGACGGAAGTCTTGGAATCTCCAGCCTGGAATCCAGACCGCCTAAATAAGCGAAACCAGGTAAAAACCCCATCATATAGATCAGATAATTCCGGCCTGAATGAAGCTTTATCACCTCTTCCTCCGTAATTCCAGCATGTTCCGCCACATCCTTTAAATCCGGTCCCAACTCTCCGCCATAGCATACAGGTATCTCAACCAGCCTCCGGCTTCCCCCGGCGGCGGCCGGCAGTTCCCGGTCCAAAAGTCCGCGAAGGCTGGCTTCCAGGTCTTCGTACCAGATCACTTCCGGATCATAACAGATCATAATGGAACAAAATGCAGGAATTGTCTCTACAACGCCTTTCAGGTGTCCGGCACTCATCTCCTCCTCGATTAGCTTCTGAAAACTGCTTACTTTGTTATTCACCTCAATACTGATTTCATTGCCAAACTCCACACACACTGCCGAATCTCCATTCAATACAATTCGGGGATAGCCCATACCAGATCACCTCACTTTTCTTAAAATCAAGGCGCAATATCACAAGATATTACGCCTTTGCCCTGCAGTTTCGTATATTCTTACCTCATATGAACATCCAGCTGGTTAAACGGAATCTCAATCCCTTCCTCATCAAAAGTCAGCTTCACCCGCTCCAGAATATCCCATTTGACAGTCCAATAATCTTCTGTAGCCGCCCAGCCCCTTGCGCCTATTACAACGGAACTTTCCGCCAGCTCGTCCACAAATACGACCACATCCTCGTCTTTTAAAACCAATGGATGGTTTACATAAATACTCTCTATAATCTTCTTAGCCTTTTTAAGATCCGATGAATATCCGATTCCAACCCGGATATCCACCCGGCGTTTTTCCTGGGCCGTCACATTAGTTAAAGAATCATCGGACAGCGTGCCGTTTGGAATCACAATCAGCTTATTATCCACGGTCTTTAATGTGGTATATACGAGCCCGATCACGGAAACCGTGCCTTCCCCTTCTTTGCTGATGATATAATCACCAACCTTAAACGGCCTCATGAGCAGAATCAGAACCCCGCCGGCAAAATTGGCTAAACTTCCCTGAAGGGCAAGGCCGAGAGCGATACCGGCGGAACCTAAGATGGCTACGATGGACGCGGAATTAAAGCCGATTTTTTCGATGGCCATAAACACCAGAATGGCGTATAAACTGGCATTGATCAGAGAAAGCAGGAATTTCCTCAGACTGATCTCCATCTCCATTCTCTGAAATGACCGGTCCATAATTCTGCGGATCAACTTGATAATTCTGCTTCCAACAGCAAAAATAAGCACTGCGATCAACAGCTTATATCCAAAGGCCAGCAAACCGGGAAGCCACCCCTTTATAGTCTCCAGCATCACATTAGGCTTTAACTGAGCCAGGTCGGACTGCACTTCTTCCGCAATTGGAAGCGTCTCCGCCACTGTTTCCGCAACAGTTTCTGCCGCTGTTTCCGCCAGGGTTTCTATCGTATTCCAAATCATGATTTACGTCTCCTGGATGTTGTTTTTTTCTTGGGAGCCGCTTCCAAAGCTGCCTTTTCCTGTACCGGCGTACAACTGAATACATGGATGCCCAAAGGCGCTAACTGAATGGTGATGGAATCTTCCCTGGCATCGCATTCATCCTTTTTGGAGCTCTTAGCACGTCCGTTAGTCAGGCCGCTTCCGCCAAATTCTGCCGAATCGCTGCAGAAGATCTCTTTATATTTCCCTGCAAACGGCACTCCCACCTTAAATTTCTTGTGAACGACCGGGGCAAAGTTGCAGACAAAGAGCAGTGTTTCCTCTTTTTTCCTGGTTTTCCTTAAAAATACAACGATGTTATCCTCTGCTGCCGTGCTGTTGATCCATTCAAATCCCTCCGGATGATAGTCCATCTCCGATAATGCAGGATATGCGGCATATAATTGGTTCAAACTCTTTACATATTCCTTCATCTGCCGGTGGATTGGATATTCCAGCAGATTCCATTCCAGGCTTTCATTCTCATTCCACTCGGCAATCTGTCCGAAGTCCTGTCCCATGAATAAAAGTTTCTTTCCCGGATGCCCCATCATAAAGCCATATGCGGCCCGGAGATTGGCGAACTTATCTTCCATGGTATTTCCCGGCATCTTGCCGGCCATGGAGCCCTTTCCATGCACAACTTCATCATGGGAAAATACCAGTATAAAGTCCTCGCTGTAGGCATACAAAAGGCTGAAAGTCAATTCTCCATAATGATGGCAGCGGAAAAATGGATCATAGTGCATATATCCGGTAAAATCATTCATCCAGCCCATATTCCATTTATAATCAAATCCCAATGCACCGTCCTTCACATTGCCCGTAATCTGAGGCCACGCAGTGGATTCCTCCGCGATCAGGACCGCGCCGTCTTTTCTCTTTTTGAAAGCAGTATTTAAATGTTTTAAAAATTCAACGGCTTCCAGATTCTCATGTCCGCCATAGATATTCGGTACCCATTCACCAGGATTCTTGCCATAATCCAGATACAGCATAGAAGCCACTGCGTCCATACGGATACCGTCCGCATGGTACTTGTCCGCCCAGAATAAGGCATTGGCGATCAGGAAATTGCTGACCTGAGGCCGTCCGTAATTATAGATCAGGGTTCCCCAGTGAGGATGGCTTCCCTGCCTCGGATCTTTGTGCTCATAGACGCAGGTGCCGTCAAAACAGGCCAGTCCATGCAGATCCCTTGGAAAATGAGCCGGAACCCAGTCTAGCAGAACTCCGATCCCATGTCCATGCATATAATCCATGAAATACATGAAATCATCCGGCGTACCATAACGGCTGGTAGGCGCATAATATCCCGTTACCTGATAGCCCCAGGACGCATCCAGAGGATGTTCCATAACCGGCATGATCTCCACATGGGTATATCCCATCTCATTTACATATGCAGCCAGTTTTTCCGCTATCTCCCGGTAATTATAGAATTCAGAGCCGATGATCTCATTGCCCTCTTCATCCGTATCCACTTCTTTTCTCATCCAGGAACCGAGATGCACTTCATAGATGGACATTGGCTTATCTTTCGTATCATTTTTCGCCCTCTGCTCCATCCATTCCTCATCGTTCCACTGGTATCTGCCGATGTCCCACACCACGGATGCGGTGTTGGGACGCAGTTCACAGTAGTTTCCGTAAGGATCTGCCTTTAAAACAGGGTCCCCGTTAAGGCACTTCACTTCGTATTTATAAATGGCTCCCGTTTCCATGCCGGGAATAAATAATTCAAAGATGCCCGAATCGCCCAGCTTTTCCATCTGATGACGCCGGCCGTCCCAAAGGTTAAAATCGCCTACAACGCTGACTCTCATAGCACATGGAGCCCATACAGCGAATAAAACGCCTGTCACCTCACCGATTTTCCACGGATGAGCACCCATCTTTTCATAGACCTTATAATAAACTCCGGCTTCAAACTGTTTCTGTTCCTTTTCAGTGATCACCGGCCCATATGCATACGGATCGCAGATTTCTTCCTGTATCCCATTATCATAAGTCACCACAAGGGTGTATTCAGCCACACTCTTTCTGGGTATCAGCACTGCAAAAAATCCGGCTTCATCCGCCAGTTCCATCGCATATTTTTTACCTGTAGTTTTCAGCTTTACTGAAATATCAACTGCAGTTGGAATAAATGCCTGAATCAACAAGCCATCTTTCGTAACATGTGGTCCGAGCAGCCTGCAAGGATTGCTGGCTTCCGAATATACCAATTCTTCAATACCAGCCCAGTCCATCAAATCGTATAAAATTTTGTCCATAATTCCTCCTCCATCCGCATGTTTTAATATTTCTATTTTAGCATTCTATATTTGTTTTTACAACGGAATTGTTACACAACTTATCTTCATTTTTCTTCCATTTTCTCTTCCCGGTAATATGCCAGCATCAAATCCACCACCCGGCCATAGCTCTGAACGCCGTCCGCCTGGCTGTTTGCTTTTAAGTAGGTATCATTCACTTTATTAGCTGTTTCCGCCACTTTTCCCTCATACCGGTCCCAAAACAGATTATTTGCGTTTAGGTCTTTAAGCACCTGGGGATCCAGGCTTTCGACCAGTTCCCGGTAGGTTCCCATATCTGTCCGGGCCAGCGCATTTCCCGCATAAATCCACCCGGCCAGATACCCGCTGTATCGGAATTCCTTCATTTCCGAGTTAATGCAGGCCAGATATCCGATGAAATTCGCCTCGTCTTCCCTCATATATCCCCGTAAATGGGACAGTTCATGACAGATCGTATGCGGAATATTGTAGGCCGTCATATCTTTATTATAATTTGCTTCAATGGTAAACGGGGCATAAATGCCGCTCAACTGCTGGTAAGATAAAATCTGCGAAAATAACAGCCCCTTAGGCTGAGGATAAAATCCAGCCAGTCCGGAATAAGTATCCCCCAGAGCCTTCATGGATCTGACGCCTTCCTTATTAAGAACAGACACCGGGGGAAAACTGCTCTGCCCCGCATTTGCTTCCCCTTCCAAAACTGCATCCGGGATATTTTCATTGACACGTTCCGTCAGATACCGGCACAATCCGATCAATTCTTCCTTTGTGGAAGGCTGTATTTTAAAATCCAGGGACGCGGAAAAAGGCTGGCGGTAATAATTAATACCACAATTAATTGTATACGAAAAAAACAGAGCCCCTGTCAGTAAAAATGTCCCGCCAAGCAGTCTCTTCGGCTTTCGTATATTGCGCACCCCATAAACCACACAGAAAAGAACCAGCGCATAAAGCCCCAGCTCCACCACAGAAAATGGAACCAACCCGGTCAGCCTCCCCAGACTTCCGGTCAGCAGCGGATAAACCGTCACCGCATACCACTGCCCGAATCCCCCGATTCTGCGGGCCAGTATCTGCAGCATAAAAGCGGATCCAAAGAGGATTCCCCCAGTTACCAATACCTTCTTCTCTCTCGTCATATGATCCTCTCACCCCATTAAAATGATATAGTATTATTGTAAATGACTAATGTGAAGTTTTTATTACCATTTTGTGAAAACCCTTGCGGAAAGTAAAATTCTCATATAAACTCTTTATAGCAATCATATAAGTGAAAAAACGATTGAAAATTTATGAAAATTTAAGAAGGTATGTCAGATATGAATCAAGAAGATAAAAATACAGAACTTCATACAGAAGAAAAACAGCCGTTTGACTGGAAACAAGAGGTCTGGGACTGGGTTAAAATCATCGTTACCGCAGCAATTATCGCATTTGTGCTCAATAAATTTATTATCGCGAACAGCCGTGTTCCCAGCGGTTCCATGGAAAATACCATCATGACCGGCGACAGGGTGATCGGCTCCCGTCTCTCCTATAAATTCCAGGAGCCTGAACGGGGCGACATCGTGATCTTCCATTGGCCGGATGATGAATCCATTTATTTTGTAAAGCGAATTATCGGCCTTCCCGGCGATACAGTGGATATCAAAAACGGGAAAGTTTATATCAACAACTCTGAGACGCCTCTGGATGAGCCTTACATCCGTGAGGAGATGGACTTAGAGCCGCCTCTGCATTATGAGGTGCCGGAAGACTGCTATTTTATGATGGGAGATAACCGGAATGAATCTTTAGATGCGAGGAGCTGGGAAAATACGTATGTACACGAGGATAAGATTATAGCAAAGGTATTGTTCCGGTATTTTCCACGGATTAGTAAGATTGAATAGGATAGGGGACGTCAGTTCAAACGCTCCAGGAACCGGGAACCGGACATAAAAAATTCCGGTTCCCGGTTCCTGGAGCGTTTACCCTGTCTCCTGCGCATTTTGAAACAGCAATGCATCACACTGTCCATTTCGTTCCGATGCAGTCAGCGAGCCGCTCATCGTCCGACGGATTACGTCTAAAATCCGGTCCTGCATATCCTGTTTCGGATCGATCAAAAGATCCAAATCTCCTGGCATCTTCTCCCAAGTATCCCTGTTTCCCGTTATGATGAGCGCAGGCGCTGCCGCACTGCCTACGGCAGTCCCTTTTCCGGTGATCGTCAGGTTTAAAACCGAGCCGTTTCCTGTATACTGCATCAGCTCTCCTGTGATTCCTCCATTTAATGGGCCTCTCATGGTTCCGTAATCCGGGAGAGAATCAGAAAACCATAAGCCGGGGCCCTTTGGAACCTGGGATAGTTTCACACAACCGGCAATGTGATTCAGGATATATGCCTCTAACGATGCTCTCTCTTCTTCCGATCCCTCGAGTTTATGCTGCCGGCCAAAGCAGTGTTCCACTTTTTTCTGTAATCTCAGCAGTTCGGGATGTGGCATAACAGCCCGTTCCCTCATCCTGTCCGGCCGCAGGCCGCGCAAATAGTGCTCGGCCAGTAAAACTGCGGCTCCCCGGTCCATCAGATGTGTGAGAACCTCTTCCATGGAGCACAGGCAGTCCAAAACGGTTTCATCCCAGGCCGAGACGGACAGACCGATCACCATACCGGCCAATCCACATTCCTCTGCCTGAATTTCGCTCAGCCTTCGGTATAAATCACGCCCCATTTCTACGCCTTTTTCAATGGCCCCATGAGTTCCCAGCTGTTGGCCGAAAACCGTTTTTGCAGCCCGTCCCCGGCTTATTGCGAAGCCGGCTATTTTTTCCGCCTGGATGAACTCACAGCCGTGGCCCACCACCAAAACTGCGCCCACATTGGGATGAATGCAGAGGCGGAGAAGCTGGTTCACCATCGACTGATTGTCATAACAGCTTTCATTTCCTGCCACATCCACGTTAAGACCGGCAATGCACAGACGTTCTTTGATTGACCGGGCAATGAATGCGCTGCAGTTTACCGTATACAGAATCAACAGTTTATTCCTTATTCCATAAATCCCTCTGTCTCTGTGATATCCATTTATCATGTATTTATATCTCCCGGTTAGAATTGTTCCTGCACTTCATAATTCAATACCCCTTCACAATATCCGTTTTCTTCTCCTCTGCACCGTTTTCCCCCCGCTGTCTCTAAGACCAGTTTTAAAAATTCTGCAAATGCCTCCGGCCTGCTTTTTTCACCGGTCAATAAAACTCCCGCGTTAAAATCAATATCCTGCTTCATCCGCTCATATGTATCAGGATTTCCCGTCAGCTTGATCACCGGTCCTATGGGGTTACTGATCACATGGCCCCGGCCTGTGGTTAACAGCGTCATATGGGCTCCGCTGAGCAAAAATAACAAGGTGCTGGATGCGTCGTTGGAGACGGAAAACCCACAGTTTTCTTCAGTGTCCGTGATGCAGTCCAGATACCAAAGTCCGGGATGGGGAGGACAGGACGTTATTTTTAAAACACCTTCTATCCTGGCGGTTCCGGTTTTTGCCACAGCTCCCATACTCTTTTCCTCAATGGTAGTCAAACCTCCCCGGATATTGCCGGGAGAGATAGAAAACTGGCCCGATTCTACGGCATGAAGGAAAAATTTATCATATGTACAAGCAATCTGCCGTTTAGCGGTTTCGGAAATGCATCTGTTTATCAGAAGGTCCTTGAGACCGATTGCTTCATACATCTCTTCAAAAATCACAGTTCCACCAAGCCCCGTGACATAATCCGTAAATTCTCCAACCAATGGGTTAGCCGCTAATCCGCTGGTAAAGTCGGATCCTCCGCATTCAATGCCGAAAACCAGTTCTGATAAGTTAACCGGGCCTTTGGGTGTGTGCTGCAGTTCCTGCAAAAAACGGCCGACTATAGATTGTCCCAATTTCTTTGCCCTTCCGGTTCCCCATTCCTGAACCAGTATCCGCTCTGCAGGTCGGCCGCTCTCTTTTGCCGCTTGAACGATTTTGGATCCATCCAGTTCCTCACAGCCGTTCTGAATGACTAAGACAGCTCCCACATTGGGATGGACGGCAAATGCTGTCAGCTTCCTGAGCATCAAATCATTTGTACGGCAGCCCCCGCATCCGATCACATCTATATCATCCGTTTTTCCAAAATAGGACCGTATCGCATTGGCAGTTGGGGCTGCACAGCTTACCGTATACAGGATCAGGACTTTATTCCGTATTCCTTTGGTGCCGTCTTTCCTTATATATCCTGTGATTTCATAAATATTTTCCATTTAAAACACCTTCTGCTCATTTCAGACCGTATTCAATATCTTTGGGAATCCCGCTTTTTATGTCAAAACTGCCGCTTCTGAGATCGTAGAGACTGGCCAGATTATGGCTGTGTACCAGTGTTCCTCTCTTAATTTCACTTTTGGCGGTCCCAATACAGACGCCATACTTATAAATTTTTCCGCCTTCTTTTATGTCCTGTAAGGCTATTTTATAACCGCAGCCGATCTTTTCTTTCACCATAATTTCCATGGAACACGCGCCAAACACCATATTGGTCCCGGTCTCCATATCCCCGAGGGCGGTTGCCGTATTATCTTTTTTATCCACCGCATAAAACCCGTTCTTTATCATGGAATTTACTCTTTCTTATATATATTGGTGCACCTATTTACCCGCCAAAACGTCACTATTTAATAATATTCCACCCAATATTGGTAGGGGAAATGTTGATTTCATGAATTGAAATATTAGAAGCGGATGCAGCCACGTATAAAGCAGCATCTGCTATATCCTGGGCCTGGATCCATTCGGGATGCTGCCCTACCGCATCCGGCCGGAACTTCGTATCCGTATTTCCCGGATTCAGCAGTGTCACCCGGATATCATAATCCATCAGCTCAAATGCCATGCAGCGGTGAAGCCCCATAAGCGCCCATTTCGACGCAAAATATAGCGCGCTGTTATTGGCTGCGTCTTTAACGGCTGCCATGGAACCAATGCTGATAATCTGCCCCTGGCGCTGTTCCTTCATTTTAACAGCGGCTTTCTGTGTCATGAGAAATAGAGCCCTGATATTTAAATCCATGGTGGTATTGTATTCCTCTACGGAATATTCCCCAAAGGGCCGGAAGATTCCAAGTCCGGCACAATTTACTAAAATGTCAATCCGGTCAAAGGTTTCAAATGCAAACCCGGCCGCGGCCTCTACCTCTTCCGGGTTTATGAGATCAGCCCCATAATAAACCGCTTTTATCCCTTCCTGTTCCAGCTCTTTGCAAAGTACTTTCAGCCGGTCTTCGCTTCTGGCAATCAGGCACAGGTCGGCCCCCTCTTTTGCATAAGTCCTGGCGATGGCCTCTCCCATTCCGCTGCTGGCCCCGGTAATCACTACTTTTTTATTTAATAATTTACCTGTTTTCTTCATCTTTCTGTCCCTTTACCTTTTATATTTTTTTGCGGTCTCGTAGATCGCTATTACTTTCTCCGGCGGCACATCGTATTGGATATTGTGAATCTGGGTGAATACAAAACCTCCGCCCTGGGAAAATGTCTGAATCAGGCCGTCCACATGTTTCCGGATCTCATCCAGATCGTCTGTTTTCTGCACAAAGTCCTGCATATCCGCTCCTCCGCCCCAGAAGATCATCTTGTCTCCATAAGTATTTTTCAGTTTCTGCGGCTCCATTCCCGCTGCGCTGACCTGTACAGGATTGAGAAGATCCACCCCAGCCTCTGTCAAGGAAGGGATCAGATCGAATATCCCGCCGCAGCAGTGGAGAAGCACTTTTACCTCCGGGCATGTTTTATGGATATAGGCATACATTTCCTTATGATATGGCATGATCATTTCCCGGTAGGTATTTACGGAAATCTGAAGGCCGGTTTGGGCGCCTAAATCGTCAAAAAACTGAACAGCCTGGATTTTATCTCCTATGACAGGAAGGAGGCGTTTTAAATTTGCCAGGTAAGCGTTTGTCAGTCTCCTGAAATACATATGCATCAATTCTTTATTGATCAACAAATTGCAGTAAAAGTTCTCATAATTAAAGTCCCTCTGCCCCTGTTCAAATATGCTTCCGCCGAGACGGAAAACAATAGCTTTATCCGTATTTTCATAGAGTTTTTCCACTTCTATTTTGATAAATTCAATTTCGTCTTCCTCCATCACCGGAAAAGGAAAGCCGTCCAGATCGGAAATTTCTTCCGCATCCTCTAAAAGATGGGCTGTCTGGTCGTAATAAAACCCCCGGGCCGGCATACACGCATAGGGGACACCGTAAGCAATGATGATTTTATTCCCTTTTTCATCCGTGACCGGATTAAACTCCGCCGGCACTAGACAGGGAGTGCCATCGGTCATCGTCCATTCCTTCCACTGTTTTGAGCTGATGCCAAAACGAAGGCGCATGGGCAGGGCCTGGACAAAATCACCTCCCAGCGCTTCTATCACATCCAGGTCCGGCTGGGCGGTCTGCTGGAAAATATCGTTTATTTTTATCATACGCCTGGGAAGGCCCAGTGCTTCAACCAGCTTTGCATAAGCAACGGCGCTGATTCCGCTGGATGACATTCCACCAAAATCAATTGCAATTCCGTCCGCCGTCTCCCGGTTAAACAGTTTCTTCACCTTTTCCCTAGAATTCATTCCATCCTCCGTTCTGCCTCTGCCGGCTCCTCCTTTTTCTGCACCAGGGGGGTTACCGTTCCCCGGACTATAAGTTTCACCGGCATCACGATTTTTACTCCCATATGGTTCTGTACGAGAGCATTTTTATAGGCCAGCTCTGTGATCACTTTTGCAAAATGAGAGGTGCTGCCGTCAATTGTAGTCAAATCCGGTTCTAAAAACTGAAGCTGTTCCATGTTGTTCATTCCGATTATGCTCACATCCCCGGGTATGGATAACCCCAGATCCCGGAGCGCATGGATCGCACCGATGGCCATGATATCATTGCAGGCAAAGACTGCTGTGGGCAGCTTGGGGCAGCTTGTAAACAACTCTTTCGTCTTGTTATAGCCGCTCTGCATGGTCCAGTCGCCTTCCACGATCCAGTCCCTGTACATCTTGAGTTTGAGGCGGATGATGGAATCATAGACTCCTGCCAGCTCATCTCTGGTGGCCAAGTATCCGTCCGGCCCTCTCAATACAGCGATTCTGCGGTGCCCGTTATCATAGAGATACTGCATGGCCGTCGTGGCGCAGGAAAAATAGTCGTGCTGGATGGTGGAGAAATTTTCGTAGAGTTCATTTACCAGAAGAACCGGTATTCTGCAGGCGGCCGCGCGGCGGATCATATTCTTTGGAACCTTCGTGACAAAAACAGCGGTCAGGAAATTGTTTCTTCTGATAATCTCCTCAATATTGGTGTTTTCGTGAATTGGGTAGGACACCAGCTGCAGGCCCCTCTCATAGCATTCCTGGGCCAGATAATAAAACAGATCGGAATAATAAGGCTCAGTGAGCCGCTTGTCGCTTCCGCTTTTTTCCACCATAAATATACCGATGGAATCCCCTCCTCTGCTGACAATTCTTGTTTCCTCCTGCTTCTTGCTGTAAATGACTTTGCTGCCCATTCCCGGATATTTTTCAACCATTCTGTCCTTTACAAGAAAATCCAGGGCTCTTCTGACCGTTGTCCTCTCTACGGAAAACCTTTGGCACAGCTCCCGTTCCGTAGGCAGAAAACAGCCCGATTCATAGGTTCCGCTTATAATTTCCTGCTTTAAACTGTTGTAAATATTCTGATACAAATACTTATATTCCATATTGCCTCTCGGTTCTGCTATCTTCTTCACGCCCTGTCTTATTTCAATCGCATGCCTGTACTATAAACCACATCTTCTGCTCACTTGTATGATTGTTGTATCCCGTCTTTCAGTCACATTCTAAAGCCAGGTTTCCGTCCACACCGAATTCCATTTCATGAGGCCCCCGGATCACTTCAATATCTTCCCTGCCCTGAATGGAACGGTATAATTCTTCTGAAACTTCGATTTCGAAAAGCTGGGAGGTATTCCTGACCCGGGCCATCCGCACCCTGGAAAAATCAATGCCGTTGCAGCACCTTATAGCCAGCAAAATGGCGTCTCTGTCGCTGTTTCCGTACATGGGCATTTTACAGCCCTGAATCTCTGTGGAAGTGATAAGATTGGTCCATACCTGGGCCCAGTCGATCCCTTTCATACAGCGCAGTGTTGTGACATCGGCTTCTGCAATGCCGGAACCGTTGTGATGGCTCTCTTTTGTCACGCCTAAAATCACCATTTTTTTTAAATCCAGAATGTGCTTAAAAGATTCGTCCGATCCGTTGGCTCTTCCCGTCACATTGGGATCCTGGCCGTAGCCGCTGATATTTTTACCGATTTCATCGATAACCAGCACATCCAAGCTGTCGAACTTAAAAACCGCCAGCCGTTTTTTTGCCAAATCCAACAGCGCTTTGTCCATTTCCATGATATCATTTGGTTCTGCCGCTTCTATGGCGCAGATCTGGTCGTAGGCATTTTGAACCAGGCCGATGCCGAACGCCACGGGAGCCTTTTTTAAGAATATTTCCGCCGCCTCAGGAACTCTTTTTGGAAATTCGGAAAATCCCTGCATATGAAAGGCGGAGGCGCCGATGTGTTTTGCCAGGCCGATTGCGATCATTTTTGCCAGGCCGCTTTCATGTTCTCCCCGGAAATCCGTATGTGGTTTTACTTTATTCAGGATCACGATGCCGTCGGATTCAAACGCCAGTTTATCGCAGTACAGCGGTGTTTTATTAGACAATTCTCCGTATTTCACCACCTCCATGGATGCCTCAATCGGAACGCCCATGGCGGATTCTGTTATGCCGTATCCGGTAAGGATTTCCTTCTGGCCCTCCGCAGTCCCTCCTCCATGGCTTCCCATAGCGGGAATCAGAAATGGTTTTGCCCCCCACTCCTTCAAACGGCAGCAAATGGTTCTGACGATGGTATCCAGATGGGGAATCCCTCTGCTCCCCACCGCGATGCAGATCCGTCTGCCTTCAAACTGCCGGTGGTTTTTAATCTTCTGATCCATTATCCTTACAATATGTTCCGGTATATCTTCTATCTCTGATTTATCATAGTTTTGGCGGATTGTGACCATCCTGGGAATCCTGATCTGATCCATTCCCTGCACAATTACGCCGCTCACCTGGGGAAACTCTATAAACAACCGCTGTCACCTCGGATCTTGCCGGCTTTTTCCTGCTTTGCCGCTTCATTTTTGATCTTTTGAATCATAACCTCATATTCTTCATAGGAGAGCAGCACCGGGGGCTGGGGATCCATCTGAAAAGTTCCTCCCCAGTCAGGCCCTCCCGGATATTTTGGGGTGATGTGACAGTGCAGATGGTTCATCTTATCCGCATACATTCCGATATTCACCTGGCCCGGATGAAAAACTTCTGTCAGGATTGACGCTGTTTTTTGAACCGCGCGAAAGAAATTTACGGATTTTTCATCCTCCATACCGGCAATCGTTCCTATGTGTTCGTCACAGGCCAGCACCACACGTCCCCGGTAAGTCTGATTTTTCATGAGATAGAGGGGAAATCCCCCTATCTCACAGACCGGCAGCATGACGCGCTGAAGCTGTTTTCCTTTATCACAGTACATACAATTATTATCCATTTCATTCCACAGGGCCTTTTCCCGGCCCCTGCCCTTTCTCAAATTTCCGCCTGTATTCAGCACCTTTTAATATGCCGGCGGATAGTCGTTGGCATTGTCAATCGTGATCACCGGCAGTTCCATGGATATGCTCTTTTCTGAAGGCACTTTTTTATTTACCACAATGTCGTTAACGATTTTCATAGCCCCGTCCGACTCCAAAATCGGGGACTGGTAAATTGTGCCCAGATAATTCTTTCCTTCTTTAATGGCATTTAAATTGGCCTCCTGGCCTCCCACAGATATGATCTGAATTTTTTCATTCTCGCCGGACAAATCCTCCTGAACCGCCTGGAGCGCTCCATATCCGACTGCGTCGTCAATTGCCCATACCGCGTCGATTTCCCCTGAAAACTTGGTTAAGAATGCTGCCATGTAGGTTTTGCCGTTTTCAGCGGACCAGTTACAGGATGGGGAAACTCCCAAGCATTCAAAATTGTAGCCTTTTTCTTTTGCCTGTTCCTCAAATCCAGCCAAACGCAGACGGCCTACCTCATCGGAGGTATCCTGTCCCAGATGAACGTATTTGCAGCCATCCGGATATTTTTCATGGAGCAGGTCTGCAGCAAGCTGGCCCTCTAAGTAGCAATCCGGCCCAAAGTAGCAGGTATAGTAAGGTTCTCCTTCTTCAGTCAGCTTTTTATTGCAGATAACCAGAGGAATTCCCGCTTCCGATATCTTTTTAGCGGCCGCGATCAGAGCGGTTCCGTCAATGGGCTGCATCATGATGCAGGAGGCTCCCATTGCAATGGCCTCTTCCGCCTGCTGAGCCTGCAGCGTAGGGTCATTCTGTGCGTCGAAAGCAATCCATTCCACATCAGGGTACTCTGCTGACGTTTCCTTGAAGTTGGAAAAATAAGCCCCGCTGTATGCAGAAGTGGTTTTGCTCATAAGAAGACATACCACAGGGCGCTCAGAAGACGCGGACTGGGCCGGTTCTTCCTTTTTTGCGGTGTTCTCCCCAGCTGCTGCCGTCTTGCTTTCTGCCGGTTTCTCCGCCGTTGTTTCCGCCGCCGCTGTCGTTTCCGCACCAGCCGCTGCCGTTGTTTCCGCCTTACCGCCGTTTCCGCCGCAGCCTGTCAATGCTGCCGTCAAACAACATACCAAAAACAAAGCCGTAAATCTTTTTCTCATTCTTTCTCCTCTTTTCTGCGCTGCGGTTGTTTATCCTCAGGTTCACGGCGCAGCGCGACCGTAAACCTGGGTAATGATCAATCTTTATTCTTTTCAATAGATGCCTTGTTGAATAGAAGGAACAGAACCAGTATGATTCCGATAATACCGATCTGAAGGTTCGCCAGGGACGCATCCACCTGATACAGCACTTTCTGGATCAGCTGCATCGCGCAAACCCCAAGGAATGCCCTGAATGCGTTGCCGTATCCGCCCGTCATGGCAAGTCCGCCCAGCACACAAGCAGCCACAGTCTGAAGGGAATATCTCTCTCCAACTGCCCCATTGCCCGCTGAGTTCAGCGCTATGATGAACAGAGAGGTAACCGCGCCGCACAGCCCCGATATGATATAACAGATCACCGTAACCCTTGTGGTGTCGATTCCCGACAGGGCCGCCGCCTCTTTATTGCCGCCTACCACGTATACGCTCTGGCCGAATTTGGTGTATTTGAGCAGAATGCCGGCTGCCGCCAGGACAACAATCAGAGTGGCAAAGGGCAGGGTGATGCTTATAAATCCCAGATTTATAAGTTCCATATCATATAGGCCCGCCAGCGTTTTATTATAGCTGAATACCGGTTGGCCGCCGCTGACCACCAGTCCTACCCCTTTAAACACCATCTGGCTTCCCAGCGTGGCGATAAATGGGTTCATGCCCAGCTTTCCTACGATCAATCCATTGAAAACTCCCGCCAGGATACCGCCCGTCAGGATGAACGCCACCGCGGGGACCAGCCCGATATGATTGGATGTGATCACCCCGATCACAGTGAGCATGGATACGATCATTCCTATGGAAAGGTCATTGCAGCCGAGAAGCATGACAAAGGATACTCCAATAGCCATAATCCCCCAAACGGAGACATTTTTGCTCAATGTGGTAAGAGAAGCCGGGGACAGATAAGTCTTTGAAAAAAAGCTGGGTACAATCAGCAGCAATATACAGATAATATAAACACAATTCCGCATCAAAAAATTGCCTGCTTCTTTAAAGGAGAGTTGGTTTTGCTTCATGATTTCTTCCCTCCCTGCTTTTTATCGATCAGCCCGTTCATCAGGATCACTCCCAGCATCAGGGCGCCGCGGATAACCCACTGAACGTTGATGTTCACATTAAACTGGACATAAAACAATGCCAGGACTCCAAGGAACAAAGATCCCAAAACGGTTCCGATCATGCCGCCCGCACCTCCGGTCAGCAGTGCGCCTCCCAGCACGACCGCCACAATAGCATCAAATTCTTTGCCTACGCCCATCAGCATATCTCCCGATTCCGTGTAGGACGCAAGGAATACTCCTGCTATTCCTGACATCATCCCTGAAACCATATAGACAAACACGATCATCCGTTTGGAGTCTATGCCGGAAAAACGGGAAGCTGTCGGGTTGCCGCCCACAGCGTACACCTTTCTTCCAATGGTGGTTTTATGTAAAATAAATCCCAGTATCAGAAATACAAGCGTGATGAACACAATGGGGAAGGGTATGATTCCTCCAATCCTGCCTTTCCCGATAAACCGGAATGCAGTAAGGCTTTTTGGATAAACCGTACCGCCGCCGTTATACAGTACATGGATGGACTGGATGATATATGCCATTCCAAGCGTACAGACAAATGCATTGAGACCGCATATCCCCACCAAAATCCCATTCACCAGGCCCAGGCCAATGCAGACCGCTACCGGGGTGAGTATGGAAATGGTGGAAACCATATTTTCATCAAACAGACCAAAGCATTTATTGCTCACCACACAGGCGATGGAAGCCGCGAACTGCATCATGCATCCGGTGGATAAATCATTATTTCCGCTGATAATCACAAAGGTCACTCCACTGGCAATCAGCGCCGTACTTCCTACTGCCAGGACTATTTTTATCATATAATTATAGGCGGAAGCACCGCTCTTTAAGATTGCCGGGCTGTGGATGCACTGAGCAGCCAGGAGAATCACAATTCCCCCCAACAGTACAATTAAGCGGATATTTTTTGCCCAATCAATTTTTTCAAGCCCTTTCCCGTTCATTTTTTCTACCTCCCAGCGCCGCTTCCATTACAGTCTTGCTGCTGCATTTTTCAATATCCAAATCTCCGGTCATATGCCCCTCAGACATGGTAATAATCCTGTCGCTCAATCCCAGTGCTTCCGGAAGTTCAGACGAAATGACGATTACAGCCACCCCTTTTGCAGCCAGTTCGTTAATCAGGCGGTAGATTTCCGTTTTCGCTCCCACATCAATTCCCCTTGTGGGCTCATCCAAAATCAGAATTTTCGGGCTCATCATCAGCCATTTTGCGATTACAACCTTCTGCTGGTTTCCACCTGACAAATCTCCCACGGTTTTTCCAAGGCTTGGGGTTTTTATATCCAGATATTCTTTAAATTCATTGGCGATCCTGCTCTCTTCCCGATCCCTGGTAATTCCGAATCTGGCGGTTTCATTCATCTTAACAATCATCGCATTAAACTTAACGCTCAGGCGCAGGATCAGCCCCTGCTGTCTTCTGTCCTCCGGCACAAAACCGATTCCTGCCCTGATAGCATCTGCTGGTGAATTCAACTTTCTCTTCTTTCCGTCAATATAAATTTCTCCTGCATCCAGCTTCTCGATTCCCATAAGCGCGGTCATAACCTCTGAACGCCCTGCGCCCACAAGTCCGAAAAACCCTAATACTTCGCCACTTCTCACCTGAAAGCTGATATCTTCAAATACACCTTTTCTCGTCAGGCCCTTAACTTTTAGGGCAGCTTCGCCTATTTCCACTTTCTGCTTGTTATAATAGTTTTCAATTTTCCTGCCTATCATGTGACCGATTATCATGTCCTGGCTCACATTGCGGTCATTGGGAAAGGTTATGATCTTTTTTCCGTCGCGGAATACGGATATCCTGTCGGATATCTGTGTTATTTCCTCCAGCTTATGAGATATATAGAAAATTCCGATCCCCTTTTCTTTTAAAGAATGAATCACCCGGAAAAGGACTGCCGTTTCATTATCCGTAAGGGATGACGTAGGCTCGTCCATAATAATTACCTTTGCTTTCCTGGAAACCGCCCGGCCGATTTCAATCATCTGATGCTGGGCTACGGAGAGGTCTTTGGCAATCGTCTTTGGCGATAAATCCAATCCCAGAAGGTTTAATACCTCCTGAGCGTCCCTGTACAGCTTTTTGTAGTCCACAAAACCATACCGGTTGACCGGAAGATTTCCTAAAAACAGGTTTCTTGCCACATCCAGCATGGGCACGATGGTCAGTTCCTGATAAATACAGCTGATCCCCATCTCTATGGACTGATGTATGTTTTGAAACACAGCCGGTTTTCCTTCAAAATAATACTCCCCCTCATCCCGTTTGTAGACTCCTGTGAGGACTTTCATGAGCGTGGATTTACCCGCACCGTTTTCACCTACAATTGAATGGACTTCCCCCCTTTTTATATCCAGATCAACGCCTCCCAGCGCCTGGACTCCGGGAAAATATTTGCTGATGCCTTTGACCTCTAAAATCACATTCTGGTCCAAAAAGAATACTCCTTTCTCCTGAAAATAAATCCATTTTCAACTGACTACCTATATGCAACATGTATCTTATCCCTGTCCTAATGATAATTTAGTGGTTTTTAGAAATCAATATTTTTTGAAATATTCGTCATAATCCAGTTTTTATTTCGTCTTATATTGTACATTATGCACAATTCATTAGACAAAAATAGGTTCTTTGGTTCTTTTTGGTTTTTTCAGAAAAAAATATATTTTACAGTATTTTCCATATATTATTTTGGGGATTGTAGTTTTGCAAAAACCGTGATACAGTATAAGCAAATCCATTTAAATCTGATAATGTCTTATTCCATTTCCCTGACTGATTAAAATTTATATGCATATTTATCCCTTTCTGTTTTCTATATCCATAAAAAGAAAGGACTGTGATCAATGCACCCTGAAATATTAGTAAGAATCCATCCAAAAGATAATGTAGCCGTAGCACTGGCTGATTTGTATCCGAATCAAAGATACACAATTGCCGGACAGGAGGTCTGTGTCTCTTCTCCAATACCAAAAGCTCATAAGGTTGCGCTGGCCCGGATAGAAAAAGGAAAAACTGTGGTTAAATACGGGGCCCCTATCGGCATCGCACAAAAGACCATAGAGCCGGGAGATCACGTGCATTCCCACAATCTGCGCACAGGCTTAGGCAGTATCCTGGAATACCGTTACACCCCTGCCACCATATCATCAGAACCATTTCCCGGCCTTCCCGATACTTTTGACGGATATCTGAGGCCGGATGGACGGGCGGGTACTCGCAACGAAGTCTGGATCATTCCCACCGTCGGCTGTGTAAACCGGACGGTCCGTATCCTGGAAGAAAAGGCCCGGGCATTGTATGGAAACCGCGTGGACGGCATCTTTTCCTTTCCCCATAACTCCGGCTGCAGCCAGCTTGGAGAAGATCATTTAACCACTCAGAAACTGCTGCGCGGCTTAATCAGCCATCCCAATGCGGGAGCTGTCTTAGTGGTCAGTCTGGGATGTGAAAATAATAATTTGGATAATTTTCTGCCTGTTTTGGGAACCTATAACCCTGAACGGGTGAAATTCTTAGTCACTCAGAACTGTGGCGACGAATATGAAGAAGGGTTAAAACTTTTAGATGAACTGACCCGTTACGCATCCCGGACCAGGCGGACGCCTCTGCCCCTAAGCAAACTTCAGCTCGGTTTCAAATGCGGCAGTTCAGATGCATTTTCGGGCGTCACCGCCAATCCTTTGTGCGGACAGATCGCGGATCTGGTCATTCAAAAGGGAGGAACCTGCCTTTTAACGGAAGTTCCCGAAATGTTCGGGGCGGAGCAGGAATTGATGAACCGGGCTGTTTCCGAAGAGGTCTTTCATAAGACCGTATCCCTCATCAATGGCTTTAAATCCTACTTTATGCGCTATCACCAGCCTATTTATGAAAATCCGTGTCCGGGCAATAAAAAAGGCGGCATCACCACTTTGGAGGAAAAATCTTTAGGCTGTATCCAAAAAGGCGGCGCCTCTTTGGTAACGGACGTACTCTCTTATGGTGATTACCCTCTGCATAAAGGATTAAACCTGTTAAACGGCTCTGGAAACGATGCGGTTTCCTGTACCAATCTGACAGCCAGCGGATGCAATCTCATTCTTTTTACTACAGGAGGCGGCAATCCGTTCGGCGCTCCGGTTCCCACTGTTAAGATTTCATCCAATTCCGGTCTGGCTGCCCGAAAACAGGGATGGATCGATTTTAATGCCGGCTCCCTTTTAGAAGGCTCCTCTTTTGAGAAGGAAAGGGAACAGCTTTTCCGGTATCTCTTAAAAGCGGCTTCCGGGCAGGCCAGAACAAAAAGCGAGTTATACGGCTACCGTGATATTTCCATCTTTAAAGATGGAATTCTGATGTAGGAGGCTCTGCTATGGCTGAAATTATAACACTTGGTGAAACCATGATTTCATTTGCGCCGGCCTCCCAAGGACCTCTCCGGTACATACGAAACTTTGAAAGCAGGATTGCGGGAGCGGAAAGCAACCTGGCTGTAGGCGTGTCCAAACTGGGGCATTCCGCCTCATGGGTCAGCGCCTTAGGCGAAGATGAGTTCGGGCATTTTATAGAAAACTCCATCCGGGGGGAAGGTGTGGACACCAGCTATGTCCACTTCGACCAGGAACATCATACCGGCCTCATGTTTAAACAGATTAGAACCGCCGGCGAAACTTCCGTTTTCTATTACAGGGAAAACTCAGCGGCCAGCCATATGCCCCAAGACATAGTGCCCGCCTCCGCAGTCCAGACTGCCAGAATTTTTCACACCACGGGAATCACCCCCATACTGGGCAAAAGCTGTCGGGAAGCTGTATATTCCTGTGTTTCTGCTGCAAAAAAACATGGCACGCTGTTTAGTTTTGATCCGAATATCAGAAAAAAGCTGTGGAAGAACAGAGATTATACCCAACTGATCATAGAACTCATCCTCCAGGCCGATATTGTGCTGATGGGGCTTTCCGAGGCAGAAATGCTGTTTTCCACCACTGATCTTCCCCGTCTGGCAGATTATCTGTTCACTAACGGAAGCGCAAAATATATTGCCATTAAAGATGGGAAGAACGGCGCTTTTGCGGCGGATCATAACCAGCTCATCCCCATTTCGCCCCATCCCTGCTGCTGCATAGACCCCATAGGAGCCGGAGATGCGTTTAATTCCGCATTTCTCTGCGGCCTCCTGGAAGGCAGACAGCTTTCGGAATGCGGGCGTATGGGCGCGGCTGCAGGCGCTCTCGCCACGGAAACCTATGGTGATACCGAAGGTTATCCCACTCTGGCGATGATGAATTCCATAATGAATAACGTTTCTGATATATTACGATGAAAGGAAATACTATGAATATGATAGATTTGATAAAGAAAAAACCTGTCTGTGCGATTTTAAGAAATATCCCCGACGAAATCCTTGAGGACTACGCCGGTGCTGCCTATCAGGGCGGAATCCGCCTGTTCGAAGTGGCTATGAACACGGATCATGCCTCCCGTCAGATCGGCATTCTTCGAAACAGCCTTCCGGAAGACGCCATAATCGGCGCCGGAACCGTACTCACACTCAAAGACTGCCATAACGCATTTTCGGCCGGCGCCCGCTTCTTCCTGACTCCTTCCACGTCTGAAGAAACCCTTAACTACTGTCTTCAGCTCTCCATCCCCATAATCCCCGGCGTCATGACCCCCTCAGACACAGCTCTATCCATGAAATACGGCTGCCGCCTCCTAAAACTCTTCCCCGCCTCCTGTATGCCCCCAAACTACATAAAAAACCTGAAGGGCCCTTTTCCTGATACCGATTACATTGCCGTAGGCGGGGTCAGCCCTGCAAACATCCATACCTTTCTCAATCAGGGCTACATCGGTGTGGGAATCGGCAGCAGCCTCTTCCCCAAAGATTACATCACCACTAAAAACTGGACCACCGCTGCCGAATACTTAACAAATTTTCTATCCCCGCTCCAAACAGCACACTAATCCCCTTCATCCTAAGATCCCCAGTGCGAAAAAATAGGGGTACGCCCGAATGAGCGTACC
>JAGZXV010000075.1 GCA_018378255.1 Clostridiaceae bacterium | reverse complement strand
CGGGCGGTAGTCTCTTACACTGCCCTTCCACCCTTACATGTTTCCATGCGGTATATTTCTGTTGCACTATCCCTGGAGTCGCCTCCGCCAGACGTTATCTGGCATCCTGCCCTGTGAAGCCCGGACTTTCCTCATCTGCAACCTTTCGGTTTTACAGCTGCGGCCACCTGTCTTACTCAAACTAAAATAGTTTAACATAATTCGGTGCTGAATGTCAACTCATTCCTTACAACGGTTCACATATAACACATTCTCCATGGTCAGACCCTAAAACAGCTTCCTCCGATAAACTCCCTCACAATGGAATTTTTCGGAATATCTTCACTGCTTACTCCCAGAAAATAATCCAGGAATTTAAGCAGTCTCTTGGCTTCCAGATATTCTTCCGAATCCCTTGGAATGCCAAACAACAACGGCTCTGCATATTGTTTTAACACAGCCAGTTCATAGACAGAGGCGGAGTTGAACATGATATCCGCTTCCTCCTGGAATGGGAAAATATTATTCTCCTCCCCGTTACGGACCGACTGCCATCTCTTAATCGTTTCCTGGGCGCTCTCCCCTCTGGTTCTGGCATCCCGCACCATACGCCGGATCAGACGGCCGTCCGTCGTCGGTATCCGGTTATGTTCATCGATATTTAGCTGGGTCAGCGCGCTGATATAAATTTTGAATTTATTCTCTTTTGGAAGGGAATAGGAAAAACGGTCATTTAAACAGTGGATCCCTTCAATCACCAGAATATCTTCTTTTCCAAGTGTCAGAAAATCGCCTTTGTACTCCCTCTTTCCCGTTTTAAAATTATAACGTGGCATCTCCACTGTTTTTCCGGCCAGAAGATTGGTCATATCTTCATTAAACTGGTTGATATCCAGGCATTCCAGTATTTCATAATTATAATTGCCCTTTTCGTCTTTGGGACTGTCCTCCCTGTTCACGAAATAATCATCCGCTGCTATGGGGTGAGGTTTCATCCCCAGCGCTTCAAGCTGGATGGACAGCCGGTGGGAAAAGGTGGTTTTTCCCGACGAAGACGGGCCTGCAATCATAACAATTTTCTTGTCCGGCTGTTCTGCAATCTGTTCTGCGATCTGGCCGATCTTTTTCTCCTGCAGCGCTTCCTGGATCAGAATCAGTTCATTGGCCTTTCCGTGGGCGATCATATCGTTTAAAGCCCCTACGGTTGCCACTCCAAGCCTTTCTCCCCAGTCGGAAGATTCCTTCAATACATGGAACAGTTTCTCCCTTTCCTCAAACGGATGCACCTTTTTAGGATTCTTGGAATCCGGCAGCATCAGCATAAATCCATCGTCAAAAAGAACCAGGTCAAAGTACCGGATATAGCCCGTATTCTGAACCATATAGCCGTAAAAATAATCTTCAAATCCACCGATGCTGTAGATGTTCACTCTGGACACCCGGCGGTATCTGAACAATTTTTCCTTGTCATACATCTGGTGTTTATGGAACAGTTCCACCGCTTCATCCGTGTGGACATTCCTCTTCATGATCGGGATCTGTGCATCCACATATTCCAGCATCTGCGCCTTCACCCGGTCAAGCAGTTCCTGATCCAGCACAAAATCCCCTTTAGGCAGCACATAAAGCCCTTTTCCCAGGGAAAAATCAATGGATATTTTCTCAACATGTTCCGCTCCTGCCACCTCATAAAATGCTTTCAGCATGAGTAAAATCGCACTTCTGTGGTAGGTCTGCATTCCCGGTTTATCCCTGGTGGTAACAAACTCCATGGTACAGTCTCCAGTTACCTTTTTGTGGAGTTCCGCAAGCTTCCGGTTTACAAAAACCAGCACGATGTCATCCTCATATTCGGACTGGTGGTCTTTTGCAATGTCCAAATATAAGGTTCCCTCCTCATATTCTTCCCTTTTGCCGTTGATTGTAACAAATGCCATCGATGCCCTCCTTTTTGTTCTTATCTCATACGATTACAGCCGCCGGAAAAGCCGGAGCCGCTTTTATAATCTCTATTTGCCCGTCTGTGATTTTATTAATGTAATCCGCCATAAATTCAATAAAAATATGCTCCACACCGTAATGTCCCGCATCGATCACCGCCATGCCGCCTGCAACGGCGTCAATCCCCTCGTGGTGGCCGATATCACCTGTAACCAGCACCCGCACACCTGCTTTTAAACCATGGGAAATCATGCTGGAACCAGAGCCAGGTGACACTGCAATCCGGCGGACCGGTTCCGTCACCTCATCCATCCCATAGATCGTCACAAAAGGCAGCCCAAATGCGTCTTTTACATAAGCGCCCAACTCCCCAAGCGTCATCTCACATGGAAGCATTCCTACTTTCCCGATCCCGTATTCGCCCTCTACCGACTGCCCCGTAACCTCTAAAACGCTGCATTCCGTCATCTTCAAAAAACCGGCTGCCAGATCGGCCATACACCCCGGCGCTATATCAAAATTGGTGTGCATAGCATAATAGGATATTCCGTGTTCAATCAGGTTTAATAACCTGCGGCCGATAAAATCCTGGTCATTTATCTTTTTTACCGCCTTAAAAATCAGCGGATGATGGGTTAACAGCATATCCGCCTTCCGGCTAACAGCCAGGTCAACCACATCATCCGTTGCATCCAACGCGATCACGATTCTCTTTACTTCTCTGTCCATCCGCCCGGCCAGCAGCCCCGGATTATCCCATTCACAGGCATAACCCACATCCGCCAGCTGTTCCAACGTGTTTATAATCTGTTCACATTTCATCCAGTATCTCCTTAATCCATTCCAACTGCTGTATAATCTCCAGTTTTCTGTCCCTGCTTGTCTTTGTTTCATGAAGGTTCAGCTGCTCTAAAACCTTTTGATACAAAAGATTTTCTTTTTCCAGGAACTCCTTTAGAACAGGATTCTTATGTTCCGCCAAATACTTTCCATATAGATAATATGCCTCTTTTTTAAGAGACATGGATCCGCGGACCACTTTCATCACCGTATAGTATTTCCCTTCCTCACAGGTCATATCCTCTTCTGTAATACAAAAGCCCTGGTCTTCCAGATATCTTCTGACCTTGCCAAGCTCCGACTGAGGGGATAAAATCCAGGTTTTTACACTGTTCCAGACATGCCTTCCCTCTTCCAGTATATGTATCACCAGCTCGCCGCCCATACCTGCAATTACAACGGTATCCGCCTCCTCCGGCTTTAACATGGAAACACCGTCGCTCAAACGAGTTTGTATCCGCCCCTCCATGCCGTAAGTTTTAATATGATTCTGCGCCCGCTCCAGGGGCCCCGGCCGCACATCCATGGCAATGGCAGACACCGCCCGGTTCTGCTCCACCAGCCAAATCGGGACATATGCATGATCTGTCCCGACATCGGCAATCCGGCTGCCCGGTTCCACAAGGGAAGCCACCATCTCCAGTCTACGTGATAATTTCATAGGTTCCTCTCATTTCGCCAACGGCGTATTTTATACTCAATCCAAATAATCTTTTAATTTCTTGCTGCGGCTTGGATGGCGCAGCTTCCGAAGGGCTTTTGCCTCAATCTGGCGTATCCGCTCACGGGTTACGTTAAACTCTTTTCCCACTTCCTCTAAAGTCCTTGGCCGCCCGTCTTCCAGCCCAAATCTCAATTTAAGCACCTTCTGCTCTCTCTCGGTCAGCGTGTCCAAAACTTCCATAAGCTGTTCGTGAAGCAGGGTAAATGTGGCGGCATCCGCAGGAACGGCCACATGGTCATCCTGTATAAAATCTCCCAGATGGCTGTCCTCTTCCTCACCAATGGGCGTCTCCAAAGAAACAGGATCCTGGGAAATCTTCATTATTTCCCTGACCCGCTCTACCGGTATCTCCATCTTCTCCGCAATCTCTTCCGGCTGGGGTTCTCTCCCCAGTTCCTGAAGCAGCTGTCTGGACACCCGGATCAGACGGTTTATGGTTTCCACCATATGTACCGGAATACGGATGGTTCTGGCCTGATCCGCAATGGATCTGGTGATGGCCTGACGGATCCACCAGGTGGCATAGGTGCTGAATTTATATCCCTTTGTATAATCGAACTTTTCCACAGCCTTTATGAGTCCCAGATTTCCTTCCTGAATCAGGTCGAGAAACTGCATTCCACGGCCCACATAACGCTTTGCAATGCTGACTACAAGGCGGAGATTGGCTTCAGCCAGCTTTTTTCTGGCATTCTCATCCCCTAAGCTCATTCGTTTTGCAAGCTCAATCTCTTCTTCTGTGGATAAAAGAGGGACTTTGCCGATCTCTTTTAAATACATGCGGACCGGGTCCTCAATATTAACGCCCTCAGGAACAGAGAGGTCGATGTTCTCCACATCAATCTCTTCCTCTTCATCCAGCTCTTCTTCGATAAACAGATCCGGATCGATGTCCTCATCGTCTCCGATTCTCAGCACATCCACTTTATTATTTTCCAAAAAATCGTAAATCTTGTCCAGCTTATCCGGGTCAAGAATTTCATCACGGAAGAAATCAAGAATCTCCTGATTTTCCAGTACATTCTTTTTCTTTTTCGCTTCTGCCAACAACAGTTCCAGCTTTTCATCGAATCCCAATATCTTCTCGTCCATGTTTCTCCATCCCTCCACAGCCTGCTTATAGTGTTGCCTTAATCAAAAGAAATATGCAGTGTTTTCAGTGCTGCCTGTTCCCTGATAATCCTCTGTAATTCCGCGATATCCCCAGCATTTCTGCTGGCGTGGTCCAGGCTGTTCTTCTTCACTTTTAATACGGTTTCCGTAAATGCCTTTTTCTGCTCCTCATCATCCAAAGCCCCTTTTAAACTGGCATTGAACAGAGACGCCACCTCTTTATACTGATCCTCATCATTGATAAAATGGTTCAGGATACCGGCCGGATTCACTTTTCCCTCCGCATGGTCTTTAAAAACCATCTCAGCTACCTGACGGTACAGATCCTCAATGAAATCAGACGGCGTAATAATATCCTTAATGCGTTCAAACAAGGACGGATTTTCTATCAGCCAGGTCAGCAGAAGGCGCTGGGACTGCTTTGTTCCATCTTCCTTTTCCGCCTTTGTAGGCCTGATCTTTTCTTTTTTATAGGTTTCATCTTTCACCGTTCCTGCTGCCACACGGCTGCCTAAACGGTTTACCAGCTGCCTCAAATCTTCATAATTGATAAAATGTTCCCTCGAAACAGCCTGAAGATAATTATCCCGTTCCAGAGCTTCCGGAAACTCCAAAAGCTTTCTGGCCACCTCGTTATAAAACTGTGTTTTCTGTTCCGGATCGTCCATGCTGTAATTTTTCTTAATCACATCAATTTCATACATGAAGCTGTTCTTCGCCTGTTCAATCCGTTCTCTGAATGCCTCCGGACCAAGGTTTTTCATGAATTCATCCGGGTCCTTATAAGGCTGCATGTTGAGCACTTTAATAGACATGCCCACCGATTTAAGGATTGGAATCGCCCTGAGAGCCGCTTTTACCCCTGCCCCGTCACTGTCATAAGTCAGGATTACCTGATCGGTATAGCGCTTTAAAAGCGCCGCATGCTGGGTTGTAAACGCGGTTCCCAAAGATGCCACCGCATTGGTAAAGCCCGCCTGATGCATGGCGATCACATCCATATAGCCCTCACAAATCAGAATATACTTCTCTCTGGAAATTCTGGCATAATTAAGTCCATAGAGATTCCTGCTTTTATCAAACAGCTTTGTCTCCGGGGAATTCAGATACTTGGGAGTTCCGTCTCCCATCACACGGCCGCCAAAACCGATTACACGGTTATTCACATCCAGAATAGGGAACATAACCCGGTTCCAGAACTTATCATAGGTTCCCCGTTCTTCGATGCTCACCAGGCCGGTTTCTTTTAATAGCTGGTCCTTATATCCTTTAGATTTTAAATAACGGTACAAATCATCACTGGTTTTATTGGCAAACCCCAGTCCGAAACGGGTGATCGTTTCATCGCTCAGCTGCCGTTCCTTCAGATACCTGTATCCGATCTGGCCCTGGGGCTGTTTCAGCTGATAATAAAAATAATTGGCCGCCAGCTTATTGATCTCCAATAACGCGGCCCTTAAATCTGCCTGTTCCTTTGCCTCTTTGTCATATTCCACGGTAGGCAGCTCCACGCCGGCCCGTTCAGCCAGCATCCTGAGCGCTTCTGTAAAGGAATAGTTTTCATATTCCATAATAAATGTAATAACATTTCCACCGGCCCCGCAGCCGAAACAATAATACATCTGCTTGGACGGTGATACGGAAAACGATGGAGACTTCTCACTGTGAAAAGGACATAATCCAAAATAGTTACTTCCCTTTTTTTGTAATTTTACATATCCAGAAATCACATCTACAATGTCATTTCTCACTCTTACTTCCTCTACAATGTCTTCCGGATAGCGCATGAAGTCTCTCCTTTCTTTATACTTTCCATGCCTTAGGCACAAATAATTCTTCAAATTTATCAATGGCGTAGATATCGCTCATCCCGGCGATATAATCGCAGACAACCCGTTCCGCTTTTTCACCTCTGGATTCCATCATATACAGATACTCTTCCGGAAGCTTATCCAGATGTTCCAGATAATACCGGTACAGGTTCACAATCAGCTGCTGGGCCTTTCCCTCTTCCGCCTTTGGAATGTCGCTCCTGTATACATTATCAAACATCCACTTACGAAGGCCTTTCATTGCCTCCTCCATCCCCGGCGACATGGTGATCTCCGGCTTATCCATGCTGTGATTGATGATATCATGGATCATTGTATTGAGACGTTCCCTGACACTATGGCCTAAAATATCCGTATACTCACCCGGAAGGTCTGTCTCCACAAAGATCTGGGCCCGGATCGCGTCATCAATATCATGGTTTATATACGCAATTTTATCCGAAAGTCTGACAATACAGCCTTCCAGGGTAGACGGATGTCCCGCCGTCCTGTGATTCAATATGCCGTCCCTGACCTCCTTTGTCAGGTTCAGCCCGGCTCCCTTCTTCTCCAATACTTCTACCACACGGACACTCTGTTCATAATGGGCAAATCCATCCGAACAAATACGGTCCAGAATCGCTTCCCCCGAATGTCCAAAAGGCGTATGGCCCAGATCATGACCGAGGGCAATCGCCTCCGTCAGATCTTCATTCAGCCTCAGCGCCTTGGCAATGGTCCTGGCGATCTGGGCCACTTCCAGGGTATGAGTCAGCCGGGTCCGGTAATGGTCGCCTTCAGGCGCCAGAAAAACCTGGGTTTTATGTTTCAGACGTCGAAAGGCTTTGCAGTGCAGGATCCTGTCCCTGTCCCGCTGATACTCCGGCCTTATGTCGCAGAGCGGCTCCGGCCTGTCCCTTCCGAGAGTGTTCTTACTGAGCGACGCATATGGACTGAGGTATTCTTCTTCCCAAGCTTCAATCGATTCTCTGACATTCATAAAAACCCACCTTTCCCCATGCGGATTTTGAAATCAAATCTGTACAGTTTCCAACTTATCCTTCGTATCTCTTTATCTCCTTATATGTATTATATTTCCTTGATCCTGTTTTTACCACAAAGTACTGTAACAATGTCTTTGCCGTTGTCCGAAAATTATTTAAATTATATCACAAAAAAGGCTAAAAGTATAGATCAGCATTGGATTTACTGATTAATAAAAGATCCTTTCGTTATTTGCCAAATGTATCTGCCGAAAGGATCTTTTTCCATTTTAATTTTGCTATTTTTCTATCAACTCCAGGGCCGCTTCCCCTATTCCTTCACAAAACGTGGGATGGGGCATTATAACTTCTGCCAAATCCGCAGCAGTCAGCCCTTTGCTGACCGCCAGTTCCAGTTCCCCTATCATATCCGTGGCCCTGGCACACATTAACTGGGCTCCGATGATCTTTCTGCTCTCTGCTTCCGCCACCAGCTTGATGAATCCCCGTTCCTGCATGGTCAAAACCGATTTTCCGTTAACAGACATGATATACTTTCCCGTTTTTACGGCAATCCCCTTTTCCTTCGCCTGATCCGCAGTCATGCCCACACAGGCTATTTCCGGACTGGTGTATACACAGGACGGCACAGTATCCAGATTCTGGGTGAAGGTCAGGCCGAACATGGCTTCCACTGCCCGGTACCCCTCTGCCGTCGCCACATGGGCCAGCTGGATACCTCCCGTCACATCTCCGATAGCATAAATGCCTTTTACGGATGTTTCAAAGTCTGCATCCACAACCAGATATCCCTTGTTTTTCTCAAATCTGGGCTCCATGCTTTCTGAAAAAAGCCCGTCCGTATTGGGTTTGCGTCCTGTTGAAATCAGAATCCGGTCTGCTTCCTGTTCCAGTTCCTGCCCTTTTTCCTCATAGCAGCAGACCAGCCCGCCCTCTGCTTTGCGGATTTCCTTTACAGATGACAAGGTATGGATGTCCACCCCTCTTTTTTTCATGATCATCTTCAAATTCTGGGATATCTCCTTATCCATTCCGGGCAGAATACGGTCCATGGCTTCGACCACCGTCACCTGGCTGCCAAAATCACTGTAAACCGTAGCCATCTCCATGCCGATCACCCCGCCGCCAATGATCACAAGGCGGGGATAAATGGTTCCGTCCCCGTTTAATATCCCGTCGCTGTCCACAACTCCCTCTGTCTTGGCTCCCTTAATCGGAGGAACTGAAGGTCTGGAACCGGCTGCTATCAGAATCTTTTCTCCTGAAAGCACCTGTTTTTCTCCGCCCTCTTTCAGAACCGTCACCTCTCGTTCCCCGGTTATCATCCCCCGTCCCTCAAAAACTTCTGCTTTAGCCTTTTTTAAACTTTGGAAAATTCCGTTTCTGAGCTCTGACACAACACGGTCCTTATAATTCCAGACAGCTTCACCATTCAGCCCAAAACCGCCTCCGCTGATTCCGAACTTATCAGCGCTGCCCATTTCCCGGTATAGTTCACCTGCATGAAGCAGTGATTTAGTTGGAATACAGCCTTTATTCAGACAGGTTCCTCCCAAATTTTCATATTCTATTACCGCGGTTTTCTTTCCCAGCCCAGAGGCCTTTAACGCTGCTAAATATCCCCCCGGCCCCGCGCCGATCACGATTAAATCGAATGTTTCTGCCATAAATCCTCCATTTTGTCCGATGCAGCTATTCTCCTTCTGTCAAACAGCCTGCTATATCCTCCCTGATCTCTTCCTGAAGAGGGCTGCTGCATGAGATCCCCCTTACGGCTTTTGCCAGCTCTTTTTTGCTGTAAACCACGCCGGAAAGGGCCTGTTCCAGTTTCGATACAAACTCTGTATCCAGCATATCCGAATATGCCGCGGCTTCCAGTACAATTCCGCCGTTTACCTGTAACTGAATCCCCATATCCCCCCAGGGAAACCGTCTGTTCACTTCATATTGGAAGGGAATCTTCCTGCCGTATTTCCACTCCCAGGAGGAAAACTTTTCATAGTTTTTACTCAATTCCCCCCGGTCAAATCGTTCCTCAGGCAGATGCTGCGCAGCAGTTCCATAAACCTGTTCAAATGCGTCTGTAAGAGCCTGTTTCATCCGCCCCACAGTGATATCAGGAACATAAGTGATCAGATTTTCCACCCGGCTTTTAACCGAATCCACACTTTTTGATTTTAATTTATCCAATGAAACGTTGAGATACTTTGACATCTCCTCCGTGTCCACCTGAAGCAGCACCGTTCCATGATGGCAGCAATGATTTCCCGTCCGGTAAAATGCATGGCCGGAAAACTTTTTCCCGTCCACCGTAAGGTCATTGCGTCCGGTCCGCTCTGCCTGAATGCCAAATGACCTCACTGCCTTTAATATGACTTCTGTCTGCTTCTCCACATCGTAATGATCCTTCTCAGCCAAAAACGTGAAGTTCAAATTACCCAGGTCGTGAAATACCGCCCCTCCTCCGGAAAGACGGCGGGCTAAAAACCCGCCGTCCTCCTCCAGGCGTTCGATTCTGCATTCCTTCCATCCGTTCTGGTTCCTTCCGATCACAACCGTCTTCCGGTTCTGCCAGAGATAGAGAATACATTCCTCAGGGCGGACATGCATGAGCAGATACTCTTCCAGGGCCAGATTTTCATAGGGGTTGGTGCCTTTGCTCTCAATTATGCTGATTAACTCTGCCATACCGCTCCTTGTCCGTCAGACCTTTTTATTCAAACATATACTTAAGCTTGGGATTCCGGGCCGCTGCCACCTCATCCAGACGTTTGATCCGGGTGGTATGGGGTGACCCCTGAATCCATTGGGGATCCCTTTCCGCTTTTTCATAGATATCGAGAAAAGCGGCGATCAGCTCATCCAAACCTTCTTTCGATTCCGTTTCCGTAGGTTCTACCATCAGGGCTTCATGTACAATTAACGGGAAATACATGGTCGGCGGATGGATGCCATAATCCAAAAGCGCCTTGGCAATATCCATAGCCGATACATGGATTTCATGCTTTTCCTGCTCCAGGCTCATAACAAATTCATGCATACATGTTTCTTTATAGGGCATATGGTATTTTCCGGACAGTTTCACCCGGATATAATTGGCATTTAAAACCGCATTCCTGCAGGCTTCGGGTATCCCTTCCTTTCCCAGCATCAGCGCATAAGTCAGCGCCTTTACAACCACCAGGAAGTTTCCGTAAAACGCCTTAACCATGCCCACAGAAGAAGGGTACTCTTCCATATGGTAGCCGCCGTCTTTTACCACTTTCCTGCCCGGCAGAAACCCGGCTAAAAACGCTTTGCAACCTACCGGACCGCTTCCCGGACCTCCGCCTCCGTGAGGGGTGGAAAATGTCTTATGAAGGTTTAAATGCACCACATCAAAGCCCATGTCACCGGGCCTCACGACTCCCATAACAGCGTTTAAATTAGCTCCGTCATAATAGTTCAGTCCTCCGGCCTCGTGAACAATCCTGGTGATTTCCAGAATGTTTTTATCAAATAACCCAACCGTATTGGGATTCGTCAGCATTAAACCGGCCGTATCCTCTCCCACGGCAGCTCTCAGCTTTTCCAAATCCACACAACCGTCTTCCTGGGAAGGAATATTGACCACCTCAAATCCAGCCATCACAGCGCTGGCCGGATTCGTCCCATGGGCGGAATCCGGAACAATGATTTTGGTTCTCTTTTGGTCCTTACGCTGGTCATGATATGCCTTGATCAGAAGAAGCCCTGTAAACTCGCCATGTGCCCCTGCCGCCGGCTGGAATGTCATCTGATCCATACCTGTAATTTCACAAAAAACATCTTCCGCCGTTTTTAACACCTCTAAGCATCCCTGAACCGTGTGCTCCGGCTGCAGCGGATGAATCTGTGTGAATTCTTTCAGGGATGCTGTTTCCTCGTTGATCTTAGGATTGTATTTCATGGTACAGGATCCCAGCGGGTAAAAACCGTCATTGACTCCGTGGGTGGCCTTTGCCAGTTCCGTATAGTGGCGGCTGATATCATTTTCCGACACCTCAGGCAGATGGAGAGGCTGTTTTCTGGCCCCGGCTCCCAGCTCCACAACAGGCACATCACATTCCGGGAGAATGCAGCATCTCCTTCCCTCTACACTCCGTTCAAATATCAGCTTCATCCGGCACATACCTCCTTTACTAAACGGACCAGTTCATCCATCTCAGCCTTTGAATTCATCTCCGTCACACACCACAAAATCCTGCTGCCCTCCACCGGAAGGCCTCCAAGGTATCCGCGGCTTTCCAGGTGGTCCGTTAAAAGCCCCGTATCCACCGGAGACTCCGTCAAAAATTCATGGAAATATTCTTTTTCATATACCAGCTTAAAACCGGCTTCGGCCAAAGCCTTCTGAAGATAACGGGCTTTGGACATGCAGGAAACCGCTGCCTGTTTCAAGCCCTCTGCACCCATAGCGGACAAATAGACCGACGCGGTCATAGCGCACAGAGCCTGGTTGGAACAGATATTGCTGCCGGCCTTTTCCCGCCTGATATGCTGTTCTCTGGCCTGAAGCGTCAGCACGAATCCCCTCTTGCCTTCACTGTCGACCGTCTCTCCCACAATTCTTCCGGGAAGCTTTCTCATCATCGCTTTCGTAGCTGCCATAAATCCCAGATAGGGCCCTCCAAAAGCCAGGGGAAGCCCCAGCGGCTGCCCTTCTCCCACTGCCACGTCAGCCCCGCATTCCGCAGGGGTCATGAGCACAGCCAGTGAAATGGGATTGCATCCCATCACAAACTTACCGCCCTTTTCATGGACAGTACGGCCGCAGCCTGCCGCATCTTCCAAAATCCCATAATAGTTCGGCTGCTGAAGATAAAAACAGGCCGTCGTTTCATCTGCCAGGGAAGCTAAGGCTTCAAGATCTGTCACCCCGTCCTTTTCCGGCACAATGACCAGTTCCGTATCCCGGCCATAGCAATAAGTTTTCATGGTTTCAATCACCTGCGGATGAACCGTTGCAGAAACCAGGGCTTTTACCCGCTTCCGCTCCTTACACATAAAGATGCTTTCTGCCGCGGCGGATGCCCCGTCATAGACCGACGCATTGGCACAGTCCATCCCGGTCAGCTCGCAGATCATGGTCTGAAACTCAAAAATGGACTGCAGATTCCCCTGGCTGATCTCCGCCTGGTACGGCGTATAAGCCGTGACAAAATCCTCTTTCGACGTAACGCTCTTTACAATCGCCGGTATGTAATGGTTATAAGCCCCTGCGCCCCTGAAAATATGTTTAAATACCCGGTTTGAAGAAGCCATCTTCTCCATTTTTTCCCTGACCTCCATCTCGGAGCATCCTGACGGGATGTTCAATTCCCCCTTCATCATGACTTCCTGGGGAATGTGGGAAAATAACGCGTCAAAACAATCATATCCGGCTTCTTTTAACATCTCTTCCTGCTGCTTATTCGTATTGGACAGATAAGACCCCATATCCTTCTCCTTTCGCCTGCTCCGGTTATTCCCTGTTTTCTTTTATCCAGGCTTCGTAGCTGTCCGCATCCATCAGTTCTTCCTGCCCGTTTACATCCGTCACCTTAACAAGCCACGCCCCATACGGATCAGAGTTAATGGATTCCGGGCTGTCTAACAGTTCTTCATTGATCCCGGCCACAGTTCCCGTCACCGGCGAGTATACGTCGGAAACCGCTTTTACCGATTCCACGTCCCCGAACGCTTCCCCTGTTGTCACTTCATCTCCCGGCTCCGGCAGATTGACAAATACAAGATCTCCCAGTTCATTCTGCGCATAATCGGTTAAACCGATCAATACGGTATTCTCATCCTCAAATTTCACCCACTCATGTGATTTGGCGTACTTTAATTCCTTTGGAAATGTCATAATAAATTCCTCCTGTCATATCATTTATTTTCTTTTATAAAATGGCAGTGCCACCACTTCTGCTTCCACTTTTCTTCCCCTTACCTCTGCCTCAACACAGGTTCCAGGCTCCGCAAATTCCTTATCCACCAATGCCATAGCCACAGGATATCCCAAATATGGGCAATGGGTTCCGGAAGTCGTGATTCCAATCTCCTTACCGCCCGCATATACGGTCTGGTGTTCCCGGATGATTCCGCGCCCGGTCACTTTAAGCCCGATCCTTTTCCTTTCCGGCTCTCCCTTTTCTTCCAGGGCTTTCTTTCCGATAAATTCTTCTTTTTTCATCTTTACGGCAAATCCCAGCCCCGTTTCCAAAGGTGTGATCACATCATCCATCTCATGGCCGTAAAGAGGCATGGATGCCTCCAGCCGCAGAGTATCCCTGGCTCCCAAACCGCAGGGAATCAATCCTTCCTCCCTGCCGGCTTCCATAAGAGCTTCCCACATTGCAGGCGCCTGATCCGCAGCCATATAAAGCTCATAACCGTCCTCCCCCGTATATCCGGTCTTGGAAATAATACAGGGGATCCCGGCAGCTGAGGCGTCCGCCCGGCAGCTGTAATACTTAACCGGAATCATCTCTTCCCCAGCAATTTTTAAAAGGATTTCATGGGCTTTCGGCCCCTGAAGGGCGATCTGTCCCACCGTATCTGAAATGTCCGTAAATACGGCGTCTCCAAACTCATGCTCCTTCATCCAGGCAAAATCTTTGTCCTTATTCGATGCATTGACAACAATAAAGTAATGGTCATCCCTGATCTTATATACAATCAGATCATCCACAACGCCCCCTTCTTCATTGCACATCGGGCTGTATCTGGCCTGGCCGTCATACATGACGGTAAAATCATTGGTCAGCAGATGGTTTAAATTCTTAAGGGCATCGCTGCCGGTGCAGGTAATCTCCCCCATGTGGGACACATCAAACAATCCGCATTCCGTTCTCACAGCCATGTGTTCCGCTATGACACCCGTCTTGTACTGGACAGGAAGAAGATATCCTGCAAACGGTACAATCTTACCCCCATATTTCACGTGGGTGTCATACAATGTCGTTTTTAGTTCCATTTGTTCCCTCCTCAAGTTTGTCAAATTTTAGACACAAAAAAGAGCATACAGCAAATAATTGCTATATGCCCTGTCTTCGTACCTGAAAGATTACTTCGGCTTACCCGAAGCTGCCTCGTCGGTGGTGCTAACGGTAACGGTTAAAATACCATATTCACCTTTCCAGAGTTTCGTCCAAATCCGGTCCTTTTGCCTGAGAGTTTCTCTCCCCTTCGGCGCTGTCAGCCAGTCTCTCCCGGATTCTTCAACCGATTATGAATTTGTATTTTAATCCTACCATATGTTGTTGTTAAAATCAAGTTTCTTTATACATATCCTAAAAGTCCCGGCAGCCACATGGACAGAATCGGCACGTAGGAAACCAGCAAAAGGACGATAAAAATGGCCGCAAAGTAGAGAAGCAGAGGTTTGATAACATTTTCAATTCTGGTCTTTCCAACCTTAACGCCTACAAACAAGGTAGTACCCACCGGCGGAGTGATGGTTCCGATACAGAGGTTGAAAATCATCATAATACCGAAATGAACCGTATTCATCCCGAGCGTCTGGCAGATCGGCAGAAAGATCGGAGTGAAGATCAGGCAGGCAGGCGTCATATCCATAAAAGTACCGATGATCAGCAGCAGGATATTGATAATAAACAGAATTACATAGCGGTTGTCGCTGATGCTCAGCATAGCCTCAGATACTGCGGTCGGAATCCCCGTAAATGCCATAACCCAGCTCATGATGCTGGACACACCGATCAGGAAAATGATGATGCCCGTCATTTCCGCGCTGTCTAAGAATATCTTGGGCAGCTCGCTGAATTTAATGGATTTATAGAAAAACAGGGACAAGATCAGGCTGTACACAACAGCGACCACGCTTCCTTCCGTGGCGGTGAATATACCGGAAATGATGCCGCCGATTACGATAATGATCATCAGCAGACATGGAATCGCCTGGAAAAATACCTTCACCTTTTCAGACATGGTATATTTCTTCGTGCTGCGGTAACCCCTCTTTTTCGCAAAATAATAGATAACCAGCATACAGGCCAGACCCCATAAAATTCCCGGAATATATCCGGCCATAAATAGAGCCGCCACCGAGGTTCCTCCGCTGACTAAGGAATAGGTGATCATTACATTGCTTGGAGGAATCAAAAGGCCTGTGGGAGCTGTGGCGATGTTAGCCGCTGCGGAGAAATCCCGGTCATATCCTTCTTCCTCTTCAATCGGCCCGATAATGGAACCCATGGCGGAAGCTGCCGCCGTACCTGATCCGGATATGGCGCCGAACAGCATGTTGGCAACCGCATTGGTATGGGCTAATGCACCCGGAATCCTTCCGGTAAACAGCTTTGCAAAGTTGATCAGACGGATGGCGATTCCGCCCTTATTCATGATATTTCCCGCCAGGATAAAAAATGGAATGGCTAAAAGGCTGAATACGGAAATACCGGAAAATATTCTCTGAGCGCCGGTCAGAACGGCCGCACCTGTATTCAAAACAGGAAGGATCGCACAGATCGATGAAATTGCCAGTGCCACGGCGATGGGCACGCCGGCCAGCAGCATGATAACTAAAAGGACCAGAATAATCAGTCCGCAGACGATTGCGATTGTGTTCATACTTTTGCTTCCCCCCGTTCACTGAAATCACCATGGAACATATCCAAAGCGTTAATAAGACTGAAGATCATAATCAGGATTCCTGTCACCGGGACGATCATATAGATATATCCCATCGGAACCCTTAGGGATGCCGTGGTCTGGATCATGGTAAGCTTCGTAATGGAAATTCCTCCATAAACCATCACAACTCCGGCGAAGGCAAAAGCTAATAGATCAATTGCCACTTCCAGCCATTTTCTGCCGGTTCCCGTCAGTTTATCAGCTAAAAACCCCATTCTCATATGATCGCGTTTTCCAAACACATAAGCGGAAGCCAAAAGGGCCATCCAGGTAAAAGAATAGGTCAGAAGTTCCTCGGATACCGTACTCGGCCGGTTGAAAAAGTATCTGGTCACAATCTGGTAGGTGCCGATTGCAGTCATCATCATGAATAAAAAGATGATGCAGAATCCCAAAACCTTCATCAGTGCCTTTCTCACGTTATGTAATGTCTCCATCTATTCTCCTCCTTTCGCTTTTTCATTGGCTTCCTGGATATGCTGATATAAATCAACGATTTTCGGGTTTTCTTTTAACATTTTTTCATGCAATGGAAGCACTTTTTCCTTAAATGCATTCACGTCCACATCGATGAAATTAACTCCCATCTCTTCCTGTGCAATACGTTTTGCTTCCACAATGCTGTCGTCCCACTCTTTCATTTCCACCTCTGTGGATAAAGCGGCCGCCTCTTTAAAAACCTGGTATTCTTCCGGGCTTAAACTGTTCAAAAACTTCAGGTTTCCGACCAGCATGTCCGGCACCATCTGATGTTTGTTGTAGCAGTAATATTTGGCAACTTCCCCGTGTTTATTGTTGGTTAAAGCCAGCTCGTTGTTCTCCGCTCCGTCGATTACTCCCTGCTGGATGGCTGTATACACCTCGCCGAATCCCATAGGCGCTGCTGCTGCTCCGAATGCATTTACCATAGCTACGCTGGCTGGGCTCTGCTGAACTCTGATCTTCTTTCCCTTCAAATCATCCGGCGTGCTGATCGGTGTCTTGGCATAGAAATTACGGGTTCCTGCATTGTACCAGGTCACGACACGGAAACCGGCTTCATCTGTTGAAGCGTAAACCTGTTCCATATATTCCGTATCTTCCATCACAGATTTATACACTTCTTCCGAATCGAATAAATAAGGCATGCTGAATATCTCATACACCCCTGCAAATGTCTCCAGGTTGGCGGTTCCAGCCACCACAAAGTCTATGGCTCCCGTCTGTGTCAGCTCGATCGCCTTCTGGGCGGAACCCAGGATCTCATTGGGAAAAATCTGAACTTCATATTTGTCACCCAGGCGTTCTTCCACATATTCCTTGAAGGCCAAAAGCCCCAAATGCTGTGGATGGGTTTCCGACTGTCCATGGGAAATCCTGATAATTCTTTTCCCCCCTGTTACAGATCCGCATCCGGCCAGCCCCGCACACATTACGGCTGCCATAGCAATGACCGCTAATTTTTTAAATATCTTTTTCAATGCTCTCTCCATTCCTTTCTGATCAACTTCAATTTTCCAGTCCCGTCTCATAGATCTGCGCTGCCATAAAACTTCCACATGTGATCGGCGTCCCGATACAAAAATTTTTGTTCGAACATGTCTTAAACAAAAGAAAAAATCCCCCCGGGTTATAAAGCGGATATTGTTAAGTTTTTAGCATTTTCTTAACAGTATCCCCATTATAAAGCCCGGGAGGACATTTTGGTAGCGTAAAATATTGTCATCGAGGTGGACATTTTTAGCCTGTTTTCATATTTTTTTGTTCCATTAGTACATATGTACAAAATAATATTGCTATTTTTGTACATTATAACTAGTGCGATACTCGGAAGGAAGCATGCCGGTCATTCGTTTGAATACTTTCGAGAAATATTTCGAATCCGTGTAGCCCACTCCGCTGCTCACATCTTTTATATTAATAGCCTTGTTCTGAAGCATTTTTTTCGCCTCATTCATCCGCACCTGAGTTAGATAGGCAGTAAAATTCTGACCAAAGCATTGTTTAAACAGCTTGCAGAAATAGGCATCCGAGTAGTTCATGGCCCTGGCCGCATCCTGCATGGATATCTCTTCCATATAGTGGTTTTTCACATATTCGCGGATGATTCCGGCGATCTGGTTGATTCTGGTTTCATTGATTTCCTCGTCCTGGCCCTCCGGCTCCTCAAAGCGGGCCCCATGCTCCTGTTCTTTAACTTCTGCTTTCCTTCCAGCCTGCCGCATGGCTTCTTCCATCACGGGAAGAAGTTCTTCATCATCGCAGGGTTTTAAAAGATATTCTAACGCCCCGATCGTGATCGCCCTCTTGGCATAAGAAAACTCATCATAGGCCGTCAGAAAGATGATAACCGCACTTCTGTCCAGCTTCCGGATCTGTTCTGCTGCCTCCACACCGTTCATGCCAGGCATGCCGATATCCATAATCACAATCTGGATTCTGTTTTCCTTAAAAATCCGGAGCGCTTCCAGCCCGTTTTCCGCCTGGATCACCTGACACGTATCCCCAAAATGCTTTTTCAGTTTTCGGGCCAGAGCCATCCGCTCTATCATCTCATCGTCCACTACCAATATCTGATACATATTAACCTTCTTCCTCTGCCGTAAATGATATCTGCACCACGGTTCCGCAGTTTTCTTTGCTGTACAGATAAAGTTCCCCATCCTGGTACATGGTATGAAGCCGCCGGTAAATATTGCCGATACCCACTCCTGTCTGATCCTCTTTTCCCTGAACAAGGGCTGCTTTTATCTCTTCCAGCCGTTCTTTTGAAATTCCCCTGCCCGTATCCGCAACCGAAATCCAGAGTTTTCTTCCTTCCATCCAGGAACGGATATAAATCTTTCCTCCTTCCGGCTTTTCACTGATGCCGTGGACAATAGCATTTTCCACAATCGGCTGGAGGGCAAAGGATGGGATCAGAAGGTCGGCAGTCTCTAAACTGCAGTCGGCCGCATATCTGATACGGCTGCCAAATCTCATTTTCTGAAGATAGATGTAATCTTCCACCACCTTGATTTCCCGTTCCAGCGGCATCACGGAAGCCGTGGATTTTAAATTATAGCGGAACAGGCGGCTCATGGCGGTGATCATCTTCTCCGTAGTTTCCGCCTCCTCTACCTGCGCCATTCCTACAATCATATTCAGGGTGTTGAATAAGAAATGGGGATTGATCTGGTTTTTCAGCATCTGAAGCCGGACCGCATCCAGCTGCTTCTCCATCTCATGCTTTTCCTTTAATGTAGTAATATACCCTTTTGTGGAGTGTTTCATCACCATAAAGGCACGGACAAGATCGGCGATCTCATCCTCTCCTTCCGGACTTAAATCCGGCCCGCTAAAATCATTGCGGGCAATCCTGTTGGATTCCCCTGATAGTTCCAATACCGGCTGTACCAAATTCCGTTCTAATAAGCGGTTCATCCGCCAGATAACGACTGCCGCTGCCGCTGCAAAAATAACAGTACATACAGGGACCAGCATAAACAGCGGAACCAGGCGCCGGTACTGATAATTCCCCTCTTCCTCATTCATTTGCTGCAGGCTGCCTGCATAGCTTTGCAGATATTCCTGAATGCTGTAAATCTCATAGAGTTTTTGCACATAATCATCTCCGGAAGGGTCAGTAAAAAAGAACTGTTCTTTTTTCTTTTCATACGTCTCAAAACTGTTCTTAATCGACCATGTTTTTGCATACCGGTCAGCTCCCATCCTGTCATAATCATAGGGAAGGGCTGCCAATGTCTCCCGGGTGTTCCGGCATGCTTCTAAATAAGCATCCCTGTTTTCTTCACCGCTGTCCTGGATAAAGCTGGCAAATCTCCTGCTCTCCTGTTCAACTGCCACTCTGAAATCCAGGCTTTTCGCATTATTTTCAAGAATCGTATGAAATCCGGTCATGCCAAACACTGCAATGGATAGAGCTGCTAAAACAGCCAGAAATACAGCGGCCGCCGCCGGACCGGTTATCATGCGGATCTTTTGCCTGAGCGAATAAGTGAGCCAGCGCTTATGAAATTTTTCCCTTATCTTAAAAACAGACGGCTTGCCCATATCTACCAGTCTAATCCCTTCTGCTGCAATATTAATCACATTTTCTCTTATTCCATACCTTCTATTTTACCGCAACAGCAGGACTTTGAAAAGGCTTTGCATCCTCCATTTTTCTTCGAAAAAGCCGGGATGGGCGATGGCCTTCATTTACCGTAAAAGAATCTGTCTCTTCCACCAGGCCGGCCACCTTTCTGCGAAATGCAGCCTTCAGCAGCTTCTTATCTAAAATAACCTCATACACCTGCTGAAGCTGGGTAAGGGTAAAATATTCCGGCATCAGATGCAGGGCCAAATCCGTATATTCCACCTTTCCGCGAAGCCGTTCAATGGCATAAACAATAATTTTAGCATGATCGAAGGCCAGTCCGTCGTTCTCCAGGATTCTATAAGCACAGCTCTGGCCGTACCCATCCTTTTCCACAACCTTTTCAACAATGCTTTTTAATACAACATCTTTCTGACGCAGTTCCAAACAGAATTTCTGCCTTTTGATGATCTTTTCATCCCTTTTTTCGGAGCTCTCTTCCATCAAGGCACAGGTGAGACTGAACCAGGCTGCATGATCCGCATCATCTCCTGCTTCCACCCGGACCCTGGCGCTGTCAACTAAAGCCATATAGGAACAGCTCATAACCCAGGTGCGGGGATCTCTTCCCACATCGCTGAATGTGTACAGCTGCTCCAAGTATACCTGATCTACACCGGTTTCTTCCTTTAATTCCCTTCTCGCCGCCTCTTCCGACGTCTCCACCGGGCGCACGAAGCCCCCAGGAAGAGCCCAGCAGCCTAAAAAAGGATGGCCGCCTCTCTGTATCAGCAATATACGAAGTTCTTTTTCCGGCAGCCTGCGGTAATTCTCTTTTTCATCTTCAGTCACTGTAAAAATAACCATATCCGCCGCCACAGACGGCCGTTTGTAATCCCCCGGCCTGTACTGCTGTAAAAATTCTTCTTCTGTCAATCCGTTTTTATCCCTGATCTCCTTCATCATCATATCTCCTCACCTTCCTGTTTTAACAACAGGTCCCGAACCTCCGTCAGAGCGAATCCCAGCAGGTTTGTTCCCCTCCACTTCATAGGGCATTCGGCATCCGGATTGCTTTTCCCCATCCCAATTCCCCAAATTCTGTCTCTGGGGCTGGCTTCCACTAAAATCCGCTTCTTAGTGGTCTTTAAGAATTCCCATAATTCCGGATTCTGGGAAAACTTTGCCAGATTCGCCCGCTTTACAATCTCATAACAAGAAGCGCTCCAGCGGTCCGGATTAAAATTCTTCACAGCCCGTCCATAAGCTTTCATCTCCTTAGGATGACTGGCTTTCATAATCATGGACAGCATCTCTTCATCTCCAAACATTCTGGCCTTTTCTGCCATCATATACTGTTCAGCACAGGAATATGTGATCCCGTCTATGGAAAACGGACATTTCCACCACTGGCTGAGACAGCTTTCATTGATATGGCCATCCGCAGGAGGGGTATGGCCCCAAAAGAATAAAAAGCGGAGTTTTTCGCCTTTGTTATATGCTTTCTTTAAGTCTTCGATTTGATAGATCATAGTAATCTCCTTTTAATCTGCCATCTTCTTTGCCGGCGTTGACAGGTTGGAATTGTCTTGTTAATATTGTTAGTATTGTTTTATTAAAATCATTCTGTTAATATCTATTTGTTAATATCATTATACCATCTTATTTTCAGATGTCAACAACCCGTTTTCAAGATATAACAAACCGGAAACCATGGTTTTTCACCTGCTGGTTTCCGGTTTAAATTCAAAACTTTTTATAAATGTTGTTCTTATCTCAGCATATAAATTCCGGCTGTCAGTCAGACTTCGGTTACCGCAAAAGGCTGTCCCTTAAACACAGCGCCCCATACCCCATCTGTGGATTTGGCCAGACTGTAAATCCAGGAAGCTGCCTGGCTCCTTTTCTCAGATAGGCTTTTATCTTTTCTCCGTACAGAAAGCTGTCATTGCCCTGTATGATCCCCCATTCCATCATCAAGGCAGCGCTTCCTGCCACAAAGGGGGCGGCAAAGGAAGTTCCGGTAACGGTTTCATATCCCCCTCCCGAATTTGCGCTCATAATATTGACGCCCGGCGCCACTAAATCAGGTTTTATCTGATTTGTCACCCTGGTATATCCCCTCCCGGAAAAATCGGCATAGGACTGGTATCTGCTGTTATAAGCGCCTACTGAAACCACCTGTGAGGCGGTAGATGGTATGGTCAGCGTGATATCAGGTGTGGGGCGGAGAAATTCCGTAGAAGCATTCAATATATTGGAAGAGGGCAGCCACATATCATATCTGCCCGAAACTATATTCTGCGGCTCCATTCTGAACGTCCAAATCCCACTGTCTACATAAAGATCCACCGGCTGAAAGTCCAGATAGATCTCCTGAGCCAGGCTGTAAGGGCTTGGTTCTCCATAGAATACAAGAATCCTGGTTTTTCTGTAATATAAAGTTCTGTTTCCGCCGCCCTGATCGGTAACGCTGAGCACTTCTCCAGTCGGTGTTACCAGGCTGATGGTAAAGGAATCCACATATTCCTTCCAGATCTGGACGCTGAATCCGGTTTCATAGGGTGCTGCCGACAATTCCACCGTTTCCGTTCTCCCCTCAGTGAGCACACCGGATGTATGGCCGCCTGTATTCCCTTCATTTCCGGTACCTGCTATGATCGAGGTTCTGCCGTAATTGGATATATCGTCTAAAAATCGTTCCACCAGGCTGGTTCCATCATGAGAGCCATAGGTATTTCCAAAGCTCAGATTGACGGCTGCCGGCATCTGAAGGCGTACCCCGGTTCTTACCACATAATCAACCGCCTTCATCAGCTCTGTTGTCCTGGGAAATCCGCCTTCTTCAGGAACTCCCATTTTTACCACCACCAACGGACTTTCGTATGCGACTCCAC
>JAGZXV010000074.1 GCA_018378255.1 Clostridiaceae bacterium | reverse complement strand
CCATTGGTTAAAACTTTCTCAGCATCCAGTGCACGCGCTTCTTCTGCATTAACCGCCTCCTGTGTTCCCACAACAGCCTCCTGGACCCGATTGATATCCTCGGCCTCTACCGTGTCCCCATCCGTCTCATAGCTGATATAAACGGTCTCCACATCCGCATACACACGTATGACCCGTTTCCATGGTGTCAGGCTTGGTGTGGATACTGCATAGGTTTCCAGGCGCTCCCCGGTCAGTTTGGGGCCGGTAAACACTGCTAAGGTGGCTATATTAATATTGTCATGGGCAAGCGGAGCCTCGTATACACCGCCGGTTAAATGTACCTCTTCCTCAATCACATATACATTCCCATCCACTTTATTCAGTTTTTCTATAAACTGACTACTTTCCACTACATCACCTCCAGTGTTACTGTGCCAGCCACGGCGATCTCTTCATCACTTAACGCTACATTTCCAGCCATTCCATTTAAAAGCAGTTCTGTATAATCCTCAATCCCTGCGGTGTCAAGAAGAAGGTTCCCGATCCGCGCCAGGCTGACATAGGACAGGTCAAAGGCATGATCCTTTAAATAATCCTCTACCACCGCCCGGAACAGGTTCTGGACGGTTCCTAAATTCAGACCGTTACCCAGTTTAACTCTGGCGGAAACATTGATTCCCTTTTCAACTGCTGAAGCCACGGTGAGCGTGGCGCCAATTGGGCGCAGTTCCTCGATGTGATCCTTTACAGATTTTAACAGTGAGCTGTCGGCGGCCGCCATGCTGGCATCCGCAATTACCACTTTAACGGTTCCCGGGCCGTCTGCCAGAGGAAAGACTTTGGCGGCCCCTACGCCGGCACACTCCATGGCCCAGTTATAGTAATCATATTTGTTTCCGCTGGTGGATGGTTTCTGGAGCATTGTTAAAATTCGTTTTCTCAATGCTTCATCATCTTCTTCATCCACCCCTTCAATCAAGACTTCCGTCAGCTCTGCCTTAGTCAACCCCGGGACATAATCAATTGTCAACAACTGGCCCGTATAATTGTTTCCTGCTTCACCTGCAGTTTCACACTTCATCTTGTATTCATATCCGGTGCCTGAACTGCCGATCAATTCAACAGCAGTATAGTTGATTGATTCTAATGCCGCAGAAAATCTTGATTTTATAGGGACTGCTTTGTCAAAAACTCCTTTTTTTACCGCAAATGTAGCTGGTTTTCTTGTGATTCCAATAGCGGCTGCCATTCTATCAAGGTAAATACCGGCCGCAGTGTCTGCATATACATTATTCTGCATGAAAAGCAGATCCAAATAAATCCCTTCCATATACCAGGCGACCGGCCCCAGTGCTGTCTGAATGATAGATCCTTCCCGTTTATCCAGTGTATAGGGCACCCTCTTTAACTGATCCGCCAGTATATTAGCATAAGTCTTTTTTTCATAATCTATCAAACTTCCACCTCCTCTTTGATATTCCCGAACACCGTCCTTACTACAAAGGCACAGGTAATCGTTCCCATCCCTCTTTCCTGCACCTCAAATTCATCAACAGACAAAATCCGGGAATCCATAGAAAAAGCCTCCTTTATGCGGCGCTTTAACATGCTTGCCACATAATCAGGAGGCCTGCCGATCAGCCGATTTAACTCCCTGCCAAAATTGGAAGAGTAAATCTGGTACTGATACCGTTCTATATTCAGAATAATTTCAACAGCCTGTCTCATTGCCTCCAGGCCGCCTCCGATCCGCTCTATCGTACCTGTCTCTTTATTAATCAAAAATGTCTCTGTCGGGTATTCTTTCGGTTCTGCCTGGTAAATATTATAGCCTGATGTTTCTGGTAAAATTGGCATTCTCTCACCTACACTTTCGCAATCACAATGTAATTCTGGCCGGAGTTTGCTTTCAAATAAAGCACCTTATCCCCAGCTTTCAGACCAGGATTCAAGATTACGCTTTCTCCCTGGACCGTAACAGCTTTATACCGGACATTATCGCTTATAATTACCACTGGCTCAGTTACTGTTAATTTGCTGGCCTGAATTCTTAAAGTCACCGGGGACGGTGATAGTACTGTTGCAAAACCGGAATCCAGCAGATCCATTGCTTTTACCGTATTCTTTATCGTTATCTGCAGGGAATCCACCAGTTCGGACATATGATCCCTCCTAAATTGTTAATAGTTTCGCTTCTATGCTCATTGTGTGATCGTCATTTTTAAATTTATGCTTTACTTTGTCTAACAGCAGAAAATAACCGTTTTTCAATTCCGGAACATCGTCTATTTTAAACATTGTCATTACTCCAGCCCGCAGGCCGACCACTCCGCCTATACCATCCACAGATATGGTTTTAAGAACCCGGTTGTAATAAGCCATCATAATATTTCCCTGTTCGCTGATCTGGGCTTCATTCAGGTTCTCATCCACCTTTTCATATTTCTGGAGCAGACCCCATTTTTTAATCGTCGTGCTGTCCTGGAAAATATAAGTGTCCCCCTGTCCGGTCTCCTTGTTTGGCTTTACCAGCTTCACCTGGTTGTATGTGTCGGAATCAATATCATACTTAAAGGTGTAATCGGTTAACAGGCTTCCGTTTCCAATCAGAACATCTAACATCATGTTCTTCGCTTCTCTCAGGCTCAGCTTTCCAAAGTCATCAAAAAATACAAATGTTTTCCCGGTATTGTACTGGGTCAGCTGAAGACCGTATTCAATGATATCCAGGCATTCCGTATCCTCTTTTGTCAGAACGGGAATTGCATAACCGGTATCTTCCAGCAGTCCCGTTTGAAGCTGCATATCTGCCGCAATCTGCTGTATTATCTCCCCCAGCTTTTTTCCAATAAAACTGTAACTCTCATTTGCCTTTAAATACCGGAGCTGATCGTAAGCGGTGACAGAAATGCGTCCGCCCCGCTCCTGTTCAATGGTAAATACATATCCTAAAAAGATCTCTCTGCCATCTGCATAAAATTCAACCTTTGCCCCTTCCGTCATATTTACAGGGGCCTCCCATATGTAGGAAAACTCAAGCTTCCCGGCGCTTCCATTCCTGTTTGTGGTATAAGAAACACTTTCCGTTATCGAGGTATAGTCATACAGGGAATGATCCGAAGAATTGAATACTAAAAGCCGGAACGTCATCCCGTCACCTGCAGCTGCTCTGCCTTAATCCAGCCCCGGCTTCCTCCGATCAGAATCGGGTATGGCCTGGAAGGGTCCGGAATAATCCTTGAAACGGTTGTCTGGAGGTTGTTTGCGTTCCCTGTGGGCCTGTCTCCATAACTGCTGCTATAATAGGTTCCATTGGCAAGGACTGCTGCCCCCACCCGCAGTTCCGGAGTTGTAACCGGGCGCTGCTCCTCTTCCTGGGCTGCCAGCTCTTGAGTTTCCGGCTGAGGAAGGGAAATTTTTACAGGACCGTAATCCCGGTATTCTTTCAATGCTATTTTATAATACACATCTCCAGTTTCTCCTCCCTTATCAGTTGTTTTAAAGCTGGAGATCAGCACGCTGAGGTTCGTATCGTACAGCCGGCGGCCTGACACATCACGGCGGCTGATAACCAGATCACAGATTTCCTTATCCCGGACCGCATCCTCAATTAGTTCAATATATTCCTCCGGTTCTTTCCATTCATGTCCCATAATCAGAGGATCGTTTTCATTTACGGGAAAATAGGATTCCCAGGATACCTCCATGAGAGAAGGCAGCCTGGGAACAATGATTTCCCCAATATCCAGGATGTTATACGTTTTATGGTCCGTGGGATAGGAAATGGAGCACTCTTTTGGATTAACAGGGAATTCAATGGTTTCCCCGCTAATATCTAAATAAAAATTGTACCTGTTTCTCATAGTCTCCTCCTGTTGCGATATCGCAACGGCCTTATGCCGGCGCTACATTGCTGTGGGAAGCATTCTGCCGGTCAATCTCATTTTTAAGTGCCTGAAGCATTGCATCGATATCGGACCCTCCGCCCCCATTGACCGTCTGATGAATGGTAGCGTTTGTCTGCGGCACAGTAAGGTTCACGAGTGCTACATATTGCCGTTCCGACAGGTCACGAAGCAGTTTAATGTTTTCATCTGCAATGTTCACATCCTGTTCAATTTTCCCGACGCTTCCGACTTTTCCAACGTTACCGATATCATTCCCGGTTCCAAGATTACCAAATCCTTTAAAGTCTCCTGTTAGTGATTCTAAGCTGAAATTTGCATTGTCCAGTTTCTTCCCAAGCTCCGCCCCAATTTCTGCCCCCTGTTCCATGGTGGTTCCAGTATCTTTCTTTTCCATACGGGCGACCTGGATATCGGCTTCACCATATTTTTCAATAACGGCATCATTAAAAGCGGTCCTGAATCCCGAAACAGCATCTGAAAGACTGCTTCCTAATATAGCATCAATCGCGTTAGCCGCCGTTTCCACAACTCCTAAAATCGTGTCAAGCAGACCTGCAAACAGTCGGGCAATAGACCCAATCGGATCATTCCATACGTTTGCAAAAAACTCGATGAATACAGCAATTAAATTCCAGAGGTCGGCAACCGTATTATAGACTATGGCATATATGAAACCGAAAGCTGATCCAGCCACCGTCCCCATCGTCTGGAAAGAAACGCCAGCTTCATGTAAGCTATATATTAAGACCGCAACAGCTGCCCCAATTAAAACAAAAGGCCAGTATGCCGCTAACCAGGATGCGGCTGTGATTAATCCGGAAGTCATTCCAACCACACCAGCAATTGCCAACGCACCAGCTGCTACAAGAAGAATCGGCAGAATCATATTCCAGTTATCAACAATAAACTGAGCCCCCGAAGAAAGCAAGTCAACAGCGCCGGAAGCAATATCTGTTAATATCTCTATCCCGGTTATAAGCCCTCCGATTAATGCCTCACCAGTATCACTGTTAATAAAATCTTTTAACTTCTCGGATACCTCAGAAAAGGCCATCACTCCGGCATTTTTAACCATTGTCCATGCCTGGGCCCAGGTCATTGGCATAGCTTTAAACTGTTTATCAATGTTATCGGTAGCACCAAGCATGGCATTTTTTACAATGTCTGCCGTAATCAGTCCTTCCGATGCCATTTCCCGGATTTTCCCGATATCCACATCCAGATAATCAGCAATCGTTTGGATTACATTCGGCGCCGCTTCAAATACTGCATTCAGTTCCTCACCTCTCAGAACACCAGATCCCAGGGCCTGGGTAAGCTGCAGGGATGCCGAAGTAACTTCCTGCTGGCTGGTTCCGGCAATGACAAACTGCTTATTCAGATTCTCAGCAAACTGGATCACCTCGGCACTGCTGTCAAAAGCCCCTCGTGCCCTTTGCCCTAACTTTGCAATTACATCAGCGGTAGCAGTATAAGATGTTCTTGTTCGTTGAGCGGATGTATAAATCATCTGCTGTAGTTCGTCGGTTTCCTGCAAACCATCATTCATCAGATTCAATCGTGCAGTAGTCTGTGTCATGGAATCCGATAGTTTAATCAGGTCTTTTCCAATTTTAAAGGCTGCTGCAACAGATACAATACGCCCTAATACACCTAACAATTGATTCGCGGAACCGGTGGTCTGTCGGACATTCTGCTCATGCCGCTGCTGTTCATTCGCTGCTCTGGTTGTATTCTGGGCAATCCGTATCAGTTGATCTTCCAGACGGTTAAAGCCAGAGTTCAGTTCTCCTGTTATATCGCCCATCTGGCGCATATTGGCAATCAAGGCTCCCGTGGCCCCGCCGATAGACCGTCTCATGGATGCCTCTAACCGCAGTACCGACTGATCGATTCTGCCCATTTGACTAATCATATTGTTGCCCAGGTCAAGGAACCTGGAAAAAGATGCGCTGAACTGGTCTGATAGTATTAAATCTTCTCTTATCTGTCCCATAACCCCTCCTTATTTGGGCCTGTTCTGAATTTCCTTGACTGCCATCTCGTACAATAGGAGCCGCTCATTTTCCGGCAGCTCCGCTACTTCCCCGGGGAATCGACCGTGATTAACAAACATGTAATATGCCAGCTGCACGTCCATATCATCCCCGTTTAGGAGTTTTTTGCTTCTTTCAGCTTCTCCTTCTTATTTTTCATTCCATTAATCTGAAGAACCGCTTCGGACAGGGTTCTGTATTCTCCGACGCTCAGCATCTTGCCAAGGACCTCCAGAGGATCTACAACCCCATAGTATTTACACAGCTCGGCATCTCTGAGATCCGGCTCCTTCACACAGGCCAGCATCAAACGCTTTGTATAAACAATATTATCCAGGGTTTCCACCGGAATATCATCTACCGTCTTCTCTATCCTTGATTTCTTTGCAAGGGCTTCGTTTTCCTCCTGGCTGATCGCCTGGATGACGAAGGGTATTATATTACCGCCCTCATCCGTAAAACGTTCTGAAATAATAACCTCTTTTGTTTTCCCTGCTACCGGGGGCTGTAAAAATGCTTTTAATGCGCTCATAATTTGTTTTCCTCCTATTCTCCCAACTGAGCCGGGGCGTTAAACGCGTTTAATACTTCAATGTTGGTAAAGCTAAAAGCAATATCCATTGTCAAGCTCTCCGCATCGGCATCCAGTATCGCAATGGGTAGCTTCTGTAGTTTTACATTGTAGAGAGCAACCACCTGTTTTCCAACTGTGCTCCCTCCGTCTTCATTTGTAATCTGAAATGTAAAATAGGGAACCCGTCCGGTCTTCATGTAAGTCGTAAGCATATTCAAAAATTCCGGGGTTCCATAATAAAGTGTAGCGGAGCCAGTCAGGGAAACCCCGGTTGTCTTTTTCTGCACCAGGTTCGTTCCCACTACTTTAAAATCTGATTCCTGAAACTCCGCATCGGACTGGAATTTTTTGAGACCAAACATCTCAATATTCCGTCCGTCAATCGTAGCAAAGGCCCGTCCTGCTTTTCCATTCAGGGCATCACGTTCAAGTAAAAACATACTCCGCCTCCTTATTCATTAACCAGGTTGACTGTGATATAGATCTTTTCAATGGCTGATACCGGCTGAATGGCTATCAGGATCACCACTGCATTTATGGCGGTTCCGGCCGCCACAGTCACATCCTCTGCTTCAAAATTCTGGATTCCTCCATTAGCCTGGATTTCATTCAGGTATCCCACAATCCAGGCTTTTAAAAGCATCCGGCCGTCCTCGTTGTTCTGGGTTTTCCCTATGTAATTCAGGGAAAAATTCTTATACACATCATTTGCAATGGTGTCCAGTGTCCGGATCACCTGGTTTAAAGAGAACTCCTCTCCCTTTTCCGGCTGGTAAGAAGTCAGCGTATTAATATCCGACATCACTTTGACGCTGCCAAACTCTTCGAAGAAGAGGATCTGACCTGCTTCCAACGCCGCGTCAATCTCAGCATTGGTAAGGCGTGGTTCCACGTCCACAGCCCCAGGATACTGTGCATATACCAGCGATTCATTATAATTGGCGCCGGCCTCAGCTCCGCCCACCCACCAGGTAGCCTGCTGTGGTGTAAGTGTAGTTCCATCAGACAAAACCACTCCATTTTTCACGGAAATCACTGCTTCGGAACTGCATTCGGCCCCTGAAGTTACCAACTGGCATTTCTTTCCCAGTTCATCCCGTAGCCGCTGTGCAAAGGCTATATAGGCAGCCTGCACCGTATTGTCAGTACCGTCATAAATCAGAATATGAAACTCATGTGGTTCTAACGCTGTCAGGAAGGATGCGTGTGCGGCACTGGCTGCAGTCCCGTCCTTTCCTCCTGTCAATGCAGTCCCCGCGCTGGCGGTCAATGCTCCCGTACCCGAAAATTCCACCCAGTCATTGGCCTGCAGATCTTCTACGGTTTTTGCTGTCTGTGCATCCCTGATGGTTCCATCCACAATTGTCTGAACCGTATAGCTGCCCTCTGCATCCGGGTCCGCAGCCACTGCAATGGAGATGTCATTCCCCCTCAATCCATTGTACCGTGCGGTAACCGTCAACGGTTGTATTGTCTTTTCTGCCTTGGCCGCTCCTGCCGCTTCCGGACGGTATAAAAGCACCTTTACCGCTCCTGCCGTATGATCGCTGCCTTTAAATATTTCCCGTAAAAAGAGAGCCTTACTGCTGGTTTCATCATATCCGATCACGGGCATATAATCGTCGCCGGCATTAACCGTGATAAGCCGGCCTTCCGGTCCCCATGACAAAGGCTCGCAGACTGCCACAATGCCGCGGTCTCCCGGGCTGATGGATGTCTTTTTATTTGACCGGACATTGATATATACGCCGGGCTGTTTTTTATTCTGGCTTTTCCAGGTTCCTCCTGCCATTATTTCTTACCTTCCTTTCCAAAAAACTGATCTAATTCTGCCCTGGCCTCTTCTGCTGTGTACGCGGACTTGGTAAGCAGGGCTTTAGCAAAATCAGTCTGATAATCAGATAAGGCCCTGCTCTTTAGCAGGACCTCCGTTTTATATTTCTGTGGTTTCTGAGCCAGATTGACTTGTTTTTTATCCGGCATGTTTCACTCCTCCTTCATATTTCAGGTTTTCTATTGACGGCCCTTCATTCGGGACTGATACAACCGCTTTTATATAAAACTGGTAATGCAGTTCTTTGTCCTCGATCCTCCATTCCCGATCAAAGGTCCGGATGTCTTCCGTTCCTTCGTATGGGATAAAATCAAGGGCAAAATCCAGGGTATCCACCACTGCAGTCAGCTGATCGTATGCATCAGGGATGTTGCGCTTGGTAAGATATACGATATCAATCCCCAGGATTCTGCGGGATCTCCGGTCCATTTCATCCTTCATTTCAGCCGGCATAAAGAAAATGAAGAAGCAGGGAAATTTTGTACCCTGCTGGTTCGGATTGCTATATACCGGTGTTTCCGGATAGTTTTGTTTTAATACACCGGCAATGGAGTTTGTTAATTTTTCAAGCGTAAATATCATTTCAAACCCTCTCTTATGCGTTTATCCAGTTCTTTGCGCACCACAGTCCGGTACTTTCCTACGGCTGCCTGTTTCATGTATTTGCCTTTTACGTATGGGGTCTTTGTACCAACCATGATACCGCCCATCTCTCGCGGCACCCTCTCCAGCATTCCATTATTTACCATTAGCCCAGGAACAAAATGTTCATCCATACGGTGGCCGTCATTGACATAAGATGCATACTGCATGTTATTGGCTAATGTTGTTTTAGTATGTCCAGCTGTCACAGCCGGTTTTGTAATACTGTCTGTGGTCCATGCCTGGGCCATCTCTCCTGATCTGGTTCCAGTACCGGCAATTGGTGCACCGTTTGGCGGCGTCAGTTCCGCTGCACGCTCTACGGCCGCAATCGTTGCCCCTTCGGCTACCTGAGACATTATTTTCGGCACATTCTGCCCCTGTTTTCTCAGTTGTTCAAATCGTTTCCTGGTTGCCTGTCCAAATGACATGTACTCATCTCCTTAATCTATCGTCTCATCCATGAGCAGTACAATTTCCTGATGCTCCAGACCGGAAAGAACACCTGCGACCGGATCATAGTAGGGGTTCGGTTTATCCGCAAAATACCTCTCCGCTTCCATTTCTATCTCCAGTATTCCGCCGCGGGTTACCAAGAGTTCGTCTCCCTCTTTGATATCCACATCCAGGTCACAGGCCAGTTTGTCTATGGATCTTCTCTCAGCTGCCCCCTGGGGCATTCTCGGGCCATTCCTGCCAGTCTTATAAACCCGACAGGGAATATTCTCCGCAATCATCTGCCGTTCTTTTTTATCCACATTTCCAGCCGTCTTATTCACACTCCGGTAGACCGTCATGGTATCCGTATACCATCCCTCAAAAATAGGATTATCAAATAACATAAGAGCCTCCCATCCCGATCATGCGCGCCATGGAGATAAGCTGCTGGCCGTACTGTGTGGCGTTCCAGCTTCCCCACTTTGCCATAGCTGCCGTAACCGCTTCATTGTCATACTTTATTGTGGTATCGCCCATTCCTGCTTCACTTACTAAGCCGGTCTGCTGGCCTTTGGCTGCGGCCTGTGCTACCGAAGCAGATCCGTCTGCATAGGTTTTTAAATAAAGAGTGCTGAAATGAGCAACATACAGCCCAGCCGCGTACCGCCACATTTCACAGTAACGGCTCGGCAGAATGGACTGATTCGCATTTGTTATAAATAGTTCAAGTATCCCATCCGGAACCAGGGATTCTCTCGGTTCTGTACCATTTTTAGTAAACTGGGGAAAATCCTCAAGAAACAGTTTCTTTTCATAGTCTCCCGTTTCTCCGGATGCCGGCATGTTGGCTGCCGCTGCAATCACACCGTTGAACTGTCCTCCATACATGCCGTTACCTCCTTAGGCTTTCTCTCTTTTACCTGGCTTCTCTTCGGGCTTCTTTTCCGTTTTCTCTTCCGGTCGGATATCAAAGTCTTTCGCTTTTTCCTCTGCCTCTGTATCAGCTGATTCCAGGGCCCTATCCGCCGTATTTTCCGGTGTAGCAATCGATCCGTCCCGGATGGCCGCCTGAATAAGCCAGTGGCCTGCCGCCCAGTCCGGAATGTTCCCGATAAAACCGCGGGGAATAACAAGCTTTTTATCACCTTCATTGATTTCAAAGCATTTCTTGCTGTTGATAAACATAAGTCTCCTCCTTAAATTCCATCCACGTAGCGCATGATGTTTTCATAGTACATCTGCACTTCGGACAGGTTCGCCATGTATGCCGTATCATAGCAGACATTTTCCGTATTTGGCTGGGTCATGATACGGCTTAATGGGGCCAGCTCGTCTGCAGCGACATAACGGTCTTTGTTGATATACACCATCATACGGTCAGTTCCGCCGGCTCCGGCACCCTTGCACCAGGAACAGCCGCCGATATACAGGTCACTGCCGTTTGTCTTCGCCACGTTGTTATCCAGAAGGAACTGGAGAATGGTCTTTTCGGCCAGTTCCGTCACCTTGGTGGTTGCCAGATAGTTAATCTGCTCATACGGCATGATAATGTGGTTTGGAACGGCATCCCTGTCGTATTCCGCAGTTGCCCATACTGCCAAAATGGCATCGTTGATATCCTGAAGGATCTGGTCCGGCGTCTTATCCTTAAATTTGCTGGAACTGGAAGCTCCTGTTGCTGCTGCATTCGTAGTCGTTACATTTGGATTATTCAATAATCCGGTTGAACCATAACGTTTAATCCCTGCATACACATTCGCATCCATATGTTTGTCATATGCCATCCGGATGCCGTCACGAAGGATACTTTCCAGGCTTCTTCCAGTCAGCTTTTCCCGCTGCATATCCACCCACATGATCCTCATTCCGATGGAGAAGATATGCGTCTTGAACATTTCTTTATCAAAATTCGCCTGAACCATTGGAATGCCGTTTGCTCCGCCTGCATGTACCAGCCCGTCTTCACTTCCGCCTGTGACCCCGTATTCCACGTTCATGGCGCTGACGAACTCAGCCCATCCGCCGCCGACACGCATCGGAATATCGCGCCCATAAGTAAAGCTGGTAAGCGGCTGTCGGATTGTATTATCGCGTTTCTCCAGCTCTGACTGCAGGAATGCCCCGTTGTTTGCAATTGCGGCTGCATCCATGGTCTGAAAGCGCTGGGGCGCTGCTGCGCCGGCCGGGGAAGAGGATATCATACCTCCGTCAAAAGTTCCCATACTCTTAAATTTCATATTCTATTACCTCCTATGCTCTATTGCAGGATAAGATCCTGATCTCTGCTACACCGTTGACATCCTTTTCTCCGCGCCACTCACAATTAGCAAGCTCCACGGTCTTGCCCTCATCCGCCACCGCTTCAAATCCTCCGACAATGCCGGTTGGGATCGTATCGTTAGCCACCGTCCGGATATAGACCTTTCCTCCCAGCTTCGGGACGCCAACATTGCACAGCACGTTAATGCAGCCGCGTTTAAACACGCTGACCGCCTCTTCCGGCCGGTATTCCCCGGCTGACTGGGAAAGATAGGATACAGCACTCTTAAACTCACGGGAAGCAATACCAACGAAGTCAGCCGCTGTGTTATCTGTACCAAAGGCAGTTACCTTACTGTCATTGTCATAGACTAACGGTGTACCAAATACTATCGGAGCGGAACCTCCTAACGGATGTGTATCCACAATCATATCCGGCTGCCTGGCAAAATCTCCGGCATAACCGTGTGTCATACTTTTTCCAATTACTTTACCTTTCATGATTATTTTCCTCCATTCTGTTTATGCGGGTTCATAGCGTCATAGGCTGCCTGGTAGCTGTCCAGATCAACGGTATTCCTATCTGTCATCTGGACGGCGTTCTTTTGAGCCGCCTGGGCGATCTTTGCAATATCGCTGACCTTTTCTTTATCGGTCAGACAGTCCACCAGGGAATCCGTAACCGTCTTTTTAGCGGCTTCATCCTTAATACCTGCAATTACCGGCTGGAGCTGTTTAATAACCGCCGCTATGACTGCTTTATCTGCCGCACAGGATGACTTATCCAGTTCTTCTGCCGGTACCACTTTTGCTTCACCGCCTTCTGGTTCCTCTTTTCCCATCAAAGAATCAACCAGTTTATCCAGCGGATCAGCTTCCGGAGCAGGCGTTTCTCCTCCTCCGGCCAGCTTTTTCATCATGTCTAAAATCATATCCATCTTACTGTCAAGGCTTTGGGCATCCTGGGTTCCCTCCTTCTGCGGTTCTTCCTTTGCTGGAGTTGCTGGGGGCTCCTGGCCTGCCGGATCCTCATCCATAGCCGCTGCCGCATCCGCCGCCATAGTTTCCAATTCTTCCGGTGAGGCATCCTTGGCTGCTTTAGCAAACAGTTTCAAAAATAGGCTGTTTTTCTTCATCTTCTCATTCCTTTCTGGCCGTTCTATGGCCTTTACATTTACATTTTTCTTTGAATCTAAAATCGCAACATGCTTTCCGGCACGTCCCCGTGTTACCACGGCGATATGATTCCCCCGGATATCATGCTGCGAATAGGTTCCATCCTCATTTTCAGTATAGCCGCACTCATAACCGCAGCTGATTTCTCTCTTGCCGTCCTGCACTGCCCGGATCAGTTCTTCATCCTGGATGTGGAGATCCGCAATCACATGGCCTTCCCACTCCCCCTCACCCCTGCGGATGTTCTGGGCGTGCCCCTTGGAATACCGGGTGCACGTGTCAGGAGTGAGTAGTTCCGGCGGGTGCTCATCCGTAACCGGCTTTCCCTCAAAACTGGAAAGGGCCGCTTCAGAAAAGACTTCCTCTGGCGAACGGATCACCGTTACCATCTTAGAACTGCTGCCATCCGGTTTCAGTTCGCTTTCCAAATATTCCATTTCCCCGGTCCGAGCTATAGGCACATTCCGGCAAATTAAAAAGCCCTCAACCGTTTCTAATTGGTTGGGGCTTATGGTATAGCCATAATATGCAAACATTGTTATCTGTTCCTCTCTGTTGCGACGTCGCAACTATTTTTGGATATAATAATACCACCGGCCATTGTTGACTGGTGGTATTAAAAAATCTGTTTTATATCCTCTTCCGCAAGAAGTTCTCCTCCATTCTTATACTTCACTAATGCAACCATAATATCTGTATCATCTTCATCCGATGTATTTGCATAAGTCAGCATCTCAAAACGACAAGATATTTTTCTGCCATCAGAAAGTTGTAATTTTACTTCCTTTCCATCTTTTCCTTTTTGAGATAGTTCATATAATTTTGGTGGAATTTGTGGTTTCAGCATTTTTATACCTCCTTAACCGGATGGGCATGCCAGCCTTTGCTCGAATAACGGATTGCAAACCGCCTTGTCTCTTCATACTTTCCGGTTCCCATATTAAAGTATCTACCAATTGGTTTATCTGCATTAATATATTCAATAGGGTACTGTTGATTCTTTCTAAATTCAAAATCACCTGTACCAACTTTAGAATCAAACAACATTTGTATATCTGTGTCTTTATAAAACATATCAGGAGCTGTTCCTTTTGTTCTCAGATCACTTTCTACCCTCTGCTTCCATTTTTTAGTACCTCGAATATGCTCTTGTTGTTTGACATTTTTTATTTTTGTATTAATTTCTCCACGGTGCAGTTTTTCTAGAAATTCATTGGTCTTCTTTTTATTCAGAACTTGCTGTCGTAGCTGTTCAAACTTTTCACCCTTATTATACTTTAAATCCCGGAACTTATCAAATTCTTTCGGCACGTCATTGCCAAGGACAGCTCGATATTCTGTATGCTGTTTATAATCCCTCAGTAATTTCTGCCGGTTACGCACCTTTTCTTTATATGCTTCAATCTGCTTTTTAGTTCGTGGATCTACTGTAACCGGGTTCTTTTCGAAGCTGGAGAAATCCTTATCCTTCTGGATCTGGGCCTCGCTTTTACCTATAGTAGTGTATTTAACTATGGAATGAAGGCAGTTCGGATGAATATTGAGGTAGGTATTTGTCAGGTCATCCCCTCCGGCCGGATCGATCTTTCCGAAAGCTTTCGCTAAGGCAGGATAATCCGGATTGGTTCCCGACCGGCTGTATACCCGGCCTTCTAACGGGGCACATACCGGGCAGGTACTGCCGATCTTCACAATCTTGTACAGGTCATGATCCGAATCAGCCATGAGGATGGCAGATACTTCCGCCTGGCGGGCGGTTGTCCTTGCGGCCATATTACAGTAGTCCTGCAGGCTCCATTTCCGCCCTGACTTATCTTCAAATGCTGTGATCCCCTGCTGCTGTAACTGCTGCGCTATATTGGCTGCGGCTTTTCCTGTACCGTATCCCGCGGCCTTTTCTTCCGTAATTCCCCGCAGTGCTGCTGTTCTAAAGGCCCCTGATTCCTGTCTCCCTATCATAAATGCCTTTTCAATATTCTTTTGCGCTGTTTCTGAAGCTTCTACGATATCACCAAGCAGATTATTGGACAGCTGGTTTATAACATCCAGCTGCGTTGCTGTCAGCCCGGCCGCATTTGCATATCCCTTGGCCGCCGCATCAGACCGATAGAATATCTTTTCAATCATATGGGGAACATAACTCCAGCTTTCATCTACCATCTCTTTGAGTATCTGCTGAGTTCGGTTAAGGGCTGCGATCTCTGCATAATCTACATATTCACTCGCCCGTTTCCGTTTGATTTCAGCAATCAGACGCTGTTCTGTTTTAAAAAAAAGCATACGCAGAAAAGCAAGTGCGTCTTTAGTGTCAGGCGGTCTGATAAGCTTCGGCATTATTCTGCTCCTTCCATCTCACTGCTTTCTGTTTCCGGCAGTGCAAACAGACCTGCCATAGGGTCCCGCATTGCTTTATAATCTGAATATGTCTTTCCTTTGGCCGCTTCTATCGCTTCATCGGTTATGGCATTATACATGCCGGTTTCGTCCCCAATGGCTTTTAATTCCTTCATAGCCGTTGCCGCATCAATTAAATCGCTCTGATATGCTACCAGAACTGCCTGCGTCTTCTTCTCAGCAATGTCCGCAACCTCGCTGGAATCCGGCGTCTGAAGCGGTGGGAAATCAATATCCAAATCATCCGGTACGGTGCCCCAGGCTGATAAGGCCATAATCGGAAGCAGACGTTCCAGAATCGGTCTCAACTGATTTTCCCTCAGACCGTCTATGTAATCATAGTAATTGTTCATATCGCTTTCACCCGTTGCATTCATGCCGGCCGGAGACCGCCCGAACAGCTTAGTAACCGGCGTTTTGGCAGCCCCTGCTACATCCATCATTACCCGGTCATATACATCAGCCAGGCCGGTGAAGGTATACTGGGTGTTATGCATCACATCCCCCTTATTTACCAGGCGTGTTCCGAAGTTACTTTCAATGACGCTCTGGGCCTGCAGCGTCTGCCAGAACCGTCTCTGAGCCGCGGCATTGTTAACCGCAAGCATTTGATCCAGAGAATCCGTCTCCAGGTAATTCACGTTGGCCCGGAAGGTCAGAGCCGCAATATTGGCCGACACATTGTCCCGTTTCACCAGTTCATTGTAGATTGCTTCCAGTTCTGATTCGCCCCAGTACATTTCAGCAATCTTTTCGTTGTAAGGTAACTCGCGCCCGGTGAATCGCAGGATGCGGCTGTGATGCACTTTGGATATCAATGTCCCGCTTTCTTCATCCCGGATGGTATAGTATTCAGGAAGTCCGAAATCCTGATCCGATGGATCTGCCACCTGTCCATGCTCCGGATAAATTCCACTCCACCTGTCCAGGATCATGAGACCCTGAAAACACCCCGGCAGAATCAGGCCATAGTCCAAAGGCTGGGTAAGATCTTCCTGTCCCCGTATCATGATGATACCGGCGGCTCCGCCATAAAGACGGCCCCAGTACATTCCTTCCAACAGGGACTTCCGCAGGTGCACCTTACGCTCAAGGCGCTGCAGTGCATCTATATATTCCAGCCCTATGTTGCTTTTGACGGTATACCATTTACGGACCATATCACCTGGGATGATCTCAATAATGTTCTGGACGATCCAGCTGTCCCGGTACAGGCTTGTTAAAAGCTGGTAGTTCTGGGTCATGCGAGTTAAAGGGTATTCGGTTGCCTGCAAAAGATCCTGTGTACCATATCCCAGCCTTGCTATAGGGTTAGAAAAAGCGTCCATCACCGGGACGCTGTTTTTATTTTCCGCCCGCTCTCGCTGGCGTTGTCTTCTTTTTGCCATATCATACTCCTTATTTTAACATTATGCCTATAACCGCCATCAGAATGCCAAGCAAACTGTAAACTACCGCTGTATTCTGATCGTTTTTCAGCCCTTTCGATATCTTGTACAGGCAAAAGCACAGTTCGATTGTAATACATATCTTAAAAACTATATTAACACTAACGATTATCCATGAAAGAATCTCAATCATTGTATTCCTCTCCTCCATTCCGGTATTTTCGTCATGACATAATAGCGGAGGGCGTCCGGCCCGTGGTCTAACTGCTTCACTGGCGCCTCTTCTCCGCGCTCCTGGGCCTTAGCATCCCATACGTAGGAGCGCAGTTCTGTGATAAGGCCGGAACACTGTTTATTAACCCGGATCTTGCCTTGATAAAACAAAGATGCCACCGCCCGGATACCGTCCAATACATCATTATCCGCAGGGATCACTACATATCCTCGGCCCTTTAACTCTGTGATAAAACTCTTAGCCGAAGGATCTGCTACGATATCAGCCATCAGGTCCGGATCTGTACCCATAAAGATATCCATGTCATCCCCGTACTGGGCATCGGTTTTATCCTTCTTTTCGATCCTGCTATCCCACCGGTATTCCCGATCTACCCAGATAACGTCCCCGTCGTCATAGATGTCCAGATATACACATGGGTTAGTGGTTCCATAGTCTAACGCAATTGTCCGGATACTGAGATATTCCAACCCCTTGGGCCTTATATCATCATCATAGATATTGACCTTTGTAAACATAGTATATATCAGGCCTTCAGCGACTGCCCATAGCCCCTTGATATAGCGCAAGAAGAAGACGCCGGCATACATGCTCCGGTACCTCTCCTTTATTTTAGCATCCAGTGATAGGTTATCCTCCATCGTGAAATGCAGATATAGAAGCTTCTTGACCTCCTGGCCTTTCTCTTTCAGCTCCGCAGCCCTCTTCTTTCCGATAAACCCGATTGACCTGTCAATCCATCCGATTTTAAACCAGTGCATCGGACCCGCAGGGTTACAGTTGAACCAGAACTTACTCCCAGCCACAGAACACCGGCCAGTCGCCTGGTTTACAAAGGATTCCGGCATCAGCGCCACTTCATCAAAAAATGCACCGGCTGCTGTGATGCCTTGCACCAGTTCTTGAGATCCCTCGTCCTTTCCGCCAAATATGTAAAAGTAGTTGGTAATACCCTTCCGGGTAACTTCAAGCATGTTTGGTGTTTCACCGGATATATGGTGAATACACCGATACCCGCGGCTCCGGAGCATAACTTTAAGGCTTGTCAGCACGTTACGCTGGAAGGAGCTGATTGTCTTTCCTGCCATAATAAAGTTCTGTCCATCGAAACACTCCATGGCCCAGAACACAAACGATAATGACATGCTCACCGTCTTACCTGATCGTATCGCTCCATCAGCAATAATACCGTCATAATCCTTTACGGGGCTATTAGGCATCCACCAGTTGAGGACCTTGCGCTGTTTCTTTGAAAACGGCTTAAACTTAAAGATCGGCCGTTTCATCTTCTTCATCTGTCCAGCCCTCCTCATCCTCTTCTGACCAGTCCGTCCCAGCAGATCCCTTTAATGCATCCAGGAATCCATCATCTTCCTGTTCTTCATCATCATCGACACCCATCTTTGCCTTTGTGGCTGCCATGCGCAGTTTCTGTTCTTCCAGATCGGTCTCTGACTTGGATGTCTGGCCCAAGGTATCACGAATTGCAATAAAGGCCTTCACGTCACCACGCATGGCCTTTTCAATCATTGCCATGGTGATGATCTCCTCATAGGTACTTTCGCCACCGTCGGCCCGCAATATATCAGACAGGCCTTCGACTTCTGCTTTCATTGTCAAAATCCTGTTCATTGTATCTCTCATAGCGGCTTTTCGCCGCCTGGCCTCCCCGGAGGCTTTGCCGGCTTTTACTGCCAGTTCCCGGCGTTCATCCGGGGTTCGTTTATCATTTTCATTCTTTATGTTTTCATAACCGGCCAATCACCTCACCTTCCAATCTGGCTGTTTTGGGTATAGAAAAGGCACCTGGTTAATCAGATGCCAAATTAAACAACTCTATTAATAAATCCAATGCTTTTAAATCATTTGACTGAAACCAGCAACCATAATCTAAATCAAATACAAACTGAAATTCATGATTATGAATAGTACACCTATAAACGTCTTCTGACGGCCCCATAATATATTCTTCCACATTGATAAATTCATTTTCTGAAAACATATTAACGATTAAATTTGCTCGTCTGTCCTCTTCTTGATTATCTTCAAAATTTAGCTTATTACCTGATCTTTTCAGTTTCATGATTCCCTCCTTTGTATGATAATATCGAAAAAGAGTAAAAGAAAAGAATTTGCAAAAGCTGAAATTCTATATGAAATCCTCCTATTTCGCTTGACAAGCACGTTCAGACGTGCTATAATTAAATCATAGAAAAGAAGAAAGGAGACAAGCCTATGAGTAAGAAACACAAAAGACAGGAACGCTTAATCAATCTTATTATCAAAGCAGTGGCCGCCACCGCAGCATTGATAATGGCTATAGCAGAATTGATAAAAGCGTTCCGGTGATTGGATGGGGAGAGAAATCTCCCCTCTCTAAAATAATCTTACCATATTAGGCCGTGAATGTAAAATGAAAAAAATTAGCTTTGAAACCCTCTTCCTGTTCTGTGCTCTTATATTAGCAATCGGAACCAACTGGTCTGTTTATTCATGTATCTTTACTATTTGCGCCGCTGTGTTTATGTTAGCTGATGTAATTCCAAAACTTTGGAGGTATTTCCATGCGTCTAAAAGAGATTCGCGTTAAAAAAGGGCTTTCTGTACCAAAACTCGTTGAATTATCCGGTGTTCCAAGAAGAACCATTCAGGATATTGAAAAAAATAATAACTGTAAAGTAGATACAGCAATATTACTGGCTGATGCCCTTGGTGTTACACTGGATGAACTTTGCAGAGATCAGGCCGCTGAATAAGCGGTCTTTTCTTTCGGGTATGGAAAAATGCACTATTTGCTTCACTTTAATCCTCTATACTTGGTTAGGATGTTTTACAATGTATTTCATAATATCATCTAAACCTAATTCTAATTCTAAACACTTATCATCTAAGATTTGAAATATACTTTTCCCATTCAGGATATCATCAAAATCTTTTAATTTGAAATCTAAAATATATAGCTTATCCTCTTTTTTCTCCCTCATCAAATAAATTTTTTTCGTTAGACCTACTGAAGATCCCCAATTTTTTCCTGCAAGTCCATAATAACTAAAAAAAATTCCAATATTATTTGATGTACATTGCATTAAATGGCAAAATTTACCTACATAAGTTACTTTCACAGTAGTATTATAATTTTTACATTCGCACAAAAGTTTCGAATATCTGGGATCTAATTTTGAAGATAATGATTTGGCTTTATCAGTATAACACACTAGCACATCTAACTCATTGGTATTATTCTTTAAGTTTTTATAAATTCTAAAATACCCTCCCGTAGACTTAAATAATGTTACCACTAAATCCTCCAGCGCCTTACCTTTAATAGCATTATCATTATCTTTATTAATACCGTTAAGTTTACTCTTCGAATTTACATTTTTAAAATGTTCTAATGCATCTATATAAGAATCTCGCTCCTCTTCAACCAAACATCCCAAACTTTTGAAACATTCTAACGGAATACTATCTAAATATCTTAAAATTTCTTTTACTGTATAACCTTGTGCAAACTTCAATATCTATTCATCCTTTACTATCTTAAAAATCAAGATTACATTATCTAAAGCATGCCCTAAATATCCACAATTTTCGCACATATAATTTTCAGGTATTTCATCAATAGAATGGTATACCTGTGCAGTTGTCTTTTTGCATTCAGAACATATGATTTCAAAGTATGATTTAACGATCTGCTCTTCTTCTAAAAGATTTAAAACTTCATATACTTTTTCTATAGGTATTCTAGATGTTCGTTGCAATGCCCCTGGATAAATCCATTTATTTTTTTTATAGTGTTTGAATACATCAATAAAACGTGATCTTTCATCTACATTCAGAAGGGGAGTCAATAAGATTTCTAATTTTGATAATGTAATCGGTAACATAATCCATTCTCCCCCTTCCTTGATTTACCTTTAAAGGACTATGATAATGTTGAAGTAAACAACAAGCATCTTTTCCTACATCAAATGTAAATTTTACTTCAAAACTTCTACAACTAAATTTAAATTTTACCCATGGAAATTCCGACAAATTTTCCTTTTCATATATAAATTCTTCAAATGCCTCTTTAATTTCAGGAACTTTTTTAAATTCTTCTTCATATTTTTTCATAAGTAATTTTACTTCACCAATAAATGGAAGTACCATGGAATCATCATTTCCAACATCTACAGTTGCCTTAGCACCACTAGCCATCAACATATCCTGTCCTGCTAAAACGACACCATCATTTTTTCCATTCTTTTTTATATAGTCAATAATTGGCGTTAAATTCATAGGTCTAATTTCCATGTTTAAGTAAAAACGTATCCATTCAATGACCTGATATGCATATTTAAAACGTTCTTTGGTAAATATTGCTTCTAATGAATCGAATCTTAACTCAATTAAATTATTACCTTTATAGAAAACAGCTATTATACTATAGCGCTTTTTATAATTTTCCCCGACACTATCTACTGCATCCAGTTTAAAATTGAATTTCAAAAAAAATCCGTTTTCTTTTTCCAATAAGGATGGCATTTGCGCAACAGTATTTAAATTTTCATAACTTTCTAATTCATCATAACATATTATTTTATTTTGTTCTAACGCTTCTAAAAATAAATTTCTATTGCATATTTGATTTAACTGGTATAACATCGAATATCTATAATTTTTATCAAATTCCCATTTCTCTATACTCTTTATTGCTTTATTTTCTTTACCTACACAAAATGTGAGACCAATTCTATCATTCATCTCACCAATATAAACTTTTTCTTCTTTTTCTTTATTTTTTTTAGTTGCAATACCATCACTTATTAGTATTTCAACTAATTTATGCGCTGAATATACAGTATATTCATTTAATGACTCTAAAGTATAACCTAATACGTAATCCAGATTATCCATAAAAATCCCCTCCCAATCCGACATTTTTTTACATTATATCACAGGTCTTATTGGAAGAATATACCATATTTCAAAAAGCTAAGCGAAACCACTTAATTTAATCATATTTGTAATTGTGGAGTACAACTTTTTGTATTAGTATTATAGAACATATGTTCGTCAATGTCAAATTAGTTAGAAATCAAATATGCCTGGGTTTATAAGCTACAAGTATAACTAAAAGAGACACCCTATTTTTAGGATGCCTCTTATGTATCTGGAAATGTCTCGGAAGAGTTAAAACCAGATACGATCCAGCCACCAGGTTGTAACACGCTAGCGGCCGCTTTGTTGGGGATAAAATATTCATTTATGGGAGGAGGTTATGGATTCAAGTTCTTTCACCTAAATCCATGATACCAGAATATCACGGAAGTCGCCCTCGTAGTCCCCCATTTTCATCTTTTTTGTGCCAAAAGGTAAAAAAAGTACTTTCTTGAATCATAGAAACGATTTCGGGACATAGGCACATCCAGATAATCATACCCGATCCCTTCCGTCACATTCTTCATCAACCACTGGTAAATCTCCGGATCAGCCTCTACCGCTGTCTGCTCAATCAGTTCGATATCCTTCCGCAGCATTGCATTCTGGATTGCCGTCCGCTCTACTGGGTTTCCCGGAAGGTTCCCTTTTGGCATCCCGTCATTTACCACAGCCTTTATTCCATAACTTTTATTTAGCTTCTGCTTTTTCTCCTCATACTGCATACAGAAATATTTCAGTTCATTATACTTGGCACGGGATATATTATAATCACTCAGCTTCATATCCCGCTTTCTGATCCGTTCCAATGCTATCTCCTCCCCGCTGTCAAAATTTCGTGCCTGCTCTGCTCCCATTCATTTGCCAATTGATCCCCGCCTACCTTTTCTACCAGCTTAATTGTATACCGTTTTAGCGCGGTTCCTCCTGAGTTTGCATAGGCGGATGTGGTTGCACATGGCAGTGAGGTTAATAAAGAGGCTTCTAAGGCCGTATAATGTCCCATCAAAACACCATTGTCATACAGGGTGTATATTTTTTTCTTTGCCACCGGCATCCCCTCCCTTCACCTCCGGATGGTAAAAATCATTCATCATGTAGAGATGCCCGCCGCAGACACACTGCTTTCTCCTGTCATCCACCAGGTACTTCCTCCGGCAGATCAAGCAGATCTTCTTTGTGTGGCCGCATGGCCGGATCCCCTTCTTTCCTGCTTCCAGTACGGTTCCGGTAAAGGCCGGCATCCTGGACGAAAAGGTATCCGGC
>JAGZXV010000073.1 GCA_018378255.1 Clostridiaceae bacterium | reverse complement strand
CTGGTGGTGCAGAAACTGGGCCTGTTAAACAGCTATTGGGCGCTGATTTTTTCATCGCTGACCAGCGCATGGCATTTGATCGTGGTCTGCTCCTTTATTAAGTCCATTCCTCTGTCCCTGGAAGAGGCTGCCAGGATCGACGGATGCAGTGAGGTGGGCGTATTCTTTAAGATCATCCTGCCCCTGTCCATGCCGATTATCGCCACATTTACCCTGTTTTTCGCGGTAATGCACTGGAATACATACTTTGACGCCATGCTTTACATTTCGGATACGGATAAATGGACGCTTCAGCTGATGGTAAAACAGCTTGTTATCGATGCGGACGCCTCCGGGGTGGCTCAGTCCTTTAACGATACGGCGCCGCCTCAGGAAACCATGCGCATGGCGTCTGTGGTGCTGTCCATGCTGCCCATCATGTGCGTGTATCCGTTTTTACAAAAGCATTTTGCTAAAGGGGTTATGGTGGGATCCGTGAAAGGGTGAGCGTAAGAAATGCCCTGTAATCAAGAAAGAATCGTAACGGTTCAGACAATAAATGAATGGAGATCAAAAACAATGGAAAGACAAATTAAAACAGTTCTCACAACGGTAAACTACGAAGGGTGGCATTGGGATAAGCTGGCCGCGGCCCTGGCTCCCGCTAACATCATCAGAGCGGATAAAAATGATACGGAAGCCATTTCCGAGGCGTTAAAAGAGGCGGATGCGGCCATTTTGGGCGGGGACATCAGCGACCAGATCTTAAATGAAGGAAAGAATCTCAAGTGGATCCACTGCGACCACGCAGGCCTGAATTTTTCCGCCCGCCCCGAAATTTTCCAGCGGGGAATTATGCTGACCGGATCGGCGGGAAGATCGGGCCCGGTTCTGGCGGAACATACATTTTTCCTGGTCTTATCCCTGATCTATAAAATCCATGAGTTATCGGCCCAGCAGAAAGCCCATATCTGGGGCGGCCGCATGTATGTGGAAAGCAGGGGCCTGTATTCCAAAACCATGGGCATTATCGGCATGGGATTTACGGGCAGAGAAGTGGCGAAACGGGCCAAAGTATTCGGAATGAATGTGCTGGGATACGACAGGAACTGCGGGGAGATTCCCGAAGGCGTGGATGAGATGTTCTGCGCGGACAAAGGGGAACGTGTGGACGAACTGTTAAGGCGCAGCGATATCCTGGTTTTATCCGTCCGTCTGTCGGATGAAACTTACCATATGATTGACGGTCGGGCATTTGAGATGATGAAACCAACCTCTCTTCTAATCAATATGGCCAGGGGTTCCGTGGTGGATGAAGCCGCTCTTGCCACCGCTCTTCAGACCGGTCAAATTGGGGGAGCCGGCTGTGATACGTTTGAATATGAGCCGCTGGATTCCGACAGCCCCCTTTGGGATCTTCCCAATATGGTGATCACTCCCCACTGCACCCCGGAAATGCCGGATCTGGTGGCCCAGTCGCTGGAGATCATCTGCGACAACATCAACCGTTACCGGGAGGGGCGTCCTATGAGAAACCAGCTTGCAAAAAGGGATGTTTATACGAAGACCCGGCCGAAGGAATGAGGGAATAAGAGCAGAAAGAATAACCATTGGACGAATAAAACCAAATATAAAAATATGGTGACAAAGGAGCCGATATATGAGAACATTAAAGATAGAATTGCCCCATTGGAGTGTGAGGCAATACGATTCCGATCTGCCGGACAATCTGCCTCCTGATGAAGCAGAAAATGCCGTGGATGAATATGGAGTTGCCGGATCAGAAGCAGCCGGTACCAAACCGCCTCTGAGCAGATACTCCCCCATGGATGCAGAAGTCCCGGGCTGTGTGCAGTACGATCTGGTGCGCCATGGAAAACTTAAAAACCCCTATGGGGGCACCCAAGCCGCCTTTGACGCCGCCTGGGTTGCAAAAAGTGACTGGCTGTATGAAACAGAATTCGACGCCCCTGTAGGATATGAACAGTACGGCACTGTAATTCTGAAACTGTGGGGGGTGGACACATTTTCGGAGGTCTGGCTGAACGGCGTATGCCTTGGAAAAACGGCCAATGCATACAGAAGTTACGGCTTTGAGATTGAGCCTGCTGTCTTAAGGCCGCAGCACAACTGCCTGAAAATCCGCATCCGGGCCCACGCCAGGATGATTCAGGATAAGATTGAGGCCGCAGAATGCCTGAAAAGAGGAAATGAAACGGAAGGGCTTCTTGGAAAGTCATTGATCCGCCGCTACCAGCGCAGCTTTTTCACCAATTCCAGCCTGTTAAATGTGGGTACCGGCGTGCTGGGTATCGGGATCAACCGCCCGGTGGAACTCTATTTTTACCCGTCAGCTTATATCACCGATGTTTTCTATTCCACTATCACCGCAGGCCCTCAGGCCCGTGGACGGGTAACGGTATCTCTGAAAAATGCGGGACCTGGGACACAGATAAAGATCGCCCTGACGGAAGAGGATGGAACCTGCGTCTGGGATACCGCCTATGAGGCCGGAGAGGATGAGCGGGAAACGGAGGTATTGATTGCCAATCCAAAACTGTGGCAGCCTGCGGGATACGGCAAAGCCTGGCTCTATACCCTGAAAGTGACGGCGGTACAGGACGGAGAGGTGACGGATGAAAAGACGATGCAGGTTGGTATCCGCACTGTGGAAATCAAGGAGAGGACAGAGAGCGGGAAAAAGACCTTTTATATTGCCGTAAATGGACAGAAGATCTTTGTACATGGACAGAATTACATACCGTTTGACTATCTGAAAGTATATGGAACCCAAAAACAGTATGAAGCCATGTTTACCCTGCTGGAAAACAGCCATGTAAACCTGGTGCGGGTCTGGGGCGGCGGCGCTGTGGAAGACGACAGCTTTTTTTCGGAATGCGACAAAAGGGGAATTCTCATCTGGCACGATCTGTTTCTCCACAGCAATGTGTATCCGGATTATGATCCTGGCTTCGTGCAGGAATTCAGGGAGGAAACGGAGGGAGTGTTAAAGACCATCCGTTCCCATCCATGTATCTGTTTGATCTGCGGAGGAAATGAGCAGTTAGAGGGATGGGATGAATATGGCTGGCAGCAGGAGCTGGATCATTTTTACGGAAGCTCTCTCCCCATGACAGAGGCTCCACGGCTGGTGCAGAGCCTTTGTCCCCAGCTTCCCTACATCTGCAATTCTCCCCATGGAGGAAAATACTGCCAGTCTCCGGCAACAGGAGACTGCCACTGCTGGGGCAATTACTATAATGCCTTTAAAGATCCCCTGTTTGTCAGCGAAACCTGCTGGACGACAGAGAGTTACTCCCGCCCCGAAACACTGGAAAAATACATGGGCCTGGATATGAAGGACTTTGAAGGAACAGGATGGGGGGAAAAATGGAAAAAACTGACCTCGCTTCCCCTTTTCAACCGCAGGCCGTACAGCAGTTGGTTTGATGTCAGCTCCCTCAGGGCTTACCTGCACGCACTGGAAGTGGAGCAGGCCAGGGCGGATTACCATGCGCTCAGCCAGTTCCGGTTTACGGGCCCGTCCAATCACGGCGTCATTTACTGGTCATTTAATAAGGGTGGTCCGTTGTTCCAGTTCGGGTGTGTGGATTACGACGGCCGCCCCATGATGAGCTATTATGTGGTGAAACGGCTGTATGAAGGGATATCCATTTTCCCGTACCGGGATTTGTGGAATGTCCGGGTGATGCTGTCCAATCATATGCCGTCCCCAGCCGACGTAAAAGTGGAAGCCTTCCATCTCGATCAGGAGGGAAATGTGCTGCAGAAATTCCATCAGGATATCATGTGCCGTTCGGGAGAGCAACTTGTAGCATTGACACTGGAAAATCTGTATTCAGAAATACAAGACCGCACCAAAGAAACCGTATTTGTGCGGGCAGAGGCGGGGGGCCGGGTGGTTTCTGAGGATTTGCTGTTATTCTGTCCTTATGGGGAAGTGGAGCTGGTGAATAAACCATTCAGGGCTTCTCTGGAAAATACCGGTGAAAGGGAATGGGAGCTGACCATTCGTTCAGATGGTATAATTCAAATGGCGGAAATCGAAAGCGATATAAAAACCGTTTGTGAAGACAATTATTTCCCGATGATGGCGGGACAGGAAAAAAAGATTAAGATCACAGCATTAGAGGACCCGGACGGAAACGGCAGGCCCAGGCTCCATGTGGGCAGATTAGGGGACAGCCGGACTCTGGATCTGGAGATGTGAAATATATTAAAATGTGCAAATAAACAGTCAGGAGGGGATTACAGTGAGTTTTTCAAAAGATTTTGTTTGGGGTGTGGCCACCAGCTCATATCAGATTGAGGGAGCGGCCCAGGAAGATGGAAAAGGATTGTCGATTTGGGATGTATACAGCCATCAGCCGGGAAAGACATTCGAAGGTCATAACGGGGATATTGCGTGCGACCATTACCACCGTTATCGGGAAGATATTAAATTAATGGCGGAGCTGGGAGTTAAGGCATATCGGTTTTCCGTATCCTGGCCCAGGGTTCTGTCCCAGGGAACCGGTCCGGTAAATGAAAAGGGAATCCAGTTTTACAGTGATCTGGTGGATGAGATGCTGAAATACGGGATCACTCCCTATCTCACATTATACCATTGGGATATGCCCTATGAACTTTACAGACGGGGCGGCTGGATGAACCCGGATTCCCCCAAATGGTTTGCGGAGTATGCAGGTCTGATCGCCTCCCGTTTTGGAAGCCGGGTGAAACATTACATGACGTTTAATGAGCCCCAGGTATTTATCGGCCTGGCCTTTGTGGACGGCGTTCATGCGCCGGGGCATAAATACACCAGAAAAGAAACCCTGCAGATGGCTCATCATGTGCTGCTGGCCCACGGCCTTGCCGCTCAAGCCGTCAGAAGCCAGGTTCCGGATGCCAAAATCGGCTACGCGCCCACATCCAATGTCCCGGTTCCGGTATCTGACCGGCCGGAGGATATAAATGCGGCCAGACAGGCATTTTTTGAAATGCCGGCAGATGGGGACTGGTCCTGGAATACGGCGTGGTGGAGCGACCCGGTTCTCTTAGGACATTACCCTGTGGATGGGATGAAGATTCTGGAAAAAGATCTGCCTGTCATCGGGCAGGATGACATGGCGGTTATCTGCCAGCCCCTGGACTTTTACGGCCAGAACATCTACCGTGGAGTGCCTGTCCGGGCGGATGGGAATGGATGCCCCCAGAGCGTGCCCTATCCCCAGGGAGATCCGAAAACAGCTATCGGGTGGCACGTGAATTTTGACTGCCTGTACTGGGGAACCAGATTCTTATATGAGCGGTATCAGACACCGATTTTCATCACGGAAAACGGCATGTCCTCTCACGACTGGGTTCATTTAGACGGAAAAGTCCACGATCCCCAGCGGATAGACTATCTGCAGCGGCATTTGCGCTGGCTGAAAAAGGCCGCCGATGAGGGCGTCGACATAGCCGGATATTTCCAATGGAGTTTCATGGATAACTTTGAATGGGCCAGGGGATATCATGACAGATTCGGCATCGTCTATGTGGATTATGAGACACAGAAGAGAATACCCAAGGATTCTTATTACTGGTATAGGGATGTGATAAGGGAGAATGGGGAAAATCTGTAAAGTAAAGAAATTAACGGAAATGAATTTTCAAACACGCTTTAGCAGGAAAACCGGGAAGACGCGCTGCCTTCCCGGTTTTTCTGTTATATTTTATGGCTCCTTTATATCTTAAAGGTTAATAATACTCTGATAATCTCTCCCCTTTTTGATAGGGAATCTGTATTTTCCAAAAGCCGCCTGAACTGTGATGATGGAAATGAAATGTGAAAACTGCACGAAGAAAATAAATAAACATTGTATTAATTATACAAAAAATACAAATGGTATTGCATTCGTTTTCTGATAAGTGTATAATGAGTTCATGAGAGAGGGGACCGGTCCCATGTTCGGATATTTTCATTAAAAGGACTGGCTGTCTTTCGTAGTTTGCGCAGACTACAATTATCACCATAATCAAGCAACGAAACAGGAAAGGAGATATTATGAAGAACACAGTAAGAAAGGTTATATTAACAAGTGCACTTTTTATATCTATGCTGCTATTGACAGCCTGCCAGAAATCAGCGGAGCAAGGTTCTGATAACAATACGATAGACAGCCAGGCGGAGCAGGCCGGGAATAAGAAGGCAGGAGAGGAGGAACTGGAACTTGTATTATGGCATCATGAAACACCGGCTCATAGAATTAAAGCGTGGCAGGCGGTAATGGATGGATTTATGGCAGAGAATCCGGGCATCAAGGTAACGCAGGAAGCGGTATTATGGGATGATGCAATGCAAAAATTATTAAGCGCCACAAGAGCCGGAACCTTACCAGATATTCATGCGGTGTCGGATGCACAGTGGAGTACTTCTTTTTTGGCAGGCAGTATTATTCCCATTGATGATATTGTAAAGGAGATCGATGAGGCGGAGCAGTTTAATCCGGATTCTTTAAAAAGCTATCACTATGACGGACATGATTGGGCGGTGCCGATTAACAGCAGCACCATCAATCTGATGTACCGCCCCAGCTTACTGAAAAAGGCAGGATATGACAGGCCGCCGGAAACCTGGTCGGAACTTTTAGAATATGCGAAAAACTGTACCTTTGATGAAAATGGAGACGGAACTCCGGAAGTATATGGAATCGGTATGGCAGCGGGCAGAAATACCTGTACCAATGAGACCTTCTCTGCGTTCTTAATCAGCAAAAATTATGACATATTCAATGAACAGGGAGAAGTTGTGTTTGATTCCCCACAAGTGATTGAAACGGCTGAATACTATCAAAAGCTTCTTCAATATTCCTCTCCTTCAAGTACCAGCTGGAGTTATGGAGAAATTGAGATGAACTTCGCAGCAGGCAATCTTGCTATGATTCCATACATATCGCCTAACCTTCCGGCATTTTTTGAAGAAGGAATTTACGATGTTGCAACAGCGCCTATGCCGCATCCGGACGACATGACAGCAGAGGATTCTCCAAAGTATATTGCTAACCATGCCTTAAATGTGACCATCGCAGCGAAAGAACCGGAACGCTATGAGGCAGTGAAAAAGCTTTTAAAATACATGATGGAGCCGGAAAATATCTGGATTCTCACACTCGGACAGGAACCAGGATTTTTCGTGCCGCCTACTAAGACCGGCATGGATTTAGTGAAAAGCGGATATATCAATAAAGATTTCCTCCCATTAAAAGATTTTGATGATGCAGATGGTTCGGAACACAGAAAAATACTGGAAAATTTTACGGAAGTAGGAAGCGGATTCAACTGGAAAGGTTATGCGACAGGCAATAAATACGGAGCAGTCAATCTGTCCATGACAGAGATCAACGGTTCGTTTGTCGTCGCAGATATGATTCAGAAAATTGTGGTTGATCAGGTATCCATTCCGGAAGCTGTGAAATGGGCGCAGGGGAAGATGGTGGAGATATCTGAACAGTCGAAATCCATGAATAATTAGCTGCATGAATAACGTTCCATGGAAAGAAAGGTAATGTATGAAGAAAAATAAAAATCAATGGATGGGATATATATGTTTATTGCCATTGGCATTGTTGCTTTGCCTATTCCTGTTTTACCCGTTTTTAAATGGTTTTTATCTTTCATTTTTTTCAACGAAATATGGTTTCGGAGATTTGAAGTTTTCCGGTCTTCAAAATTATATTTCCCTTATTAAATTGGAAAAAATGAAAATAGCTCTTGTTAACTCTCTTATATGGGTATTTGCCAGTGTACTGCTGAATTCCTTTATTCCATTGCTTTTAGCAGTTGCACTGAACCGCAATTTTAGAGGGAAAACTTTTGTTATAGCTGCCCTTTTAATTCCATGGGTAACTCCGGTAGTAGGATTTGCAATGATGAATAAGTGGCTGCTGGAACCAGATGTTGGAGTAATTGGAGGCATTTTGAAAAAAGCCGGGCTGCTTGTGCAGGGGATCAATTTTCTTGGACGTAAGGATTTAGCTCTTCCTACACTGATTATACTGAATTTCTGGCAATTTATGCCCTTTGGCGTATTACTCCTGACTTCTGCACTCAGCACAATTTCAGAAGAACTGTATGACGCAATGAAAGTCGATGGAGCAACCTGGATACAGATTTTGAAAAATTTAATCTTGCCAAATGTTGGTAACATGATTGGATTTCTGATGTTTTTAGGTACGGTTTGGACATTCAGCAACTATTCCCTAATCTACCTGTTAACAAAAGGAGGCCCGGCTAATTCCACATATACGGTTCCGATCCTCATTTTTGAAAAAGCCTTTACTGAATTTAATGTAGGACAGTCAGTGGCTTTGGCAAGTTTAGTAGGTATCGTATTGATTACTTTTGGTATATGGTATTTTAGAAAAATGAATATGTCAAAGGAGGGATGATATGAATGTAGAAGGACAACGGGCGTTTCGGAATAAATCGTCAATGATTCGGTTTTATATTGTGATTTTAATAATTCTTTTTGTTACTGTAATACCATTTGTGTATGTGGTTTCAGCCTCCTTTCAGAGTGAATGGTCCATAAAGACAGGTACAACTTCACTAATACCGCATGAATGGACGATTCAGAATTATATTAATATATTGTCAAATAAGGAAGGAAGTACAGCGTTCGCACTCTATTTATGGAACAGTATCAAAGTCAGCTTTGGCACATGCATTCTGTCCATGGTAGTTTCAGTCATCGCCGCTTACGGATTGTCAAGATTTGAGTTTGCCGGACGTGAATTATTGGCTCAATTAATGCTGTTTTTATATGTATTTCCTACAATACTGGCAATTTTTCCGATCTATAATATTTTAGCAAAAATGAAGCTTATAAATACTCATATCGGATTGATATTAGTACATACCACGTTGGTTGCGCCATTCTGTACCTGGCTTCTGCGCTCTTTTTTCGATGCCATTCCAAAGGAAATAGAAGAATCTGCCAAAGTAGATGGAGCCGGAAGAATCCTGATTATTTTAAAGATTCTGGTTCCGCTGGCGGCGCCGGGCATGCTGGCGGCCGGAATGTATTCCCTGATTTATTCTTGGGGGGAGTATATGTTCGCATCCATTCTGATAGATAGTGGAACATTAAAAACCATACCTGTGGCGCTGGCGACGTATATGAATCACATTGACCAGAAATGGGGGCTTTTGTTAGCGGGCTGTTCCCTGAATTTTGTTCCGCTGCTGATTTTCTTTTTCCCATTTTTAAAAACGTTCTTACGCGGGTTTATGGCAGGAGCAGTAAAAGCTTAAAGGAGGATATAGGTAATGGACAAAAAAAAGAAGTTGCGTGTAGGGGTGATTGGGTGCGGATTTATTGCACAGACACAGTGGCTTTATTACATTCACGAACTGGATGAATTTGAAATGACGGCTCTTTGTGACGCCTCAAAGGAACTTGTGGATTATTATGGAGATTATTATGGCGTAAAAAAACGGTATACGGATTGGCATCTTCTGCTGGAGGATGAAGAGATAGAAGCTGTAATTGTACTGACCAAATGCCATGAAGAGATCTGTATTGCTGCTGCTGCCAATAAAAAACATGTTTTGGTTGAAAAACCTCTGTGTGAGAATCTGGAACAGGCATGCCGCATTGAAGAAGCCGTTAATACATCCGGAATTACTCTGATGGTGGGAGAGATGAAGCGGTATGATCCGGGATTCCAGTACGCGATGCAGTGTTTCCATAATATGAATGATATCTGGATGATTAAAGCCAGGGACTTTTCGGATGGCCTTCAACGGTCCTATGGGCAGATATATCCTGTACGGTTTGCGTCGGATTTGCCGGATGAAGTGAAGGAAAAGACAGCAGCAGAATTCGAAAAGGGTCTTAGAGGGGTTACAAAAGAATTGCCAGGAAACCTATACGAGACGCTGTTGATGTGCGGAGTTCATAATATTGAACTTATGAGAGCGTCCTTTGGAGAACCCAGGAAAATCCTTCATTGTGACATATGGAATGAAGGAGAAACGTTATCATGTGAAATGGATTATGGTGATACGTGCAGAGCCTTTTTTGAAGTGGGGCTTACCAATTATAAGTGGTTTGATGAAGAGATAACAGTCTATGGCGATGAAAAGGTGGTAACAGTCCGATTCCCGAATCCTCTTTTAAAAAATGCGGTCACTGAAGTCATCATTAAGGAAAACGCAGATGGAGCAGTGACAGAAAAACGGATAGAGGCATCTTATTCCGAAGCATTTAAAAATGAACTGATTCATTTTTACCAGTGTGTGACAGAGAACAAAAAACCATGGACTGCGATAGAGGAAGGGAAAGCGGATATAAAAATCATGCAGGAGATATTTTCCAGCTATGCAGAAAGGATTAAGGGATGAATCGTAAAATATATGTAGTTGACGCCCATGCCCATCCGCCCAGAGATGAAGGGGCTATGCAAAAAGAGGGGGCTGTCCCCCAATCGATGGAGGAAATTGACTGCCGGTTTGAGCAGGATCTGGAAACTTTGGTCTGCCAGATGGACCGGCTGCATGCAGATATGAAAATATTGCTGGCCATGCCTTCCGATATTGAGCATTTGTTTCATTTCGGTGAAACAGGGGCAATACCCGGGATCAGGTCATATACAACCGAAGAATGGATTATAAAAGCACACAGGCGGTATCCCCAACGCTTCCTGGGAGTGGCGTGTTTAAATCCATTGGAGCCGGATTCTATTGAGCATCTGGAGTATTTGGTGAAGGAACACGGATTCCGGGGAGCTAAGATACATCAGGCTCACTACAACATCAGGACAGATGATGAGAGATTGGCCCCATTTTATAACAAATGTATAGAACTTGATATTCCTGTGGCTTTTCATACAGGTTTTCCGCCTGAGCGCGGCATTGATCATTACATAACGTCCATGCCCCATTCTTTGGATGAGTTGGCGTGCAGTTTTCCTGAGCTGAAAATTATTATGTGTCATACAGGAGGAAACTGGTATCAGGATGGTGTGATGATTGCTATGAGAAACCCTAATATTATGGTAGATATAGCAGGATTGCCCTGGATATGTGAAAGACTGGTTTCGCCCAGAGTAGACGGTAAAGAACTTATCAGACGCATTATTCAATTGCTGGGGGCAGATCGTGTATTGTTCGGAACCGATAATATGGATGAAGACATGAATTTATGCTACATGGAGGAATTGGGTTTAACAGATCATCAATTACAAATGGTAATGGGAGAAAATGCTGAAAAGTTATTTAAAATCGAAAAGGGGGCAGGACTGTGAAGCTGTTAAAAGGAGACCATAAACGGGATTTTGAAATAGGGACTTTTTTTGTAAGAGGAGAATACCGGTATTCCCTGGAACCATTTTACGGAAAATTGCCAGAGTTTTTAAGATTTACCCCATTCTCCGGAGGCTGTTGTGATAAAGAGGATAATTTGTTTCTTGTAACAAGGGACTGGCAGCATCCGGTTGTAATGCTGGATAAAAACGGAGACTATGTGCGGGATTTTGGCAAAGGGTTATTCCAGAATCTGCATACCCTCTGTGTTACGGAAGAACATACCCTTTTATGCGTGGATTCAGACCGGCATGTGGTCCGGGAAATAGACGTGTATGGCGGATTGATTCGTGATATCGGCAAACTGGATACCCCCAGTAATAGCGGCCATGACGGGGCTGTTTGGCAGAAAATGCAAAGAAGTGGAGAATTGGTTGCTACGGATATCAGATTTGATTCTGATTGGGCTTTTGTAGAAGGATTAAAGACGATAAAAAGAGCAGCAGAGCCGTTTAACAGGCCGACGGGAGTTTCTATAAGCCCGAAAGGAGATATTTTTGTCAGCGATGGTTATTGTAATGCGGCAGTTCATAGATTTTCTAAAAACGGACAGCTTTTAATGACATGGGGAGGACCTGGAAATGAACCGGGCAAATTTGTGATTCCTCATGGCATTTGGGTAGATAAGCTCTGCAGGGTATGGGTAGCAGACCGGGAAGGGAACAGCATTCATATTTTTTCTGAAGATGGGGAACTTCTTGGCTATATGAAGGAAGGGCTGTATCAGCCGTCAGATCTATGGTCCGATGGAACTTATGTATACATCGGAGAGAGGGGCGGCGGAATAACTATTATAGATATGGATTTTAATATTGTATCTCAATTAGGTTTTTACAATTCCCCTTTAAGAACACACGGAATTTGTGGCACTGCATCGGGCGAACTCATACTCATGCCGCTCCATTCTTATGATGGGCTGTATCTTATGAAGTTAAAGCCGCTTTAAGAATCGATTGACAATGTAAAAATAACTGGTTATATTAAAATCAATTATTAAAGTAAGAATCTTGTTTAAGGGGCATGAAAAATGACAATTAGGGATATTGCGAAATTGGCCGGTGTTGGGAAGTCTACTGTATCCAGAATTTTGAGTAATACAGGCTATGTGAATGAAGAAACCAGAAAGAAAGTAGAAGCTGTTATGAAGGAGTATAACTATATTCCGTCAGCGACGGCCAGATATCTTTCAAAAGGTGAAACAGATACGATTGGTGTGATTATTCCGGAATCCAGTAATCCGTTTTATGGAGAGGTAGTTAGTGGAATAAGCGCATTAGCTGACCTTAACGATATAAGTATGCTTCTTTGCAACACAAATAATAATCCGGAAAAAGAGGCAAAGGCTTTGAGGATGCTTCGGGAGCATTGGATTAAAGGCTTGATTCTTACGCCTGCATTTGATTCAAGTGAAGAAAAAGATATGCAGGGACTGATACAAATGTTAAAAGACATGAATATACCGGTGGTGACTTTAGACCGTTCCGTATTATCTGGAACCTGGAGCAGCGTGGTGTTTGATAACTTTGGCGGTGCTTATGATGCGGTTTCGTCATTGATTAAAGGCGGAAACAGGCAGATTGGAATTATTACAGGTAATCAGAAAAGTATTGTAGCCCAGGAACGTCTGGGTGGATATCTGAAGGCGCTGGAAGATTACCATATAGCGATAAATCCGGAATATATATTTGAAAGTGATTCTACCGAAGGGCAGGCTTATGCAATAACGAGGAAACTTTTGTCTGAAAAGAAACTGCCTGAAGCGATGTTCGTGTGTAATAACCTGACAAGCAAAGGTTTCTTGAAAGCTGTTTTTGAGGAAAATCTGGTACTTGGCAGAGATGTCTGCTATGTGGGATTTGACCATGTAGAAGCATTGGATATATTAAATATCAATGTTAGTTATGTGGAGCGGGACGCTGTAAACATGGGATGGATGGCTATGCAGCTCTTGCTGGATCGTTTTGAAGATCCGGATAAGGAAATTCGAAAACAGATCATACCTGCAGAACTGGTGCTAAAGGGATCGGAAAAGAGGATCGTGTGAAAAATAATCCTGATGGCTTATTTTCACCCCAATTTGTGCCGGAGCCATAACGTAGAATCACAGCCGAGAAGTTTGAAATTTTCAGCGTGTGCCTGCGCAAAAAGCGTACCGGCGTGTAGGGTTAGCATGTGCAATTATCAAACGGTAAATTGCACATGCCATGGGACCGGTCCCTCTATTTTTTTAAAACATGCAGAATATTTGGAGAGGAGAAAAGTGATATGAATATTTTTATAAATGGGTTTCAGGAAATTCAAGAAAATAGGCCTGTAAAAAAAATAATAAATCCGACAGATGGAGAATTGATAACAGAACTGCATCAGGCGGGAGCAGATGATGGAGAACATATTTTAGCAGCTGCTGAGGAGGGATTTAGTAGATGGTCCGGTTTTTCAATGTTGGAGAGAGCAGAAATACTTGAAAAGTATGCACAGCTTTTGAATGATAATAAGGAAGAAATTGCGCAGACAGAATGTCGTGATATGGGTAAAATTATTCGGGAATGCAGGGCTGAGGTTGAAACAGCCATAGCATTAACAAAAGGATACGTAGAAAAGGCAAAGCATCTGTATGGACATGTGATATCTCAAAACCAGAAGGGGCTGGAACACGATTTGATCTTTACCAGAAGAGAGCCTTTGGGCATAATTCTGTGTATCGTACCTTTTAACTACCCGGTGGAACTATTTACCCATAAGGTTATAGCGGCATTGATTATGGGAAATTCTGTGATTGTAAAGTTACCTTCGCAAAATCCCATGCCACTTTTCAGGATAACAGAACTTTTGGTGGAAGCAGGCGTACCCGCATCCGCAGTTTCTCTTGTTTTTGCGGATCGAGAGTTTGTACGTAAGAACCTTATCAAGAGTTCCAGAATTCAAGCAGTCTCTCTGACAGGCAGCACACAGGCAGGGATTGATATTTTTGAAAATTCGTCGGAAACACTGCACCGGCTGTTTTTGGAATTAGGCGGTAATGATCCTCTTATCATTTTTGAGGATGCTGATTTGGATTATGCCGTGGAGGAAATAGTCAACAGCCGGTTAAGCAATACAGGGCAGATTTGCTGCGCCAGCAAGAGGTTTCTTGTTCATGAATCTATCGCAGATGATCTGGTGGAGCGCCTGAAAATCCGGCTGGATAAAGTTAAAATAGGAAATCCAATAAAAGAGGATGCAGAAATGGGATGTATCATATCCGAAAAGGCGGCCTCTGCTGTTTTGGAACAAATCCAGAAAACGATCAAACAAGGCGCAGAATGTGTTTATGGCGGCAGCGTATGCGATAGGACTTTTGTACATCCGACAATCTTAGTGAATGTTACCAGGAATATGGACATTGCGTCAGATATGGAGGTTTTCGGACCAGTTATTCCGATTATTACATTTAAAGAGGAAGAGGAAGCGGTGGAAATTGCGAATCAGTCCATCTATGGCCTGGAAGCTTCAATTATTACGAAAGATTTGCCCAGGGCTTTAAAGGTGGCTGAACTTCTGCAGGCGGGTACAGTTGTAGTCAATGGCGCAGGCAGTTACAGACATATGGATCTGCCATTTGGCGGTTATAAAATGTCCGGTCTTGGAAGGGAAGGGATTTCGACTACTTTAGAGGAATTCAGCCAGGAGAAATCATATGTAATTAAGAAGATATTTAATAGATAAAATTAGAAATATACTTTAAATAGGACCGGCTATGATTTGACAAACATTAGAATTCGAACCCCCTTTCCGTTTGGAATGGGGGTTTAACAAAAACCGCCTGTGCAGCGTGAAAATACATAGACGGCCCGGTTATATGAAGTGGTAACGCTTTGTAAATGATGTGTGTGTTCACCCGGACAGACGTAAAATCCCGTTGGTAAGCCAGGCCTGTTTCGCATTTTGGGCATTAGTTATCGCGCGCTCCAGCGTATCTGTACAGGTCATACAACCTCAATATAACCTCAATATAACCTCCTTCATTTGTATCCTCTATGATCTCCATTCTGTGGGGAGATTACATATATTCATCAATTGTCCTCATAGTTCATCGCCCTGCTTCCCAAAATCTCTCTTACCATCTGAATATAAATCCTTTGACAGTGAGTAGATCCTATAAAATAATTTACCCTATTTTGATATGTTTTACTCTTTTTTATTGTATTGTGGTATCGTATATAGTGTCAATCTTATTGCCGAATCTTTTTTCAAATTATGATCTGTTATGGGAATACCTATGAACTCAGAGATAAAAAGGATAAATTATAATAAAAACCGCTTTGCAAAGAAACAAAGCGGGTATACTTTATAGGGGGGCCGGCTAAGGTTCGACCCTTAGCCGGTATGAGTATGAAAAAGCTTTGTGATTTCAAGTCATTTACTTGAAACAAAGGCCCGTTACTCTTTCGAATAACGTACTTAAAGTATAAAAAACAATTGTGACGAAAGTGTGTACCTATCATAAAAAAAGCATAAAGAAAATAAAAAATAAAAAAACCCTTTAAAAACACTTAGAGATTGTATATAATAGTAACGATAGTTTAAACTGGCAATGAGTGGCTGCTGCCACTGTTTAGTAATAGAGAGTAATCATAGAGAGAAAAGTTTGTATGAAGCAGTATGAACAGGAGGAACATATATGTTAGTGTCTAATGACATTGGAATCGATCTGGGTACAGCCAGTATTCTTGTATATATTAAGGGAAAGGGCGTTGTGCTGAAAGAACCTTCCGTAGTTGCCATAGACCGGGATACCAATAAGATTATGGCGATCGGCGAAGAAGCCCGCCTCATGATTGGACGAACTCCGGGAAACATTGTAGCGGTCAGACCGCTGCGCCAGGGCGTTATTTCCGATTATACGGTCACTGAAAAGATGTTGAAATACTTCATTAATAAAGCAGTCGGCAAGAAGACGCTGCGCAAGCCGAGAATCAGCGTCTGTATCCCCAGCGGGGCTACGGAAGTGGAGAAAAAGGCGGTGGAAGATGCGACTTATCAGGCAGGAGCCAGAGAGGTTACCATCATTGAGGAACCGGTAGCAGCAGCCATCGGAGCAGGAATCGATATTTCCAAGGCGTGCGGCAACATGATCGTCGATATCGGAGGAGGTACTGCTGATATCGCAGTGATTTCCCTGGGCGGTACGGTTGTGAGCACCTCCATCAAGATTGCCGGAGATGACTTTGACGAAGCTTTAGTCCGTTATATGAGAAAGAAACACAATCTTCTGATCGGTGAAAGAACTGCGGAAGAGATTAAGATCAACATTGGAGCCGCTTACCGCAGACCTGAAGTGTTAACTATGGAAGTAAGAGGACGGAACCTGGTAACGGGTCTTCCTAAGACGATTGTAGTAACTTCAGACGAGACTTTGGATGCGCTGAAGGAACCGGCGCTTCAGATCGTAGATGCCGTACACAACGTGCTGGAGCGTACTCCGCCGGAATTGGCAGCAGATATTTTCGACCGCGGAATCGTCCTTACGGGCGGCGGTTCATTGTTAAGCGGTCTGGATTCCCTGATTGAAGAAAAGACAGGAATCAACACCATGATTGCGGAAGATCCGCTGACAGCAGTGGCCATCGGAACCGGAAAATTCATTGAGTTCGTTCACGGCGACGGTCCAAAACAGGAATTTTAATGATGAATACAGACGGGACGGAGGATTTAAATCCTCCGTCCCTGATTTATCCTGACTGAATTTAAAACGGCCGGGAGATAGAATCAAGGAGCATGGAATATGGCAACGGTACGAGGTTATGTGGAAAAAATTAAGTTTCGCAATGAAGAAAACGGCTATTCTGTTCTCAGTGTGACCGGTCAGGATGACGGGGAAGAATACATACTGGTGGGAACTTTTCATTATATCAGTGAAGGCGAACTGCTGGAAGCGTCCGGAACCATGACGGAACATCCGGTCTATGGGGAGCAGATGGCGGTGGAGAGCTATGAAATCCAGGCCCCTGAGGATACCATGTCCATGGAACGGTATCTGGGTTCCGGCGCGGTAAAAGGGGTAGGGGCTGCCCTGGCTGCGAGAATCGTGCGGCGCTTCAAGGCGGACACCTTCCGGATCATGGAAGAGGAGCCGGAACGGCTTGCGGAAGTGAAGGGGATCAGCGAAAAGATGGCCCGGGCCATAGGCGCGCAGGTGGAAGAAAAAAAGGAGATGCGCCAGGCCATGATGTTTTTACAGGAATACGGCATTTCCATGAATCTGGCTGTCAAGATTTATCAGGAATACGGCCCTGCCCTGTATGGAATTGTGAAAGAAAATCCTTACCGGATGGCGGATGATATTCCCGGGGTGGGATTTAAGATCGCGGATGAGATCGCTTCGAAAGTAGGGATTTTTACGGATTCCGATTTCCGCATTAAAAGCGGTATTTTGTATACCCTTCTTCAGGCCCTGAACAACGGCCACACTTATCTTCCTCAGGAAATGCTGCTTGGGCAGGCGTCGGAACTGTTGAATGTGGCTCCGGAACATATGGAAAAGCATCTGATGGATATGCAGATGGACAAGCGTCTGATGATCCGGGAGAAGAACGGAGAGCGGATTATTTTTGCGTCCCAATATTATTATATGGAGCTGAACACAGCTAAGATGCTTCATGACCTGAACGTAAAAGGGGAGGTCCCGGGCGAACGGATCCGCAGCCAGCTGGCCGGGATTCAGGAGCTGGAAGAGATTGAACTGGATGAGATGCAGATTCAGGCGGTGATCGAGGCAGTTAACAGCGGTCTGCTGATTATAACCGGCGGACCCGGTACCGGTAAGACGACCACCATCAATACCATTATCCGTTATTTTGAACTGCAGGATATGAGCATCGCTTTGGCGGCTCCCACCGGACGGGCGGCAAAAAGGATGACGGAAGCCACCGGATATGATGCCAAAACCATTCACCGTCTGCTGGAATTAAGCGGTGTGCCGGAGGAACGGGGAAGCGGCGGTATGCATTTTGAAAGAAATGAAGAAAATCCTCTGGATTTCGATCTGATCATTATCGATGAGATGTCCATGGTGGATATCCATTTGATGCATGCGCTTTTAAAAGCGGTCAATGTGGGAACACGGCTGATTCTGGTGGGCGATATCAACCAGCTTCTCAGTGTCGGCCCAGGAAATGTGCTGCGGGATATGATCTCGTCAGAGTGTTTTAATGTGGTCCGTCTCACCAAGATTTTCCGGCAGGCGGCGGAGAGCGATATCATCGTCAATGCCCATAAGATCAATGCAGGGGAAACCATTCCCCTGGGCAAGAAGAGCAATGACTTTTTATTTATCAGGAGAGACCATCCCGATGCCATCATCAATGCGATGATCACTCTGGTGAAGCAGAAGCTTCCGGGATATGTCCATGCGGATCCATTTGATATCCAGATCATGACGCCTATGAGAAAAGGCGCATTGGGCGTGGAACGGATGAATACGATTCTGCAGGAGTTTTTAAATCCGCCTTCTCCGGCTAAGAAAGAGAAGGAAAGCGGCGGAACCATTTACCGCGAGGGCGATAAGGTGATGCAGATTAAGAATAACTACACGATTGAATGGGAATGCCAGAACCGTTATGGGATTCCGGTGGATAAAGGAACCGGCATATTTAACGGCGATATCGGCGTTGTCAGAGAGATCAATGAGTTTGCTGAACTGATCACGGTAGAGTTCGATGCCGGAAAGCGGGTGGAATACAGTTTTAAGCAGTTGGAGGAACTGGAGCTGGCTTATGCCATCACCATTCATAAATCCCAGGGAAGCGAGTATCCAGCAGTGGTGATTCCGCTTCATTCCGGCCCCCGCATGCTGATGACCCGGAACTTAATCTATACCGCTGTGACACGGGCCAGATCCTGTGTCTGTCTGGTGGGCCTGCCGGAGGTATTTCAGGCCATGGTGGATAATGAAACCGAACAGCTTCGCTATACCGGCCTCTGTGACCGGATTAAAGAATTCTGATCTGATTCTGCCTGCACAGTGACGTGCGGGCGGAACTCTTTTTTGACTGAAAGGAGATTCCTCCGTGAATTCCAAATTGAAAAATTTAATAATTGATTTGCTGTTTCCGCGCTGCTGTCCTGTCTGCGGTGATATTGTGCTGCCCAAAGGAGGGCTCATCTGTCCCGGCTGTCTGAAAAAACTGTCTTTCGTCAGCCAGCCGGCATGTAAAAAATGCGGAAAAGAGATCAGCAGTGTACAGCAGGAATACTGTTATGACTGCAGCCGCCACAAACGGTCCTTCGATTATGGCCTTGCTCTCTTAAACTATGACGACACATCAAGGCGGTCTATGGTAAAAATTAAATACAAAAATAAACGGGAATACCTGGACTTTTATGCAGAAGCCATTTGGAAAAGGTATTCCAGACAGCTGATGCGGATTAAACCTGATGTTCTGATTCCGGTGCCGGTTCATCCCTCCCGGAAAAGGAAAAGAGGATTTAACCAGGCAGAGGTGCTGGCGGAGCTTTTAGGCAGAAAAATGGACGTTCCGGTGGTAAATGACGCTCTGATACGGGCCAGGAAAACGGCTCCGCAAAAACAGCTGGGGCCTGCAGAACGCCTGAAAAACCTGAGTGAAGCGTTTGCTCCGGGCAAAAATCTGACCGGGGTGAAAAGAGCGCTTTTGGTAGACGATATCTATACAACCGGGAGCACCATAGAGGCCTGCACAAGAATCCTGAAAAGATCCGGCGTATCCCAGGTCTTTTTTGTAACAATCTGTATCGGAAGGGGGAAAGAATAACAAATTTTGTTACCAGAATATGGGAAAAGTAGCGCTTGAGTTGCAGTTGATCGTTTATAATATAATTCGTATATATACGGATCGGCGAAGGCAATGATTGGAGACGGCTATGCCGGTAAAAGAGGGGAGAGACAGTGAAGTGAAAGGAAAACAGTTTAAGCGCCTGATGGCTGCATGCCTTACTGCAGCTATGGTTTTAACGGGTACAGGCCAGGCCTGGGCGGCAGCCGGGTGGAGCAAGGATGACAGAGGATGGAAGTATCAGAGAGAAGACGACAGCAGGGCGGCAGACTGCTGGATACAGGACAACGGGAATTGGTATCATTTGAACAGTTCAGGATATATGGATACGGGCTGGTTTCAGGACCGCGACGGCCGCTGGTATTATCTCAATCCTGTTTCGGACGGAACAAAAGGTGCTATGAAGACAGGCTGGTTTCAGGACCAGGACGGCCGCTGGTATTATTTAAATCCTGTTTCAGACGGAACTAAGGGAGCCATGCTGACCGGATGGATCACTGTGGACGGAAAACAGTATTATATGGACGGAAGCGGCGCTTGGAATCCTTCAAAAGGGATCAGAGCGCTGGACGATGACAGCAGCGATGATGATTACACGTATAGGGGCAATGAAAATCCGCCGTCAGAAAAACCGGTGAATGATCTTACGATCATGGAGGAATCAGCCCTGACCGGCGGAACATATAAAAATGTTGTCATAGCGCCAGAGGTGGGCAATGGAACCGTCGTCATAGAAGGCGTTCTCATTAAAGGTGATCTTCACATAAAGGGTGGCGGCCTCAATTCTGTTAAGTTAAGGGGGAAAACCGTCGTCGAAGGAAGAATCATTATTGATAAAGAACCCGGAGAAAACAGGGAAATCCCCCGCCTGGAAGTGGCCGGAGGAGTAAGGATTAGTAATGAAATCCTGGTAAAACAGCCGGCGGTGCTTCAAACCGCGCCCGGAGATTCCTACTCCTTTGCGGATGTGCGGGCGGAAGCGGATATAACGGTTGCGGGAGATAATACGGTGGTGAACAGCCTGTCCCTGTCTTCCGGTTCCGGCAATGGGGTTAATGTTGCCATTAATAACAGCGGGGCAGTCATTGAGAACCTCATTGTAAACTGTGATGTGAACATTCATGGGCCGCAAGGCGGACAAAAAGCCGGTATCGGCGAGATTTCCGCCAATACCCCGGTGCAGATGGAATTGAACAATGTGGCAGTTGAGCGGCTTAAAGCCAATGCCGATGTGACACTCGGCGGCAGCGGCAGCCGGATTGACTTAGTTGAACACGGAAAAACTACTGTTGTGGAGAACACGGACACATCGGTGGATATCGGCGATATACAGATAACGGATGCATACGGCTGGTATTATGAAGGCAGGGAAAGCAGGGAATATGTGCTGTCCAGCCCTGAGGAATTATATGAGTTTGCCGATATCATTAACGGTGAAAACAATATGGAAGCTGATAATTTTTCCGGCGCAGTCGTGAACCTGGGAGCGGATATGGATTTGTCCGGAAAAGTATGGGTTCCGGCCGGCCGCCGGATTACGGTGAAAAACTTTACCTACGAAGACGGAACTTACAGCGAGTGGAGACGGGAATACAGGGCATTCCAGGGAACTTTTGACGGTCAGGGCCATGTGATCTCCAATATGACGGTGGAGCCTGTTTCTGACGATGATGTATCCATTCTGGGAGCCGGGCTTTTCGCCCACGTGGCCGATGCCACGATCTGCAATCTGGTTATAAAGGACTGCGATGTTACCGGAGCGGACAGGACTGCCGCAGTGGCTGCATATGTATACGGAGGCGATACGGTATTTGATAATATCACTGTGGAAGGCGGAACGGTAAAAGCTTTAGATGGCTGGGCCTGCGGCGCCATAATCGGCCAGGTGTGGAATTACAGCGATTATAACGTGGGCCGGCCTGACAGCACGGTTACCATAAGCAACTGCAAAAACAGCGCCACCATAACAGGTCAGTATAATGTTGGGGCGATGTGGGGATCGATTACGGAAGCATTTAATACGAATACATTTGACCAGGTAAAACCGGACGGAACGGCGTATACAGCCACTGGTTATGATACGGAAATGATCATCAACAGCTGTCATAATGAAGGGGATATAACAGCCCTGCAAGGCACGCTGGGACGTTTGGGAGGCTGGGCGTACTGCAAAACCATCACCCTTCAGTCTCAGGATACGTTTACCGATTCAGAGGGCGCAATTTATACCTTAAAAGATAAAGACGTGACCGATACCTGCCTGCTGATCGGCGGTCTGGCATCCAACGCGGATAAGAACTTTGAGAATACGGCCCGGGTTCCTGGCATTGGTACTCTTGCAACCGTGAATATCAATACACCATATTCTCCTGCTGTGGCAGTTGCGGCTAAGGGCGAAGATGTGACGGTGGAAAAGGACCGGAGAGGAAGATGCCTGGTGACCATAGGAGAAAAGCAGAGCATTTATACCGGTGATGAGGAAAAACTTGTTATCGTGGCTGGTGGCCTGGATGATGAAGACATTCAATTATCCGGAGAACAGACAATCACCGTTAAAGACGGAGCGGCTGTAAGCTGGATTTTTGCCGGAGGGGCGGGAGCTGCGTCGGCAAAGGGAGCAGGATCCGCAGATTTAGAGGGAGATGTCAGAATTATTATTGAGGAAGGAGCCAAAGCAGGGAATGTCTACGGCGGCGGAAGCGGTAAAAGCGTCCACAGCGGCACCAGCTTTATCCAGGTAGACGGCTGGGTATCCAACATTAATGGCGGAGGTATGGGAGCCAATGAAAGCCAGCTTGACGAAAGCAGCCATCATACGGATAACCACACGGACCGCGCTGAGATCACAATAAACGGAACCGCTAATTCAGCACATGGAGGCGGATTTGGAATCAGCTCAATTGATGAAACGTCAGTTACCGTCAACGGGGAGATAACCACCATACTGGTTGCCGGAGGAGCCAATGGATACACCGGTTCTGCCGAAGTTGAAATAGGTGAAAATGCGGTGCTGCC
>JAGZXV010000072.1 GCA_018378255.1 Clostridiaceae bacterium | reverse complement strand
GGTGGAAGGGCAGTGTAAGAGACTACCGCCCGGCTGGTAACAGCCGGGGCATATGTAAACCCCATCCGAAGCAAGACCGAACAGGGAACATAAGGCGGCCCGTCTGTTCCCGGGTAGGTCGCTTGAGTCTGCCGGCGACGGCAGACCTAGATAGATGGCCATCCAACGACATAACCCGGCTTATCGTCTTGCTCAAATTTAATTGAATATTCATTTCCATTTATTCAGACAATGAGGCTGATTTTATGGGAAGGCGTGTTGGGGCTATGCGGTTGAATTCGCATGGCTCCTTTTTATTTTATGCGTTTTGTGTTTTTCATTGTTCCTGTCTCTGGATTGGTCCGGTTTAATATGGTATAATCAGGTCAGACGGCTTATCTTCTTGACCAACAAGGCCGGTCAAGAAGCATCGGATGTCCACACGATGTGAAAATTGATAAAGAAAGCTGCCTGAACTGTTATTAAAATTCTCTGACGGGAGGAAAGCGATGATCAAAGTTAACGGAAGAATTTTCGGAAGTGAACAGTTCAGCAATGGAGAGGTTTCCTACAAACCGGTGACAGTCAAGCCGGATCACAACATGATCGAACTGTTTTTTCAGGATAATAAAGACATCACAGATCTCCAGTTTGCTGTTGAATTTATAAGAGATAAGGAATCCAGGGCTGAAATTGAACTGACTATGCTCTATGTTCCGTATGGCAGGATGGACCGGCCCATCAATGGATATGTTTACAGTCTTAAGATGTTTTCCAATATCATAAACCGGCTGGAATTTACCCGGATCTATACGTTGGACAATCACTCAAAGGGAATCCCGGATCTGCTGGCCCATGTGGTTGAACTGGATATTAATCCATATATTGAAAAAGTGAGGGAATTGTTTCAGCATGATTATCTGTTTTTTCCGGATGCGGGAGCCATGAAAAAATATCCCCAGAAGCTCAATGCCTGTGCCCGGAACCAGATCCCTTATTTTTACGGACAGAAACAACGGGTGCTGGACGACAGCAGGGAAATTATCAGCTATGAGTTGTTTAATAATGATCTGAGCCTGACAGGAAAACGGATTTTAATTATAGATGATATCTGCTGCACCGGGGGAACCGTATTGAGGGCTGCCAACATTATGAGACAAAGAGGGGTTGCTGATATCGCTTTATGGGTTGCCCACTGTGAAAATAATGTGATCAAATATGATATTGTCAGAGAAAACAGCTCTATTTCGAAAATATATACCAGCGACAGCATCATAAGGAATTATATCATTCCGGAAATCGAAGTCATTCATCTGGAGTGTGTTTGAGAGAATGTGAGCTGTGTATGAGGATAACAAAAAAGTTCCTTCCCACAGATGAATTCAAGCTATCTGCGGGAAGGAACTTTTTGTATTAAATGGTGTTATTAACTGTATGCAGGAATGCACCGGAGTTTTAAGATCTGTTATATGATCCTGAATACGACGGCGAAAACCAACATAAGGATACTGATTCCCCATAACCATTTAAAAGAGAATTTAATATGGTCTTTCAGTTCTACACCGGCAAGTCCCATTGCCAGGAACGTGGTGGGAACACAAGGGCTGACGGCAAGGGCTACATTTTCACCGATCAGCATTGCATGAGCTACCTGTTCGGGCGTTATGCCAAAGCGGGCTACCGTTTCACTGATCAGCGGAAGTACGCCGTAATAATATGGATCCGGCCCCATTATCATGCCCATTGGCGCGCCCAATGCGCCGATGATGAGATGGAGGTATTTCTGCAGGCTTTGCGGAAGCATATGGATCAATACCTGAGCCATTGCATCGATCATACCTGTGTTGACAAAGATTCCTAAAAAGACGCCTGCGCCGATTAAAGTGACCACAAGACCGATGGAACCTCCGGCCAGGTCGTGAATTATTTTCTGCTGGACTTTTAAGTCGGGATAATTGACAGCAATGGCGATCAGCATTCCAAACATGAATACTGCATAGGCCGGGAAGATATTTTTTACCAACATCACAATGAGGATAATGGTCAGCAGAAGATTAAACCATAATAATTTAGGACGTTTCATGGACAGATCGTCATCTTCCAAACGGCCGCTGTCCCTTACAAGATCGATAACAACACCGGCCTCGCCGGCTTTTGCAAGACGTTTCTTTTCAATGAAGCTGAAATAAACAGCGAGCGAGAGGGTGCAGACAATCCCAAATACCTGCATGGGAATCATGCTGACCCACAACTGGGTGGGATCCTGGCCGATTGCAGTTGCCGCCCTCATGGTAGGGCCTCCCCAGGGAACCAGATTCATAACGCCGGTTGCACAGCTGACGATGAGAAGCAGGACTGTGGGCCTTAATTTCATTTTCTTAAAGATAGGAAGCATAACCGGAATTGTAATGAGGTAAGTGGATGTAGTTGCGCCGTCAATGTGTCCGATAATGGCGATAACGGCCGTAGCCAGCAGGATCATGGTGATGTTGTTTCCTGCAGCCTTTAAAAGATAATCCACCAATTTGTCAAATAATCCCGCATAATTCATGATTCCAAAATACAGAATGGAAAATACAAACAAAATAGCGGTTGCCCAGGTAGTTCCCACGCCTTTTGAGATAAAACCGGAGATATCTGTAATGCCAAATCCTGCAATAACAGCCCCGATGATTGGCAGGAAGACGAAACAGGTGGCCGGCAAAGCTTTGTCTTTCAAGATCAAAAACATCATAACAATAATGATTGCATACCCAATAATAGCTAACATAAAACCCTCCTCTTTAGAACTGTTGATAATTAAACTATCTTTGAAATAAAACTCCGAAGCGTATCATTAAATTTTTCCCGCTCAACCCAGAATAATATATGTCCCCCCTTTTCATATTCATGGAGTTCGTGATATGTAGGAATCACTTCACTATAATGGCGTCCCATGGAAGTTGTGTGCCCTTTTGAACAGCCGCTGGCAATATATACCGGTACAGTGAGGTCTTTTAACAGGACTTCTGCGTCAGTATGGCACCAGTCTGTATGGAGGGCAAAACCGATCCAGGGTGGAGTTTTTGAAATTTCTGTCCGTACCATGGAGATCTCTTCCTGTGTCAGATAGGAATCAATCCTGTGTATAAAGTTGTTGAAATATGTCTCAGGTTCTGTTATCCACAGCCTGTATTTTTCGTTCCAGTCGTCCATGTTATAATTTTTGGAATTATAAGAATTCCAGTCCTCAGGAGAAAATGGAAACAGACAGCAGTCAATCAGTCCCAGCCCCTTCAGATGTGATGAATTGTATTTATGGGCGTAAGTTACAACAGCGCTTCCGGCTAAAGACCACCCCATTAATATCACATCATCCAGGTCCAAATAATCTATTAATTCTTTGATATCATCAGCATGGCGTTCAATGTCATTGCCATGAAGCACTTTGGAAGAATTTCCAAATCCCCTGGGGTCAAATGTGACAACCCGGTAATCTTTTTCCAGATCAACGGCATTCTTTTCAAAAAATTTAGTGGTGCACATGTGGCCGGGAACAAAAAGTATGGGAATGCCGGTTCCCCGGTCTTCATAGTAAATCCTGGCTTTATCGCTGGTGGTCATATACCCCTTCAACATATTATTTCCTCCTGAAATGTCTTATCAATTACATGTATCTTACTATAATGAGGGTATAACTGTAAATCCAGAGTTTAAGCATACTTTTTATAGTTTAAAACTATGGAGCGGGCTGTATGTGTGGTATAATTTGAGAGAGATCAGAAGAGGAGGGGCTTATGGATTTTAGGGAGATACAATATGTTTTAGCGATCAGAGATCATCAGACACTTTCAGGGGCGGCCCGGTCACTGGATATCACACAGCCGTCGATCAGTAAATTTCTGCAGAATTTGGAAAAAAAGCTGCAGGTAAAGCTGTTCGACAGAATTGAAAACAAACTGGTCCTGACTTATGCAGGGGAGCAGTATGTGGAAACAGGTCTTAAGATTTTGGATTTAAACCGGCAGCTTCAAAACAATTTGAACGATATCAATCAGAAATTCAGAGGAAGCATTTCCCTCGGCATCACTCCGACCCGGGGGAGATATGTTCTGCCCAATACGCTTCCGGCGTTTAAACGTCAATTTCCCAATTATAAAGTGAGGATCATGGAAGGCGGTGTCCAGGAACTGAATCATGCATTGAGTGAGGGGAAAATTGATCTTGCCATTTATACGGTGACGGATGGGTATATTGCCGGTTTTAATTATGAACAGATTTGTAAAGAAGAGGTGGTTTTGGTTATATCGCCCGATAATAAGCTGGCCCATCTTACTGAAAATAGGGCAGATAGAAAACATCCATGGATCGATATTAACCGGATGGGGGAGGAAGTGTTCTTCATGGTAGATCCCAAATTCCGCACCAGAAAAATAGCGGACAGGATCATGATGGAATCCACCATTTTTCCGGAAACCATAACTCTTGAAAGCGTGGAGAGTGTGCTTTCCATCATCGCTTCCGGCATAGGTGTGGGTTTCTGTACGGACATGTGTGAAAAATACTTCTATACCCCCAGAAAACTTTTGTTTTGTTCGGTGGGAAACAACAACAATGAGTGGGATTTCGTGATCGCATACCGGAAAAATGTGTATTTATCGGATGCCGCCAAAATGTTTATTGAAATAACAAAGTCGAATTTTAGGGAAAAATAGAAAGTCGGGATTTGACTGACGGGCGTACACTGCCCGGTTAGATTAAGGCATTTTCCAGCAGAGGATATTTTTGGAGTGGTTTATTTTCCGCATTTAACATCAAACGTGAAGGCTTTTTCGAAAAAGCCTTCACGTTTGATGTAAATAAAGCTGTTATTATTTAGAATATTTCTCTTCGCAGTACATGCACCGGTAAGTTTCCGTATTTTCATCTGACAAATAGAAAATATGCGGCAGTTCCTGCTCAATGGATGTGATGCAGCGTGGATTTTTGCAGTGGATCACATTTGTGATCTTCTTAGGAAGCTTTAAGCTGCGCTTTTCACAGATCACACTGTCATGAATGATGTTGACTGTGATATTGTGGTCGATGTATCCTAATACGTTGAGATCGATGTGTTCCAGATCTCCGTCAATTTTAATGATATCTTTTTTTCCCATCTTGCTGCTTTTTGCATTTTTGATGATTGCTACCTGGCATTCCAGTTTGTCCAAACCCAGGTGGTAGTAAATGTCAAGGCTTTTTCCAGCCTGAATGTGGTCGAGGACTACGCCTTCTTTTAATCCGCTGATATTTAACATGGTCTATTCACCTCCAAAAGTGTCATAATGAGGGCCATTCTCACATAGACCCCGTACTGTGCCTGTCTGAAGTAGGCGGCTCTCGGATCACTGTCCACCTCGGTTGAAATTTCATTTACCCTTGGAAGAGGATGGAGAACGAACATATCTTCTTTCGCAAGTTTCATCTTTTCTTTGTTCAGAATATAGCAGTCCTTTAAGCGGATATAATCTTCTTCGTTGAAGAAGCGCTCTTTCTGGACGCGTGTCATGTAGAGAATATCCAGACGGGGCATAGCATCGTCCAGGTTGCCGATTTCTTCGAATTCCACTTGGTTGGCTTCCAGCACATCTTTGCGGATGTAATCAGGAATGCGCAGTTCAGGAGGAGAGATCAGCAGGAACTTGATGCCAGGGTACCTTACCAGAGCGTTGATTAAAGAATGAACGGTACGGCCGAATTTCAAGTCTCCGCAAAGTCCGACTGTCATGTTATTTAAACGTCCCTTTTCGGAACGGATTGTCATCAGGTCGGTCAGTGTCTGGGTGGGATGCTGGTGTCCGCCGTCGCCTGCATTGATTACAGGGATGTTGGAAGCCTGGGAAGCGACAAGGGCGGAACCTTCTTTTGGATGTCTCATGGCAGCGATGTCTGCGTAGCATGAAATCATGCGGATCGTATCGGCCACACTTTCGCCCTTAGCTGCAGAACTGGAATCAGCAGAAGAAAAGCCCAGCACATTGCCGCCTAAATTCAGCATGGCAGCTTCAAAACTCAAACGAGTTCGGGTACTTGGCTCATAAAATAAAGTTGCGATTTTTTTGCCGTCACAGACGTGGCTGTATTTAGGCAGGTTGTGTTCGATGTCTGCAGCAAGCTCTAGCAATTCATCAATTTCTTCCACTGTAAAGTCCAGCGGGTTTAATAAATGTCTCATAACTATCTCCTTTTAACGGTATGTTAATAATGTTTCTACTGGTTTGCGCATTGGAGCATCAGGAGTTTCGTTCCCATAGCCCACTGCGATCAGAGCCATCAGCTGCTGGCCGTCCGGAATCTGTATGAGGGCAGATGCCTTCTCAAAATCATAAAGCCCCAGAATCACGGTGTCAAGTCCCAATTCTTTTGCAGCAAGACAAAATGTCTGACATGCGATCCCACAGTCGAATGCCTGCCATGCGTCACCCCGGATGGTAGAAAAAGAGCCATCACGTTCATAACCGGAACGACCTGTAATCAAGGTTGTTGCGACTAATAATGGTGCTGGCTTTATAATGCAGGCATTATGCTCACTACAACAGGTGTCAGCAATAGCCTTCTTTAAATTGCAATCCTCAATGGCAATATAGCGGGTTACCTGAGAATTCTTCCAGGATGGAGCAAATGAAGCAGCAGAGACGATCTGTTCCAGCAAAGAATGAGGGACGGCAGTCTCTTTAAAACGGCGGATACTTCTTCGTGTTTTAATGGCGTCTATGGTATTCATCTCGAACCTCCTTTTTTTCCTTTCCCTATTATATAGTATAAGTCAGGATATTTCTACAATTTTTTACAAAATTATGGTATACTTTTTTAGAATGCTGCGGCCGGGTTTTTCATGAACCCCGTGTAAGGAATATTTAAGGAACTTTAAGAAAATTAAGGCGGTACAAAATGGCATTTTACTGTATAATAAACCAAGAGAAACTATAAGGGAGGTCTGTAGCTTTGGAAGAAAACAGAATACCGATTATTGAAGTAAAAGACCTTTACAAGATATACCGAGTAGGGCAGACTAAGGTTTACGCCCTCAACGGAGTGGATTTTACCATGTATAAGGGAGAGTTTTGTGCGATTGTAGGTCCGTCCGGTTCAGGAAAGTCAACACTGCTTAATATGCTGGCAGGGCTGGAAAAACCCACGAAAGGCCAGATTGTAATCGCCAAAACCCATATTGAGAAGCTGACTGAAAACCAGCTGGTTGCGTTCCGCAGAAAACATGTGGGTTTTATCTTTCAGTCTTATAATCTGCTGCAGACCATGAATGCAGTTGAGAATGTGGCTCTGCCCTTGTCTTTCAGAGGGGTCCCTAAAAAAATAAGGAACCAAAAAGCTGTAAAATACTTAAAACTGGTTGGATTGGAAAAGCAGATGAAACATAAGGCCAATGAGATGTCAGGAGGCCAGCAGCAGCGTGTGGGAATTGCAAGAGCGCTGGCTGTGAATCCCCAGATCATCTTTGCGGATGAGCCTACGGGTAATCTGGATACCAAGACGACCATGGAAGTTCTAAATCTTATGAGGCGGATCGTGAGGGAGCAGAATCAGACTCTTGTCATGGTCACTCATGACAATCATATTGCATCTTATGCGGACAGACAGTTTCATATTGTGGACGGCAAGATACTGAAGATAGAAGAACGGCATCATCCTGAGGATGACAGCCAGCCTGCAGAAGAAAGTTAAACAAAGAGGAGATTAGAGTATGAAAATGCTGAAAAGAAGTCTGGTATGGATCTTGGCAGTGATCACTTTGCTGGGAGCAATGCCGCTTACATCCTTTGCCCTGATTGATACCAGCGACAATGATTATGTTATTACAAAGAAAACGCCCAGCGGTAAAACGGGAAAGAGCATGAGCATTTCCTTTACCTTGAAAAACAGTTCGGGACGGGACTGGAACAAGATGGGGATTTCCCTCTCGACCGATGTGATCATTTCCGATGATGAAGACCTGGAATCCACCTATGTATTCCCTTTTGAAGTGAATGACAATACCTTTGATATCAAAGAAGTGGGTTCCCTGAAAGACGGTTCTTCAAAAAGCGTATCCATTTCAGCAAGAGTGAGACGTGATATTGCGGAAGGATACTATTCGGTGCCCATTAAAGTCTATGATGATAAGAATAATGAGCTTGCGGATGAATATATCAATGTCTGGATCTCCAAATCCACCGGATCGTCAAGCGACGATGAAGAGGATGACAAAACAATCACATTTGTGCTGGGAGAGGGTCAGAGCACTCCGGATGGGGTTTATCCGAATATACTTAATTTTACCATGAATTTAAGGAATGACAGCACAATTTCTGCCCAGGATGTTACGGTCAGCATGGTGATGAGCAAGGAAGATACGGAGTTTCCTTTTGAGATCAACGATGCTAATTATGACCGCCGGTTTGATAAAGTGACAGGCGGAGAGACCGTGGAGCTGCCATACAGCTTCATGATCAGAAAGGATGCATACAGCGGATACTATCCGATTAAATTGGAGATTACATACAGGGACAGTTCGGAAGGCCCTTTATTAAAAGCAGAAGAATCCTTTTTTGTACGCGTTACCAATAAGGATAAGGAAGACAGTAAAGGGGATTTTAATCCCAATGACAGAACAAAAGCACGTTTAATTGTGGACAGCTATGAGACGATCCCGGAGAATATTTATGCGGGAGAGGAGTTTGAACTGATTCTGAGAATGAAGAATGCTTCCGCCGATGTTCCGGCCAGCAATATCTTATTCTCCTTAGAATCCGAAAAAGTTTCTGAAAGCGCTGTTTTTTCCATGGAATCGGGATCCTCTTCAACGGTAGTTAATTCCATGCCTGCGGGAGGAACTGCTGAAATCCGTGTTAAGATGATATCCAAGGCCAGCATTGACCAGAGATCTTATTCCATTACAGTCAAAGAAAAATATGACAGCCCGGAATTTAAGAACGCGGAAGAGAGCGTAGTAGTGGACATTCCTGTCCTTCAGCACGCCAGGCTCAATACGGGCACGATTGAGATCATGCCGGAAAGCATTAATGTAGGATCAGAATCCAATGTTATGTTTGCCATCAATAACACAGGAAAAGTCCTTCTTTACAACGTGATGGCGAAATTTGAAGCCGATTCCATTCAGACGACGGATGCTTATGTGGGCAATATAAAACCGGGAGAAACCGGGAACGTGGACGTAATGATCAGCGGTATTGCGCCTACGGCCGACGACGGCAAGGTGAAGATTACCATAACTTATGAAGATGAAAACGGCAATGAAACGGCTTTGGAAAAAGATATGACTCTTTTTGTGACAGAGGAAATTCCCATGGATTTTGACGACTCCATGGCAGGGAATTTCGATGATATTCCAGCGGAGAATCCATCTTTTTTCAGCAAATATAAGTTGATAATACTGCCTGCGGCGGCGTTGGCAGTCATTGCAGTCATTGCGGTTATCGTCATAAAGAAGAAAAAGAAAAAAGCGGCCCAGGAAGAGGATGAGATAGACGATGAGATTTCTTGATCTGCTCGCAATGAGCGTAAATAACCTGCGGCGGAGAAAGCTGAGAACGGCCCTTACCGTTCTGGGGGTTATTATAGGTACGGCATCCATTGTGGTGATGGTATCCTTGGGAATCGGATTAAAAGAACTGACTATGGAACAGTATGAGTCTTCAGGCAGCCTGACTGCTATCACCGTATATTCCCAGGACCGTTGGGGAAACAGTGACAGTTCAAAGGAACCAAGCTATTTAACGGATGAAACGATGAAGATTTTAAAAAGAGTTGACCACGTTCAGTCTGTATCACCGGTGCTGTCTTTTTACGTGCTCATGAAGCAGGGGGTCTATGAAGCCCAGATGAGCATGAATGGGGTTTCCAGAGAATATATGGAACAGATTAAGATTGGTGAAGGTCATCTTCCGGAACCGGGGGGCGATCTTGAGATGGTGGTCGGCAATCAGGTGGCCCGCAACTTCTATAACACCAAGAGTAAAGGCGGATACCGCAATTATGACGAGGTTCCGGATGTGGATTTTCTTGGCAAACCTATGTTTGTGGTTTTTGATACCAATGCATATTTTCAGGCTCAAAGCGGAGGCTCGGGAGAAGGCGGTTCCCCTTCTAAACCCCCTAAGAAATATATGATTCCTACGGCGGCAATGGTTGAGGGCGGAATCGACGACTGGAGCAACTACAGCTATGAAGTCTATGTGGATATAGACGCCCTGAAAACACAGCTTAAAAAGGTATTTGGAAAGGACCCGATTCCAGGCCAGCCGACGAATAAAAAAGGAAAAGCATATAATTACTTCATCTATGATCAGGCTATTGTCTATGTGGATGATATGAACAATGTTACCACGGTGCAGAAGGAGATCACGGATCTGGGATATCAGGCATACAGCAGTATGGAGTGGCTGGAACAGTCCCAGCAGCAGTATAATATGATCCAGGCTGTTTTAGGCGGGATCGGTGCGGTTTCCCTGTTCGTAGCGGCAATTGGAATTGCCAATACGATGATGATGTCCATCTATGAGAGAACAAAGGAGATCGGTATCATCAAAGTGCTTGGCTGTGATATGGGAGTAATCCGCAATATGTTCCTTTTGGAGTCCGGTTTTATCGGTTTCATAGGAGGAATTATTGGAATAATATTAAGCTACTCCCTGTCATTCGTTATCAATAAATTTTTAGGGGCAGCGCAGCTCATGATGGGGATTGACGGGAATATATCAAGGATACCGCCGTGGCTGTCAGGATCGGCAATTCTGTTTGCCATCTTTGTTGGCATGGCTGCCGGCTTTTTCCCGGCATTGAGGGCGATGAAGTTAAGTCCTCTGGCTGCCATAAGAAATGAATAAAATTTGAAAATCTTCTTGCAAAGAAAAAAATAATATTATATGATTATGAAAGGACGTGCGACTGGCGGATAAGTGGGAGACCACAGGGGAGCACGTAAGAAGATTGAGCCGACCGCCTGGGCATTGTTGGGAACAAAAGGAGAGAATCCCTTTGTTTGTCATACTGCCCAGGCGTTTTTTTATTCCATAGGAAGATTTGTCCTGCGGAATAAAGCGGATTCATTCTACGTCCGGGCCGAACACATAAAAAGTTAGGAGGAATCAGCGGATGAAAATGCTGGCTATTGAAGAGGAACTGAAGAATAATGCCTATCCGGGCAGAGGAATTTTGATTGGAAGATCAGAGGACGGAAAAACAGCCGTAACAGCCTATTTTATTATGGGCAGAAGCGAGAACAGCCGTAACCGTGTATTTGTGGAAGATGGGGAAGGGATCCGTACCCAGGCATTTGATCCATCCAAATTGATTGATCCGAGCCTGATTATTTATGCTCCGGTAAGGGTTTTGGGTAATAAGACCATTGTGACCAATGGGGACCAGACCGATACGATCTATGAAGGAATGGATAAACAGCTCACATTTGAACAATCCCTGCGCAGCCGCGAGTTCGAGCCGGACGGCCCTAATTATACACCCCGGATTTCTGGAATTATGCATATTGAAAATGGAAGGTATAATTATGCCATGTCCATTTTAAAGAGCAGCGATGGAAACCCGGAAGCATGCAACCGTTATACGTTCGCATATGAGAATCCTGTAGCGGGAGAAGGCCATTTTATACATACATATATGCATGACGGCAGCCCGCTTCCAAGCTTTGAGGGGGAACCCAAACTGGTTGGAATTAAGGGAGATATTGACGAGTTCACCAGTCTCTTGTGGGATCATTTGAACGAAGATAATAAGGTTTCCCTGTTTGTCCGGTATATTGATATCGCCTCAGGAACTTACGAAACAAGAATTGTAAATAAGAATAAATAAGAACAGGAGAACGTAGAGATGAAAGAATTGGAGTTAAAGTACGGATGTAACCCAAATCAAAAACCTTCCAGAATATTCATGCGGGGAGAAAAGGATCTTCCAATCCAGGTTTTAAGCGGCAGACCGGGATATATTAATTTTCTGGACGCATTTAACGGATGGCAGCTGGTGCGGGAGCTGAAGCAGGCCACCGGACTTCCGGCAGCAGCTTCATTTAAACACGTATCTCCGGCCGGTGCAGCGGTGGGGCTTCCTCTCGATGAGACTCTGGCTAAGATTTACTGGGTAGATGATATGGGTGAACTGTCCCCGTTGGCATGCGCTTATGCCAGAGCCAGGGGCGCAGACAGGATGTCTTCATTTGGTGATTTTATCTCACTTTCCGATGTATGCGATGTGGACACTGCCCGCATTATCAAAAGAGAAGTTTCAGACGGCGTGATCGCTCCGGGATATGAACCGGAAGCCCTGGACATCTTAAAATCCAAAAAGAACGGCAATTATAACGTAATCCAGATCGATCCAGGCTATGTGCCGGATCCGATTGAGCGGAAACAGGTATTTGGAATCGTGTTTGAACAGGGAAGAAATGAATTAAAGATAGATGCCGGTCTTTTGGCAGATGTGGTCACAGAAAATAAGGATATTCCAGAGGATGCCAAGCGTGATCTTTTGATTTCCCTGATCACTTTAAAATATACACAGTCCAATTCTGTGTGCTATGCCAAAGGAGGACAGGCGATCGGAATCGGCGCAGGACAGCAGTCCAGGGTTCACTGTACCCGTTTAGCCGGCAGCAAAGCGGATAACTGGTTTTTACGCCAGGCGCCTCAGGTGCTGAACCTGCAGTTTGTTGATAACATCCGCCGCGCAGACCGGGACAATGCGATTGACGTTTATATTGGTGATGATTATATGGACGTTTTGGCCGACGGCATTTGGGAAAATACATTCAAGGTAAAACCGCCTGTATTCACAAAAGAGGAGAAAAGGGCATGGCTGGACCAGATGAAGGACGTGTCCCTGGGGTCTGATGCATTTTTCCCATTTGGGGACAACATTGACCGCGCATATAAGAGCGGCGTAAAATATATCGCCCAGCCGGGCGGTTCTGTCCGCGATGACAATGTGATCGAAACATGTAACAAATACGGCATTTCCATGGCATTTACCGGCATCCGTCTGTTCCACCACTAAAATATAAGGTATGAGATAGAAATCTGCTTATAAGCGAGCTTGACGCCGCTTTCTATCTCATTTTCCCGCTGCCTGAACTGATAGTTAAAATAAAATAAAAGTGTAAAAGCACTTAAAAAGCCACCTTAGCATAAAATAAAATTAAGTAATGCTTAAGGTGGCTTTCTTTGAAGACATTTCCCCAGCCTTTAAACGCACGAGAGGAACGAGAATATCTGGAACGCTACAAAGAGGGTGACCAGGAGGCAAGGTCCGTACTCATTGAACGGAATATGCGTTTGGTAGCGCATGTGGTTAAGAAATATCAATATACAGATCATGATATGGATGATTTGTTGTCTGTTGGTACCATTGGCCTGATTAAAGCGGTTAACACTTTTAATGTGGACAGAGGATCCAGGCTGGCTACGTATGCCGCAAAATGTGTGGAAAACGAGATCTTAATGCTTCTTCGGGCCAATAAAAAATATTCAAAAGAGGTTTCGCTGTTTGAACCCATCGGGGTTGATAAGGATGGCGAGACGGTCAGCCTTGTAGATGTGATTGAACTGGAAAATAAAGAAGTACTGGAAGGGCTGATCTTGCAGCAGGAGGTTAAGGAATTGTACCTGGCCTATGAAAGCTGCTTAAAGGATCAGGAAAAGATCGTGATTAGTATGCGTTACGGATTATTTGGAATAAAAGAACATACTCAGAGAGAAATTGCTGAAAAACTTGATATTTCCCGTTCTTATGTCAGCCGGATAGAGAAAAAAGCGTTGGAAAAGCTGAGAAAAGAATTCGAGCGTGTTGAGGTTTAGTAAAAACCATTTTCTGTGGTTATAATAAGCGCATGTATCTGATATAACGCAGGAAAGGATGATTGCTGAAATGACAGAAAGAAAATTGACAGAAGAGATGATGACAGCGTTTGAAACATATCTGATAGAAGAAGAACGCTCCAAGGCAACGGTTGAAAAATACAGGAGGGATATCAGGGCTTTTTATAACTGGCTTCCGGATGATAAATTGGTAACAAAGGAATGCGTGATGAGATATAAGCAATTCTTATCAGAAAAATATAAGGCTGCCAGTACAAATTCTATGCTGGTGGCCTTAAATAACCTTTGGTCTTACCTGGTATGGCCGGAATGCAGGGTGAGGCTTTTGAAACTGCAGAGGAAGAGCTTCAGGGAACTGGATAAGGAGCTGAACCGGAAGGAATATCAAAGGCTTGTTCAGGCCGCCCGGACAAGCCGGAATGAGCGCCTGGACCTGCTGATCCAAACGATCTGCAGCACTGGGATCCGGGTCAGCGAACACCGGTATATTACAGTGGAAACCCTGGAAAAGGGAAGGGCCTGTATTGTCAATAAAGGAAAGGAACGGACGGTTTTTCTGCCCCCCAAGCTGTGCGGCATCCTGCAGAAATACTGCAAAAAAAGAGGGATTGCTGCCGGTCCCGTATTCATCACAAAAAGCGGGAAACCTTTAAACAGAAGCAATATCTGGGCGGAGATGAAAAAACTATGCCTGTTGGCCCAAGTCAGCCAGGATAAAGTGTTTCCTCATAATTTGAGACATCTGTTTGCCCTGTCCTTCTACCAGTTAGAAAAAGACATTGTCCGCCTGGCGGATATTCTGGGACATGCCAGCATTGAGACAACCAGGATCTACACCATGACCAGCAGTGTGGAGCAGGTGAAAAAACTGAACCAATTAAGGCTTGTGATATAATAAATTAAATTCATATCGGGAGGTGTGATGAGAGACCAAATTAATAGAAAACACATAATAAGCATTATGTAGTAGATAGTTTTTTACATATTAATAACATCTTCCTCTATTATGCAATAACAGGAAAAAAATAGCAAGAAAAAGCCATTTTATTCCTCAATATTTTTTCTATGGCAGTGAAAAAATTCAGTGCGTTTTCTTTTTATGCATAAAAAATAACCCTGTTCACCGTTTTAACTGTTTTGAAGGACAGAGCGCGCTCATTTTTTAATATCCAATACTACATAATGCTTATTATGTGATGAGTTTGAAAGGTGGTACCAATGATTGCAGATGACAGAGAAAACATACTAAAAGGCGGACTTCTTGATGAACTGGCAAAGGGGCTGCACAGTGAATATTTATCGGACCTTCGTCTGCCAGCCAACCGGTTATCGCTGATTCCGCAGCTCAACCGTATCAATCCTGCATCATATAAAGTCAAAGATTGGAATGATGCTATATCTTACATATTGGGAGAGCGGAAACTATTTGACTCCCAGACGGCCGCCAGAGATTATATGATATCGCAGATAATAGAAGATGATAAATAGTTATAAATAGATAAAAAATGTTGAAAAAACAGTTGACATTGCAACATAATGCTGATATACTGGCAATAGTTGAAAACATAACAGATATGGATTGTTACTGGTAAGCAGGCAAAACCAATTTTGATAAAAGTCATAAAACATATGGCTTAGTATCAGGGTTGGTTTTTTTTATGCCCGAATTGGAACAATAATAATGATGCGGGGGTGAACATGAAAGTAGATAAGGTTATCAATAATAATATCGTGAGTGTGCTGGAGACTGGAAAAGAGATTGTTGTTATGGGGCGCGGCATTGGTTTTAGGGTGCGTCCTGGTGAAGAGATCGCCGAAAGCAGGATCGAAAAAATATTCCGTCTGGACAGCCAGACCGAAGTAGATCAGTTCAAAACGCTGCTTTCCAATCTGCCGCTGGAGCATATTCAGGTATCCACTGAGATCATAAACTATGCGAAAACCGTATTGAATAAAAAACTGAACCAGAACATCTATATTACCCTGACCGACCATATTAATTTTTCCATAGAACGGTTCGGAAAGAAGATGATGTTCGCAAACCCTCTTCTAAGAGAGGTCAGGAGTTTTTACCGGGAAGAGTATCTGATCGGTGAATATGCGATTGCGCTGATTAAGAAAAAGCTTCATGTAGAACTTCCGGTGGATGAAGCGGCTTCCGTTGCCCTCCATATTGTAAATGCAGAATATAACACAAAAATGAAGGAGGCAATCGATATTACCAATCTGATCCAGTATGTGCTGGAACTGGTAAAACAGCGGTTCTCAATGGAATATGATGAACAGTCTTTAAACTATGAACGTTTCATCACCCATCTGCGTTTTTTATCGCAGAGAATTTACAGTAATGAATTGCTGGAAGATACAAACCCGGAATTTATTATGATGATTTCCACGATGTATCCGGAAGAATTTGCCGTAAGCGAAGAAATCCGGGAATATATAAAAAATACGTATCATCACGATGTGACGGACGAAGAAGCAGCATATTTAGCCATTCATATTAAGCGGGTGAGATCATAAAGAAAGGAAGAGAGTGAGATGTTTGGATCATTAAAAAAGATGCTTGGGGGAAACTCAAACAAAAAAGTAATCCTGTCTCCGGTAGAAGGCAGCGCGGTTCCGATGAAAGAGGTAAAGGATCCTGTGTTCAGCGATGAAATTCTGGGAAAGGGGGTAGCAATTATTCCATCTAAAGGCAGGGTAGTGTCGCCGGCCGATGGAGAAGTTGTCGTAATGTTTGACACAAAACATGCGGTCAGCATTAAGACGGAAGACGGAGCTGAGATTATCATCCACATAGGACTTGATACCGTAAACCTTCAGGGCAGGCATTATACCAGCCATGTGAAGGCCGGGGACCATGTGAAGGCCGGGGATTTGCTGGTAGAATTTGATATTCAGAAGATTAAAGAAGAAGGATATGATGTGATTACACCGGTTATTATCTGCAATACACCAGAATTTCCTGATATGGTCTGTCATACCGGAATGCAGGTGAAAGAGCTGGATAAAATCATAGATCTGTAGGAAACTACTATGAGGGAGTGGTGTTTCCTGATTACAGATCCATGTGGACTGCATGCAAAACCGGCATCTATTCTCATGATGACGGCAAGAAAATTCCAGTCGGAAATAAGAGGGGATTTAAATAAATATTCCGCTGATTTAAAGAGCGTAATTGAGATTCTGGGCCTTGGCGCAGAATTTGGGGACAGAGTTCTGATCCGGGCGGAGGGCCCGGATGAAGCGGAAGCAATTGAAGCATTAAAAGAGGCGTTTGAAAAAGAAAGGGGTTAATTAATTATGATGAAGTATCTTCAGAAACTGGGGAAATCATTGATGCTGCCAGTGGCTGTTCTGCCCGCAGCAGGTATTTTAATGGGTATTGGCTACTGGATCAGCCCATCGGTTATGTCAGGACAGGGAAATCCTATGCCGATCGCATTTTTCCTCGTAAAGGCCGGTGATGCCTTAATTGGTAATATGGGACTGCTGTTTGCCCTTGGTGTGGCTATCGGTATGTCGGATGATAATGACGGTACAGTGGCTTTGTCAGCTCTTGTATCATGGCTGATGATCCAGAAGATCCTGTCGCCGGATGTATTGGCGGTTCTTCAGGGAATAACGTTAGAAGAAGTGGCTCCGGCATTCAGTAAGATGGAGAACCAGGCGATTGGTATTCTCTGTGGACTCATCGGTTCCTCTGTTTATAATCGGTTTAAAAACACGAAACTTCCGGATGCGCTGGCATTTTTCAGTGGAAAACGGTGTGTAGCCATTATTACGGCGTTGTGTTCTCTTGTTGTAGCTTTGATTTTATTCTTTATATGGCCGTTCGTTTACGGCGGACTCGTTAAATTCGGTGAATCCGTAATTGGATTAGGCCCGATCGGTGCAGGTATTTATGGATTCTGCAACCGTATTTTAATACCGACAGGACTTCATCATGCGATGAACTCCGTATTCTGGTTTGATGTTGCTGATATCAATGACTTGTTTAAATTCTGGGGAACTGTTGACGGCGCTGTTTACGGACAGACAGGTATGTATATGACAGGTTTCTTCCCGGTAATGATGTTCGGTCTTCCGGCAGCAACACTTGCAATGATGCATACTGCAAAATCAAATAAAAAGAAAGTTGCAGCCGGCCTTTTAATGGCAGCCGCATTGTGTTCCTTCTTTACCGGCGTAACAGAGCCGTTAGAGTTCGCATTTATGTTCCTGGCTCCTGGTCTGTATCTGATTCATGCTGTTTTAACAGGTATCTCTTTAGCTGTCTGCGCTTACCTTCCGGTACGTTCCGGTTTCTGGTTCAGCGCGGGTCTTGTTGACTGGGTACTGAGTATGAAAGCTCCTATGGCGGAGAATCCTTTGATGCTGCTTCCTATCGGTTTGGTTGTAGGCGTTATTTACTATGTGATATTCCGTTTTGCAATTATCAAGTTCAATTTCAAGACTCCTGGCCGTGAAGATGACGATGCAGAGGATGAGAGCAAAGTAACGTTATCAAATAACGATTTCACTAAAGTCGCTTCCATTATACTGGAAGGTCTGGGAGGAAGCGAAAATATTACCAGCATTGACAACTGCATCACAAGACTGAGATTGGAAATTAAAGACAATACAAAGGTAAATGAGAAAGTCATTAAATCCGCAGGTGTGGCAGGCGTGATCCGTCCAGGTAAAACCAGCATTCAGGTAATCATTGGGCCTCAGGTACAGTTTGTGGCAGATGAGTTTAAAAAATTGTGCAGATAATATTAAAAGAAATTGTACAAAAAACCTAAGAATTTTACATTGAATTATAAAACCTTTCCAATTATAATAAGTTGGAAAGGTTTTATTTCGCATAAAGGAGGATTTTGTTATGGCAATTTTAGTTACCGGCGGCGCTGGTTATATTGGAAGCCACACATGTATTGAACTGTTGAATGCAGGTTATGAGGTGGTAGTGGTGGATAACCTGTGTAATTCCTGTAAAGAGTCATTGGAACGGGTACAGGAGATAACAGGAAAATCGCTCGTATTTTACGAAGTGGACTTGCTGGATGAGAAAAGGCTGGAACAGGTATTTAATAACGAAACAATTGAAGCTGTGATCCATTTTGCAGGATTAAAAGCGGTGGGCGAGTCTGTTTATAAGCCGTTGGAATACTATCATAACAATATCACAGGCACATTGATTCTCTGCGATGTTATGAGAAGACATAATGTCAAAAACATCGTATTCAGCTCGTCGGCAACCGTTTACGGCGATCCTGCCTTTGTTCCGATTACAGAAGAATGCCCGATGGGTCAGATTACCAATCCTTACGGAAGGACCAAGGGGATGCTGGAGCAGATTTTAACTGATTTACATACGGCTGACCCGGAATGGAAGGTGATGCTTCTGCGTTACTTCAATCCGATCGGCGCACATGAATCAGGAAGAATCGGAGAGAATCCTAAGGGAATTCCCAATAACCTGCTTCCATATATCACACAGGTGGCTGTGGGCAAGCTGGTTTGTTTAGGCGTGTTCGGCAATGATTACGATACTCCGGACGGAACCTGTGTCAGAGATTACATTCATGTAGTGGATCTGGCTGACGGCCACGTAAAGGCTGTTAAGAAGCTGGAGAAGAATGCCGGCGGCGTGTGGATTTACAATCTGGGTACCGGAACCGGCTACAGTGTGCTGGATGTAATCAATGCATTCGAAGAAGCCAATGATTTGAAGATCAATTATGTATTTAAAGAAAGACGTCCTGGGGATATCCCTGCATGTTATGCGGATCCGTCGAAGGCGAAGGAAGAGCTTGGCTGGTCTGCGAAACGCGGAATTAAAGAGATGTGCCAGGATTCCTGGAGATGGCAGAAAAACAATCCCAACGGGTATGAAGAATAAAAGACTGCGGAGCAGGAGAGAATGGCTGAGTTCATTCTTTCCTGCTTTTTTTCTGTAACTTTTTGACTGAAGCTGCGTCTATAATATTGAACGGCCATTAACGGCATGACAAAGGAGGAGCGTGATGAAGCTTCATTTTGAACGGATCTACCAGGAACAGAAAAATTCGGTATACGGATACCTGTACTACATGACAAAAAACCAGCAGACAGCGGAAGATTTATCACAGGAAACATTTTTGAAGGTGTATCTGGGAATGAAAAAGTTCAAAGGAGAATGCAGTGAAAAAACATGGTGTCTGACCATTGCCAGAAATACATTTCTTTCATTTGCGAGGAAAAAGAGGCCGGAACTGCTTGTAGAGGAATGTCCGGAACGGATGGATTCCTATGAGAATACACCTGAAGAACGGGTGATTGAAGAGGAAAATAGAAGAGAGATCGCAGATGCATTTTCCGCCCTGAATGCGGATGACCGTACCATTCTTCTGCTCAGGGACTATGAAAGGCTGTCTTATGCGGAAATAGCGGGGGTCATGGGCATTTCAGAGGCTGTGACAAAGGTCAGGATCTTTCGCGCCAGAGAGCGGTGCCGGAAAATTTATGGAACGTATCATTCTGTTTCTGGAAAATCGGAGGTGAAATAATGGGATGCAGCTATAAAAACAGGGTTCTTGATTATTTAAAAGGGAAAAATGAAGATCCTGATATTGAAAAACATATTGAAAACTGTCCGGAATGCAGCGCATTGGTGGAGGGGTATCTGGAAAAAGAAAAGGAACTGGAAATTCCTAATACAGTTTATGAAGGTACGGACCATAAAATGAAAGAGCAGATTGTGCGTTATGAAAAAGGCACGAGACGGATTGTGATTTTCACCCTGGCAGGCCTGATTATGGGATGGTTTAGTATTTCTTACTACACGGATAGTTTTCTGCCCACAAAGATCATACTGGCAATTCCCTATAAAATCAGTGAGATTTTCTATGGATTGATCCATGATATCCCATATGAATACGCAAGATCAGGGGGATTAGCTATGGCGGATGCCTATTTTCCGCAAAACAAGGCATTGAGCTTTTTGGCGGAACGGATCACTCCTGTTTTGACCGGAGGCGCCATTTATGGAAGTCTCGCCTTTTTTACAGGTGATTCCAGAATCTTCACGTTGAAGAAGTATCTGAAATTCGCCGCCGCCTGGGCGCTGGCCATTGGCCTTTACGGAGGAACATTGACAGGGCTTAATGCTTATGGGGTGAAAATGAATAATGAGCTGAGAGATATCAATGGATATTTCTTATATTCGGAGTCTTATGGGGAATTTTTTTCAGAAGAAATGGGGGACTATAGTGCGTCTGTTTTTCAGCAGCTGAATGAGGCTTTCTTTGAAGATGGAAAACCAGAGAGCCTGACAGATGTGAGAAGAACTCATCTGGGAGAAATACAACTGGAAATCTGGATGGGAAAATACAGGGAGGGCTATATGATCGCATATGTTAATCCCTCCAACAGGTATCTGGTAACGGATGAAGGCAGAATTTACCGGATTACGGAGCGATTTGCAGGCTATATTCAAAAGTTCTGGGATGATCAGTTCAGGGATGTGGAAGAAGAATATGAGATGAGCGGAAAGGTGGATTTGGATGAAAAGCTGGAGAATTAAATCGAGAAAGGACCGGGTGATCTGCCTGATCTGTCTGACCCTGCTGGTTTATGCGGTGGCAAACGGGTGTTTCGGGGCCAGAATCATGAGGGGTATGGAACGTTTTATGCCGGACAAACTGACAGTCATGAACCAGCCCGGAGGTTACGGAACGCTGATTGTGACTACAGCTGTTATGACTCTGGTTCTTCTTGTTTATGAGATCATGGGAAAAAAGAAGAAAAAAATAATGTGGATAACTGTCTGCTCAGGATTTTTATTATCCACAGCTATATTCGGTGGATATTATCTTCACTGCTGGCTGCTGGTGCGCCAGGTCTATACTACGAAAGCCGTGTCTGCATGGATCAATTATGATGGAAAAAATATAAACTGGGAGGCCGGTGATGAGCGGCTGTTAAAACTGCAGGAACTGGCGGCTGGAATGAAACGGCTCTCTAAAGAAGAGCAACTTATCCTGCGGTCAAATGATCATGGAGATTCAAGGCAGACGGATATGGTCTGGATCAGATTCCCTTACAGATATTTTCATTCCTATGATTTGATATTCAGGATCAATGAAGACCATACGATTTATATCGGAAATGGGCCGCGGGCAGCCAATTATTATAATGATAATGGAGTTGTTGAATTTCTGCAGTCTGAGGCAGACGAATGGGAAAAAGCCGGAGAAGAATGAGGTGATAAAAGCATTAAATACTAAAATGCATGTTATTTGAGTGCGGTACTGTATGGAAAAAGAACAAATGTTCGAAAAACCTGTTGCATATCTGTATTAGCTGTGATAAAATACGAAAAGAACATACGTTCTAGTAAGCGTAAAGAAGGTGCAGCTCATGTTAATACAGGAACAGATGAATTTGCAGGAAAAACTTAGAATCCTGTCTGATGCGGCGAAATACGATGCTGCATGTACATCCAGCGGCATTAACAGAACCGGAAAAAAGGGTATGATAGGCAATGCCAGCGAGGCGGGAATCTGCCATAGTTTTTCCGCTGACGGCAGATGTATATCCCTTTTAAAAATATTGTTTACGAACCAGTGTATTTACGACTGTAAGTATTGTATAAACCGTAAATCCAACGATGTGGTAAGAACGTCCTTCACACCGGATGAGGTATGTGCGCTCACCATGGAGTTTTACAGAAGGAATTATATCGAAGGGCTGTTTCTCAGTTCCGGTATCCTTCATAATGCTGATTATACGATGGAGCTGATCTATCTGACACTGAAAAAACTGAGGGAAGTTCATCGTTTTAACGGATATATCCACGTGAAAGCGATTCCTGGGGCTGATCCGGTACTGATTGAAAGAACGGGATTTTTAGCCGACCGTATGAGCATTAACCTGGAGCTCCCGACTTCGGAGGGGCTGAAAAAACTGGCGCCTGGTAAAACACGCAAGAATATCCTGGCTCCCATGAGACAGATTCGCAACGGAATATCAGTTCAGAAACAGGAGCTAGCTGTCTATGGGAAAAAGCCTGATTTTGTTCCTGCGGGGCAGAGCACGCAGATCATTGTCGGCGCTACTCCCGAAACAGACTTTCAGATGATAGCTGTGGCGGAAGCATTATATAAGAATTATGATTTAAAGCGGGTATTTTACTCCGCATTTGTTAAAGTCAACGATGATAAACTGCTTCCTGCACTGCCGGGAGGCCCTCCTTTGCTCAGGGAGCACCGCTTGTATCAGGCAGACTGGCTTCTTCGCTTTTATGGTTTCGAAGCAAACGAGCTTTTATCGGAAAAAAATCCGAATTTCAACGTGTTTTTAGATCCCAAATGTGATTGGGCGATCCGCCATCTGGAACAGTTTCCTGTGGAAATCAATAAGGCGGACTATAATACCCTTCTCAG
>JAGZXV010000071.1 GCA_018378255.1 Clostridiaceae bacterium | reverse complement strand
GGTTAAGATTGGACATCCTTATGGGGTGCTTCCAATGAAAATTGTTGTGGATGGAGAAGTTGTTTTAAAGGGAGGGACCGTCCGGACAGCACGCCGCATCATGGATGGATATGTTTATATAAACGACTGATATTCGGATATGTAAAAATTGATGAGAATAAAATGCAGCACATAGGTAAAAGCAATAGATGAGAAGCTGATTTTAAAATGTACAAAGTTACGGAGGAGGTAATATAGTATGAAAGAACGCAAACCAATGTCGCTCACAACAAAAATATTTATATCCATGATTATTGGCGCAGTGTTGGGGCTGGTTTTTGGAGAAACCATGTGTCAGTTTAAGTTCATTGGAACTATCTGGCTTAACAGTATCAAGATGATTATGGTTCCGCTGGTATTTACTATTATGATGTTGGCGGTAGGACGCCAGAGTAATGCTCAGACTCTTGGGAGAGTAGCAATCCGAATCATTCTATACTATGGGTTGACTACGGTTTTAGCTGCAGTAATAGGAATCGTGGTTGCCAATGTGATTCGGCCTGGTATCGGTTTGACATTGGATGCAGCGGAGACTGCAGAACTTGCCTCAGGAACGGAAATTGGATTTGCAAGCTTTATGACTGATATGTTTTCTACTAATATGTTCAAATCCTTTACGGATGCTAACATGATGCAGATTATTGTTATCAGCCTTTTGATGGGAGGGACTTTGCTCATAATGCCGGCTTCAGAAAATAAGAGCCGTATTATTGGGCTGTTGGAAGCAGCCAATGAACTGATTTATAAGTATATTGGCATTATCATGAAAGTAGCCCCCATTGGCGTCCTGTTTCTGATTGCAGATTCCTTTGGTATGTACGGAACTAAGATTTTCGGATCCATGGCAAAGCTGATCGGTTCTATCTGGCTGAGTTTGCTGATTCAAGTTATTCTGGTATACGGCACCGCACTTATGGCTTTTGCGCATATCAATCCATTGAAATATTTAAAAGAGACTGCAAAGCTATGGAGTTTTACTATCGCTACCTGTGCAAGCTCTGCGGCAGTTCCGATCAGTATTGACATTGCAAAGAATAAATTTAAAGTCGATGACTCTGTGGCGGAGTTTTGTATCCCTCTTGGTGCACAGATTAACTATGATGGCGCTACGATCATGATCAGCTGTGTACTGGTGTTGATTATGCAGATGAACAATATGCCTATAAATTTTATATCCCTGATGAGAATGGTTCTCGTTGCCAGTCTGGTTGCTTCCAGCGGTGGCGGTATTCCCGGTGGAAGTATGATTAAGCTGTTGATTGTGGCTGAGACTTTGGGACTTCCCACAGCATTCGTAGGCGTGGTAACTGCATTCCAGAGACTGACTGAAATGGGAACTTCATCTGCAAACTCTCTTGGCGATCTGGCAGGAACCATTTGTGCGGACAGAATGGAGAAAAAGAGGGCAGTCAGACTGGCTAAAGCAAATTGACAGAATCAGGTACGAAATGATCCAAAGAGAGAGGGGGAAGACGACTATGTTAAATTGGGAATTACTTGAGAAAGAATACCCAAAGCTGAATGAGACAGCCTATCTGAATTCATCTGCCATTTCTTTAGTTCCTAAGCGGGTGGCGGAGGCGGTAAATACCTACCTGGGGACCCTGGAAGCAGATTTTTGTCACAGCTTTAATTCATACCATGATAAGATTGAAAAAGAAGCGCGGGAGGAACTTGCAAAACTGATACAGTGCAGCCCTGATGAAATTGCTTTTACGAAAAATACCTGTGATGGTATTACCTTATTTGCCAATGCATATCCATTCAAGGCGGGAGATAATGTGGTCATCACCAATCAGGAGTATCCGTCCAACTTCTATCCGTGGCTGGCTCTGGAAAGAAAGGGTGTGATGGTGAAAGTGGCAGAATTTCATGATGATACATTATATCCGGAAGATGTGCTGGCATTGTGCGATGAAAATACAAAGGTGGTATCCTTATCCACTGTATTCTTCTGTAATGGTTTTAAATTTGACGTCAAGACTTTGGGAAGGGAACTTCATAAGAGGGGAATTCTTTTGGTGGTGGATTCAATCCAGGGTCTGGGACGTCTGAACGTGATTCCCAGGGAGATGAACATCGATGTTCTTTCCAATGGCGGCCACAAATGCCTTCTGGGTATGAAAGGAGCAGGATTCCTGTATTGTGATAAAAAACTGGTGAGAAATCTGATTCCCCATACTGCATGCCGCCAGAGTCTGGTCAGATGGCATCGTCCGCCATTAGAACGTCATTACGATGAACTTCCATGGAAGGAAGGGGCACAGATTTTTGAAAGCGGAAATCCCAATTATATTGGTATCCTGGCTATGGGAAAAGGAGTCAGCCTGTTGAATGAGCTGGGAATCGATGAAATTGAAAAACATGTGCTGTTGCTGGAGAATTACCTGAGGAAAAAAATTGCCCATTTGCCGTTGAAAATTAATACTCCTCCAAGCAAAGAGCAATATTCAGGCATTGTATTTGTGATGTTGCCGGAAAAGGCTGCTGCCGGGGAAGCGGATGAGATCTTGCTTAAGCACAAGGTATATGCAACTGTAAGAGAGGGGTACATCCGAATCTGCATTCATTGTATGAATACAGAGGAACATATGGACAGGGCAGCAGCGGCATTTGAGGAAATTGCAACGATAAAAGCATGATAACAGACCGGATTCAGGTCAGGAAAAGAGGAAAAAATATGGAGATTGTGCAGGCACCTCATCCGTCCAGCGGACACTATTCAGCAGCCATAGTCAGCAATGGCATGGTATATATATCGGGTCAGAGTTCAGTGGATCCATTTACCCACACGGTACCGTCCGGCGGAATTGGGGCAGAGATGGAGATGTCTTTGAACCGCATCGAAAATATTCTAAAAAATGTAGGGATTGACAGAAATCACATCGTAATCTGCAAAATTTATATTACGGATATGGCAAAATGGGACGAGGCCAATGCCGCATATGCAAAATTTTTCGGAGATCACAAGCCGGCCCGTGCCATTTATGAAGTGAGGAGGACCCACCATATGGCTCAGTTGGAGATTGAGGCAGTGGCAGAGCTGTGATACCAGATAAAATACAGGTTCTGGATAAATAAATGGGGCCGTATTTTGACGATGAGAGGCACATCCTGAGGGGTGTGTCTTTCTGCCTTAAGTATTTTATTAAAAAGTATTAAAACAGAAACGACGTTACAGGAAGATAAAAGGAGCGTGAAAAGTATGGACGGATTAAATAATAAAAGTGAACTCAGAAAGCTGGCAGAATTTGTACAGGGCCTGACCTGGGAACAGATTCCACAGGAGGTCATAGAGACAGCTTCATACCGGGTGCTGGACCTGGTCAGTGTGGCAGCAGGGGCATCTAAAGATGGACTGATAAGACAGGTAGCAGATTCTTATGAAGCGTGTAGCGGTCATGGAAATAGTCATGTCTGGGGCTATGATAAAACATATCCTCTGTCAGCGGCGGCCATGTTAAATGGTATGCTGGCTCATGTTCTGGAATTGGATGATGTCCATTCAGCATCGAAAACCCACGGCAGTGCCAGCCTGATTCCAGCAGCCTGGACGTGTGCGGAGTATCTGGGAAGATCAGGAAAAGAGTTTCTGACGGCGGTGGTGGCAGGTTATGAGACAGTGGCCAGAATTGGTATGGCCTTTGGTGTCTCTGCCCACAGAAAGCGGGGCTGGCATGCAACCTCAACCTGTGGAGTTTTTGGATGTGCGGCGGCCTGTGCAAAGCTTCTGGATTTGAATGTAGAAGAAATCTTGTCGGCGCTTGGAATGGCGGGTACCCAGAGCTGCGGCGTGTGGGCGTTTCTGGAAGATGGCAGCAACTGCAAGGTGCTCCATACCGGCCGGGCGGCGGCCAATGGGATGGAGGCAGCGTTTTTGGCTAAGGCCGGAATGACAGGGCCGGAGCATGTAATGGATGCAAAGGATGGCGGTCTTCTTTTCAGCATGTCTGACGGCGGCGATGTCTCAATGATTTCTGAAGGCCTGGGAAACCGTTGGGAAATCCTTAATATGGACATGAAGCCATATCCATGCTGCCGCAGTGCCCATTGTGCAGTGGACTGTGCGCTGTATCTGAGAAAATTCCTGGACGTTGGGAAAATTAAGAGAATCGATATCAGTACTTATCTTGTAGGTTATATGCAGTGTGCGGTCAGTGAAGGCTGCCGTCGTCCGAAAAATGTGCTGGATGCCAAGTTTTCCATACCATATACCGTTGCGGCAGCATTTTTATATGGGCGTGTATCTTTAACGGAGTTTGAGCCCCAGGTGGTAGAAAATCCGGCAGTTCAGGCTCTTTTAGAAAAGGTGATGGTCACGGCAGATGAGAGGTTTACTTCTCAATACCCGAAACACTGGGGATGTGCGATGAAAGTTACCATGAAGGATGGATATGTCCATAGCTATGAGATCAGCGATCCGTCAGGAAGTATAGCCCGCCCGCTGACAAGAGAGCAGGCAATGGATAAGGCGCGGACATTTCTGGCTGTGGCTTATGCAGGTCACGAGAATGAGATTATGGAACAGATTCTGGGGCTTTATAAGGAGGAGCGGCTACCGGGGCTGTAAAAGCCCCATGGTGAGGTCCAATCAAAACTCAATTCTGAGCCCCTCTGTACTCCGTAGGCGTCACCCCCGTATGTTTTTTAAAAGCCGTACAAAACCCGCTCTCACTGTTAAATCCGCAATTGAAGCAGATTTCCTTTATTGAAAACCCTGTGGACTTTAAATAGTGCATGGCTGTGTTGAGCCTTACCTGAAGGATGTAATCGTAAGGGGAGTATCCTGTCTCATGCTTGAATATCCTGGTGAAGTGATAAGGGCTTAAATGGGCCCGTCCAGCTAATTCGTTTAAAGAGAGAGGGGTATCAATATTTTCATTGATATAGAATACGATATCATCGATGATGGCGGAATGTTTTAAATCCGCGTAGCTGGTATCCGTACTGAGGATCAGATCCGTCAGAAGCTGAAGAATGTATTTGGAAATCAGCGCTTCCCTCACGTTTTTTCCCTTAAACACCAGAAGGATTTTTTTCATCAGATCCTCAAATCGCAGCGGATCTTTCAGCGTTATCACATTGCCGCAGTTTTCCAGTATGATTTCTGAGTAGGGGCAGGAGGTGCTTCCATCGAAATGGATCCATAAAATTTCCATGCCGGTCAGAGTATAGTAGGTATGAGGATCATAGCAGTCAATAAAAACTGCCTGGCCTTCCTTAAACGGATGGGTGACCCCATCCAGTTCCAGATATCCCTGGCCTTTCTTTACGTAAATGATTAAAAAGCTGTCATAATTGTTGCGGCTGATATAATAATTTTCCTTACAAAAATAATGCCCTGCGCAGAGCGTATAAAAATATGCTTTTTTCGCCTGGAGACAGGGGGTATACAGATAGAGTTCAGAATATTTTTCCACACCGGGGCCCAGCGGTCGCATAGAGGACCTCCCTTCCTGCTTTTAATATGATTTTATCTCGATTGCCGTATAATTTCAACATTCTTCCGACAGATGGCGGTAAATTTCAACCGGTGACCTTTCAGCAAATTTGTGATATGATCGGAGTATGAGCTGAGAATAATCTATGGAGGAATGGTGATGGTACGCTTTGCAACAATTGGAACGAATTTTATTACTGAATGGTTTGTGGAAGCAGCAAAAGGATGCAGCGGTCTGGAATATGGGGCTGCCTATTCCAGGTCAGAGGACAAGGCCAGGTCATTTGCCGGAAAATTTGGGGCAAAAACGTATTTTACGGATTTAGAGAAACTGGCCTGTTCAGAAGATATTGACGGGGTTTATATCGCCAGCCCCAACAGTCTGCACTGTGAACAGGCCATGCTTATGATGGAGCACGGAAAACATGTGCTGTGCGAAAAAACGATTGCCAGCAACAGCAGGGAATTAAAGGCCATGCTGGATTTGGCACAGAAAAAACAGGTTGTGCTTTTAGAAGCCATGAGATCCGTATTTGATCCGGGTTTCTTTGCCATATCGGAGAATTTGGGGAAGCTGGGGACAATCAGGCGGGCCAGTTTTCAATTCTGCAAGTATTCCTCCCGGTATGATAATTTTAAAAACGGGATCATAGAAAATGCATTTAACCCGGAATTGTCCAACGGCGCGCTGATGGATATCGGAGTTTACTGTATTCACCCAATGGTGAAATTATTCGGCCGTCCCAAATCCGTCTATGGAGAAGCGGTCCTGCTTAAAAATGGAATAGACGGTTTAGGAACAATTCTGGCCCGGTATGAGGGCATGCAGGCGGAGATGACCTATTCTAAAATATCAAACAGCCAGATTCCAAGCCAGATTCAGGGGGAAGCCGGGTGTATGGTCATCGATGCGGTACAAAATCCATGTAAAATATTCATCGTCTATAATAACGGAGAAAAAGAAGAGATCCATATAGATAAAAACGAAAAAAATATGATATACGAAATCGAAGAATGGGTAAGGCTGATCGAAAACGGCTTAACAGCCGGGGAACATAATCAGTATTCGGTGATGACCCTGGAAATCATGGATCAGGTCAGAAAATGAAAGGAGATAATGGCATGTTTGATTTTGATAAAAATACAAAAATAGCGTTTTCAAAGGCTGTTTATTACAATTTTAATCCAATTCCGGTGAAAAAGCCGTGGAGAGATGCCACCGGAGGTTTTGGCAGCTTCGCTCCTTTGCAGGCGTGGATTCAGATCTATGATACGGAAGGCTTTTGCGGGGAAACATTCTGCTCAAAAGGGATGGTAGAAAATATTCTGCCTTTGATTTTGACCGGAGAGGAAAAGACATATCAGGAATGGTATGAAAGCATTTACTGGAAGCTGCGCAATTTCGGGTTTCAAAGCGGTCAGATAGTGGATTTGGGACAGCTGGATATGATCATGCTGGATCTTATGGCCAGACGCCGGGGAATGCCCCTGCACCGTTTCCTGGGAGCCGGGAAGGATTGGGCGGCAGCTTATAAAGGGGGAGGTTCCCTCCTGGAATCGGATGAAGAACTGGTGGAGGACATGCTGCGCTATGTGGATGAAGGGTACCGGACCATTAAATTCAAAGTCGGCAGCGACTGGGGGCACAATATGAAACGGGATCTGATACGCATGGAGAAGGTGCGCAGAGCCGTAGGGGATGAGATTGAAATTGCCGTGGACGCCAATCAGGTATGGGGTGTGGAAGAGGCGCTGGAATTTGCCGGCCTGATCCGTCCTTACAATCCGGCCTGGTTTGAGGAACCGGTTCATTCCCATGATATGAATGCCATCAAGTCATTAAAGGACAGAGATATCAATATGAAAATAGGATATGGAGAATCCATGCGGAATTATTATGCATTTGAAACTTACGCTGAAAAAGGGGTGGATCATTTGATGCCTTTGGTGGGGAGAATGAGCAGAATGTATGATCTGATTAAAATACGCCGTCTGGCAAGGGAACGCGGTCTGCGTTTTTCATCAGGAGGAACCGTATGGCTGAACGCCGCTTACGGTGCTCTGTATGATGAAGATGAACTTCTGGAAAACCATGAGCCGATGACGGAACCGATTGGAGACTGCCTCCTCATCAAACCTGAGGAAAAGAACGGAAAATTATATCTGCCGGATATACCCGGAACGCCCATCCGGCTGGACTTTGAGAAAATAGAAAAAAACGGCACGCTGGAAAGCAAGACCTGTTTTTACGCGGGAAATACAAAGAATGCTTTTGCGGTGAGGGCTGCATATTAAAGAACGCAGCCTGAAGAATATTTGTTTCATAAGAGAGGAACCCACAGATTTTTGCGGGTTCCTTTTGTCTGTCAGACTTTTTTGCATGGGGCAGAGCTTTCTCTGATGATGAGTTCACAGGGGAATTCCACCCGGACCGGGCAAGTATGCCGCCCGGCGATACGGTCGTCTAATATTTTTACTGCAAATTCCCCCAGCTCTCTTTTAACAACCCGCACAGTCGTCAGACGGGGGGAAATGAACTGGGCGATATCGATATCGGCTAATCCGATGATTGATATATCCTGGGGAATCTTGTAGCCATAGTCGTGCAGCGCGCTGATTGCGCCGATGGCGGGATAATCGTCGGCGCAGATAATTCCTTCCGGAAGCTTTTGGCAGGAAATCAGATCCTTGACTGCCGCATAAGCGTGGTCTGCAGTCAGCATGATATTCCGGCAGCAGGCCATGTCCAGCGGAAAGGAGTGGGCGGCCAGTGTATCGCAGAATGCTTTAAACCGGTGTTCGTTGATGATGTCGGTTCCTTCAGATGGGATCGTTCCGATAAAGCCGATGGTCTTAAATCCGCAGTCGATCAGGTATTCTGTGGCACAGGCGGCGGCAGTATAAGCGTCACAGATGATTTCATCGATTTTGGCCTGGGGTGAATTAAGGCCGGCATATATGATATTTGCCGTCAATTGTTTGAAACGGTCCATGATATCCCGGGTCAGTCTGCCCAGAAGTATGATGCCGTCAAAATCCTGACCGCTCAAATTGTCGAGGATCGGATAAATATCTGCGGTAGAGGTCGATATCGTCTGTTTCAACTCATATCCAAGTCTTTTTGATTCTTCCTGAATCCCCATCAAAATTTGTGAGAAAAAATAATTGTTAAAGCTGTCGGAGGGAGAGACCAGAATACATACAAGAGATTTAGTCTGGTTTTTCGAAACGGCGGTGTCGTTGATATAACCGAGTTCCCTCGCTATCCGCAATACTTTTTCAGCGGTTACAGGGCTTGCCGGTTTTTGCTTGTCATTATTAAGAACCCGGGAAACCGTGGAGATCGAAACGCCTGCTGTTTGTGCGATTTCGTAAAGTGTAGTACGCATGGATGGACTCCTTTTGGTTAAAATTGGAAATATTTACTAATATATACGGATAGTATAATTGAAATCAGAAGCTTTGTCAATTAAATGACAAAAAAAATCCAAATAATTTGGATAAAAAAGGATTGATAATTTGGAATTTGGATGATATTATGAGAATATAACGAGGAAAGCTTATGAAAGTCACAAAAAAGAACGAAAAACCGTAAAAATAATATCCAAAAATTTGGAACAAAAAAGGAGAAGAAAAATGAGAAAGAGAGCATTGGTATTGGGGATTGCCATGACGGTCTTATTAACAGGGTGCAACAGCCCGGTTAAAGGGAATGACAAAGAGCCTGCAGAAGCGGCAAAACAGCCGGTTCAAAGCAGCAGTGAAGAGAATACGGAATTTGGAATTGAGCCCATGCCGGAACGGACTACGCTGCGTGTGGGATATTTTGTGGGGGTACAACATGCGCTGCCGATCTATGTGGCGGATCAAAAGGGGTGGTTTGATGAATTAAACATCGATCTGGAATACGTAACATTTTCCAATGGTCCGGCTATGATGGAAGCCAGCAGCAGCTGGGATTTTTCATCGACCGGAGGTCCGGGTACCATTGTTGGTGCGCTGGCCTATGGGGTGAAATGTATTGGAACAGCGACCTACGATGCGGGGTTAAATCTCTATGTAAGGGAAGATTCGCCAATTTACCAGTCGGGTAAAGGCCATGTTGATGGATATGAAGAGATTTACGGAACGCCGGAAGACTGGAAAGGGACTACGTGGCTTCTTCCCGTTGGAACTACATTACATAAGATCTTGTTTTCCACACTGGAAAAGGTGGGAGTGGACAATGACCAGGTCACGATTGTTAATATGGATGTCAGCTCAGCGCTTGCCGGTTTTAAAGCAGGTGAGGGAGACGGGTGCGGAGAGTGGTCAACCCTGGCGCTGGCTGCGGAACATGAAGGCTATAAAAAGGTGGGCGGCCTGGATGCCAACGGAGACATTATTGTCTGCAACGTCTGCGCGACATCTGACGCCATCGGGAATAAAAAAGATCTGATCACAAAGGCATATGAATTATACTACCGTTCGGCAGAGTGGTGTCTGGCCAATCCGGAAGAGGCCGCAGATTATTATATGGAAGTATGCAGTGACGAAGGCGTGCTCTGCACAAAGGAAGACGCAGCTTATGCGGTATCCATTTTATTCGTACCCACTTTGGAAGAGAGCATTGCCATGTTTAAAAACGAAATGGATGATCCCAGGGGGACCTATACAAAAAGAAAATTAAACCAGGTGGAAACCGACTTATTTGAGACGTTTGATTTCTTTGTAGACCAGGATAAATATACTCAGGAAGACCGCAATTTCCTCTTGGATAACCGGATGGTCGACAGTTCTATCGCAGAAGCGGTGGAGCAGGAAATCAAAAATCGAAAATAGGGATAAGCGGTATGAGCGGAAGGCAGGTATGCTATGACAAATGACACAGTTCGTAAACAGAAAAGGGACGCAGTCAAATACACTCTCTTGACGGTTGCCGGCATCTGCGGTTTTTTCCTTATTTGGCAGCTCCTTTTAGATTTTCAGATCATAAGTTCCAATATTTTATCCAAACCTACGGAAGTAATCCGCCTGTTTTTTATCAAACTCCATGATAAAAGCCCGGATGGTTCATTGCTGCAGACCAATATCCTGGCAAGCCTGAAGCTGTCTCTGACCGGTTTGAGCCTTGCTGTTATAGTTGGAATCCCTTTGGGATGGCTGATGGCATGGTATGAAGATATCGACTTATTTGTCAGGCCGATCTTCGAGATCATACGCCCGATCCCTCCGATCTCCTGGATTCCGCTCACAATTTTGTGGCTGGGGATCGGTTTGAAGGCAAAGGCGTTCATTATATTCTTTTCGGCATTTATACCATGTGTGATCAATTCCTATACAGGAGTTAAGCAGGCCAGCCCGGTTTTGATTAATGTTGCAAAAACCTGCGGCGCGTCTAAATTTACTATCTTTTACAGGGTTGGCATTCCGGCATCCCTGCCTATGGTATTTGCAGGCGTGAGGATTGCGCTCGGCAATTCCTGGTCAACCCTGGTTGCCGCTGAGATGCTTTCAGCCAGTTCCGGTCTGGGGTATATGATTTTAACCGGAAGATCATTTGGAAGGCCGGATATTATTATCCTGGGCATGCTGGTAATTGGGGCGGTGGGCGCTTTATTCAACGGATTTTTGACTGCTGCTGAAAATAAAGTCTTAGCATGGAGGAAATCTGATCATGGATAAAAAGATGAATATAAAAAAACTGGTTGTCACAATCCTTTCTCTGCTGTTTCTTGCGGGAATCTGGCTGTTCGTTTCGGCAAATTATCCGGCGATGATTCCCAGTCCGGCGGAAACCTGGGAAAGGTTTCTGCTGACATTTTCAAAGCCGATTAAGAAACTGAACCTGCTGCAGCATGTTTTGGCCAGTCTTAGGAGAGTAGGGACCGCACTGGCTATCGCCTGGGTTACGGGCGTGGCATTCGGCGTGGTGACCGGATGGAATAAAACCTGCAACGCCCTGTTCGGTTCCGTATTCACAATGCTGCGCCCGATCCCGCCCCTTGCCTGGATCCCTCTCATTACGATCTGTTTCGGGATCAGCGAGATGCCCAAAATCTTAATTGTGTTTATCGGCGCATTTATTCCCGTGGTTGTCAATACCCAGGCAGGCATGCAGAATGTGGAGCGTTTGTATCTGGACGTGGCAAAATCATTCAATGCCAATGAAAGACAGCTTTTGTGGGAAGTGGCCATGCCATCCATAACTCCTGCCATATTTGCAGGCATGAGGACATCTACCAGTTCCGCGTGGATGGTGGTAGTTGCAGCGGAAATGCTGGGCGCCAGTTCCGGCGTCGGCTTTTTAATCAGCAGGGGGATGGACAGTGCGGATACTCCGCTGGTTTTGGTTGCGATGATAGCCATTGGCATCGTAGGGGCAATGCTCGCTGTATTATTTGAAGTGATCGAAAGGATGGCTTGTCCATGGATGAAAAAAAGGTAAGGCTGAGTTTAAGAAATATTAACAAAGTGTTTTATACGGGAAAAGAGGAGTTTGAAGCAGTAAAAGATGTGTCTTTAGACGTATACGACAACGAATTTCTGGTATTGCTGGGACCAGGGCACTGCGGAAAGTCGGTGCTGCTCAACATCATGGACGGGTTAGACAGCCCGACAGGAGGAACTGTTTTCTTTGACGGAAATGTGCACAGTAAACCTGATCCAAAGATTGGGATGGTGTTTCAGAAAACAGGGTTGATGCCCTGGAAAACCGTGATGCAGAATGTAGAGCTGGGACTTAAATTTGCGGGGATGAAAAAGGAAGACAGGCAAAAACGGGCGCAGAAATATATTGAACTGGTAGGTCTGAAAGGCTTTGAAAACCACTATCCTTCACAACTGTCGGGCGGGATGAAACAGCGGGTGGGAATTGCCAGAGCTTATGCCAGTGATCCGCAGATTTTACTGATGGATGAACCGTTTGGAGCACTGGATGCACAGACCCGGTATGCGATGGAAGAAGAAATCAACAGATTATGGGAAATGGATAAGCGGACAGTGGTTTTCGTTACCAATAATATTGAAGAAGCTGTTTACCTGGGAGACCGGATTCTGCTGTTAAGCGGATGTCCTGCCACCGTGAAGAAAATTTACGAAGTCAATCTGCCGCGGCCCAGGGATTTTGTGGATCCCTATTTTATGGAACTGCGTCAGGAGATAGCGGCAAATACGGATTTGGCGTTATGAGCGGGCAAAGGAGCGGCAAGTGATGGAAGAGATGGATAAAAGAGAGATTAAAGTTGAGGTCAGGAACCTGACTAAAAAATTTGACGATTTACTGGTTCTGGATGATATCTCCTTTCAAATTAAAAAAGGAGAGCTTGTATGTGTGGTAGGGCCTACGGGATGCGGAAAGACCACATTTTTAAACCTGTTGACAAAGCTGTATGAGCCCACGTCAGGGCAGCTTTTAATCGATGGGGTTCCGGCGGACCCCAAGGTACATAATCTGGCGTTTGTGTTTCAGGAGCCCTCCGCCTATCCCTGGCTCACGGTGGAGGAGAACATTGCTTTCGGTTTGGAATTAAAAAAGATGGGCAGGGCCGAGATAAAAGAACGGGTAAACCACATCCTTCAGCTGATGGGGCTGGAACCGTTCAGGAAACATTATCCCCACCAGCTGTCCGTCAGTTCCGAGCAGAGAATCATCATCGGCAGGGCATTTGCGATGAATCCGGATCTGCTGCTGATGGATGAACCCTATGCCCAGATGGATATTAAACTCAGATATTATCTGGAGGATGAGGTGATAAGGCTGTGGAAGGAGACAGGAAGTACGGTGGTTTTTATCACCCACAATATTGAAGAGGCGGTATATCTGGCGGAACGGGTGTTGATTCTGACCAATAAACCGGCAAAAATCAAGGAAGAGGTAAAGGTGGATCTGCCGAGACCGAGAAATTTTGCGGAACCGGAGTTTGTATCATTGAGAACCTATATCACCGAACAGATAAAATGGTGGTAACTATCAGAAATTAAGGAGAAGAGAAAATGAGGATTGGCCGTTATTTGGATCATGCAGTATTAAAACCGGAATTTACCCAGGAGGAGGCAAAGGCGGGAATACAGATGGGAATCGATTACCATGCAAAGACAGTTTGTGTCCGCCCGTGCGATATTGAATTGGCAAAAAAGATGTGTGAAGGTACGGATACCCAGGTCAGCTGTGTGCTCGATTTCCCGCATGGAGCCGCCGGAGTGGAGGCAAAAGCAGCGCTGGCCGAACTGTATGCGAAGACCGGTGTGGTTGAAATCGACATGGTGATGAACTTTGGCCTGGCCAAATCAGGTGAATGGGGCCGGGTTGCAGAGGAGATAAAGGCGGTGACAGACTGTGCCCATCCATATGGGGTTGGGGTAAAGGTTATTTTTGAGACCAGCCAGCTGACCCAGGATGAGATCAGAAAGGCAACAGAAGTATGCATTGAATGCGGGGCGGATTTCGTTAAAACTTCTACCGGATTTTTAGGGGGCGGAGCGACCAAAGAGAGCGTTAAGACCATGCTGGAAACTGCCGCCGGGCGGATCAAAGTGAAGCCGTCAGGAGGAATGAGCGATTATGAGACAGCAAAAGCCTTTGTGGATATGGGGGCGGACCGTCTGGGAGTGGGAGTGGCATTCACTCCCGCGATCTGTGAGGGAGAAAAACTGGCGCTGGGAGGAGAAGACTGATATGAACGGATTTGAGCTGCAATTTACGACAAAAATTATTTTCGGTAAAGATGCGGAAACGTCAATCGGACGTCAATTAAAATCAGAAGGGGTTACCAGTGTCCTCATTCACTACGACAGCGCTGCAGAAAAGCTGGGGCTTTTGGACCGGGTACAGGGATATCTGACAGAGGAAGGAATACAGGTCTTTTTACATGGCGGCGTTGTGCCGAATACGAGTCTGTCCGTCATACGGGAAGGCATTGAGAAATGCATCCGGCACGGAATTGATTGTGTGACCGCAATCGGGGGAGGCAGTGCAATCGATTCGGCCAAGGCGGTCTGTGTCGGCGCGGCCAATCCGGATGTGGATATCTGGGATTGCTATGAAGGAAAATTCAAACCGGACAAAGCTTTGAAAATGGCAGTGGTTTTGACCACGGCAGCCACCGGAAGCGAAACAAATCCCTCTTCTGTTGTGATGAAAGAAGAAGGAAAATTAAAGCGGAGCCTGTATTGCGAGGCCAGCCGGGCTGATTATGCCTTTATGAACCCGGAAATTCTGTATACGCTGCCTAAATTTCAAAAGGCGTGTACCATATCGGATATTCTGTCGCATGTTTTCGAACGGTATTTTACCCAGCAAGGGGAGAATATGATTTCAGATCAGTGTTCGGAAGGAATGATGCGGGTTCTCTACCAGCTCAGCCATAGGTTTCTGAATGAGACGGATTACAGTTCCGCGTCGGAACTGATGTGGGCAGGCACGTCCGCTTATATGTACTGCGGGCTGGGAGGCCCCTTTGACTGGGGAACCCATAATATGGGCCATGAGCTGTCCGGGATGTTTGAGAAAACGCATGCGGCAACCATAACCGCCATGTGGGGGACCTGGGCAAGATACGTTTATCAGCGCAATTTGAGCCGGTTTGCCCGGTATGCAAAAGCAGTGCTGGGAATTTCGGAGGGCAGTGAACAGGAAACGGCGTTAGCAGGCATTGAAAGGACGGAACAGTATTTTAAAGAATGGGGAATGCCGGTCAGCATCCCCCAGCTTTTGGGAAGAAAGCTTGAGGAAGAGGAGATTCAAATGCTGACGGATAAATGCATGTTTTTCGGCGGAAGAGATACGGTCGGAAATTATATGAAGCTGGAATATGAAGATGTCCGTTCCATCTATACCATTGCAAATGCATAAATGCCGGTAACTGCAGTTTTATCCGGCCCGCCGTTTCATAAACGGCGGGCCGGACTTTAATTTTCCCCGGACTTAGAGGCTTTCCACTGCTGCGGTGACAATCCAAAGGCCGCCTTAAAACATTTGGAAAAATAGGCCGGGCTCTGAAATCCCGTTCTCGCCGCAATCTCTGCCACCCGGTAATCCGTCTGTTTTAACAGTTCCAGCGCATGCTGAAGCCGGATGTTGTTTAAATAGGTGCTGAAATTGATCCCAACCTGCTGCTTAAAGGTACGTGATAAATACTCCGGATTGATATGCAGATCCCGGGCAACGCTGACTAGAGAAAGATCATCCATATAATGAGCCTCCACAAAAGAAACAGCGTGGGCGATCCGGGATGATAATATGGAAGCGTTCTGATCATTTCGGGAATATAATGAACTGAGACTCTTTATCAAAATCTCATGCAGCTGCCGGATACTGCCAGAAGAAAACACTTTTGCGGATAACCGGCTGAAATAGTTGTGATATTCCATCAAATCAATATTATAGCTGTTTAAATACGCGGATTCACAGAGTTTAATGCTGAGAAGCTTTAATCCGTCCACATCGGGATACTGGACATGTTCTGCAAATTTGAGAAGTTCCTCTGCTTTTGCCAGGACTTCTTCCTGTTTATGAGACCGCAGCAGTTCAATCATTTCAAGATACCGTTCATTCAGCCGCAATTCCATAAGGTTTTCAAAGGGCTCAGGTCTGCAAAACTGCACGCCATAGAAATCCAGCTCACGAAACGTATGGAGATTTTTCAGGGCGTCCGGCAGAAGGCTGACATCATGCAGGATATCACTGTACAGCAGGAGAGAAAGCCTGTTATAGCTGTTAAGTTTTTTCAAATACACACTCTGCGTCTGCATCAGCGTCAGCAGGCTGGGCTGTGTCAGCAGTTCCACGCATCCCATGAATATGCTTTCATCCACAGGCAGACAGAAGCGGAGCACAGTTTTTTCAGTCAGGGTGAGGCTGGGCTTAAAACGGCTGCCATCCGCCTGCTCCTTGACAAGGAAGCAGAAGTAAGCTCCCTGAGGTTCTAAATTCCCGTGTTGGGAAAGCTCGTCTAAAAAATCCCTGCCGGAATCAGCCGTTTCCTGCAGCGCGTTCCGCAGCTTTGATACCAGCAGATTTAAATTCCTGTCCGCAGTTTTCTGTGAGCAGTAATGGTCAATTGCAGCCAGAAGTCTTTCATCATTGATTTCGGTCTTCAGCAGATAGTCTACAGCCTGATGTTTAAACGCGTCCCTGACGTAATTATAATCGTCATAGCTGCTCAGCATAATCGCGCCCGCTCCCGGACATTCCTTTGACAGGGCCTGCAGCACTTCCAGACCGTCCATATGAGGCATTCGGATATCCATGATCAGAAGATCAAAGGGTATCTCTCTGCACTTTTCAAGCGCAACGAGACCATTTACTGCGCTGTCAACATAAAATTCCGGACGGTTGGAGCGGATGATATGCACCAGCCATTCCCGGATCGGATGTTCATCGTCAACTATTAATATTCGAATCAATGCTGTCGTCCCCTTTCTGTCCCGGCATCCTGAGTACCATGACCGTGTGATACTGCTCATCCTTTCCTGCATACAGCCCAAAGTCAGGGCCATAGAGCAATTGAATCCGGTCCTGGATATTTTTCAGGCCGATATGGAAGGATGCGCCTGAGGGCTGTTCTAACACCCGTTCCAGGTCTTCCTGTGTAAACCCGATTCCCGTATCACATACTTCTATCGAAATAATCTTTTCATCACCCCGAAAACGGATCATCAGCTCTATGGCTTCCCCGGTCAGAGGAATTGCATGGAGAAATACATTTTCAACCAGCGGCTGAATCAGAAATCTGGGAATTGTCAACTCCATCAGTTCCTTTGGCAGATCCATGCGAAAATGGACCTTATCGTCATAACGCAGGTTTTGAAGGCGCACATACTGTCCGATTATGATCGTTTCTTCCAGCAGTGTATTATCGCTTTTATTGGAACTGACAGAATTCTGCAGTATGGAAATCAAAAGTGTCAGCATCTCACACGCGTGTTCCGGTTTATTCATCGAGATGGTGCATTTCACTGAAAACAGGGTATTATACAGAAAATGAGGATTAATCTGCGCTTTCAAAAAATTAAATTTTGCATCATTCACCTGCTTTTCCGCATCCCGCACATCACATAAAAGCTTGCTGATTTCATCGCACAGATGATTATAGGAAATGCCAATGCTTCTGATCTCCGATATCTTCGTCTGAATCTGTAAATGGGCGAACTGCCTGCTGATGGAAGATTCCATTTCCCCGCATATAATCCGGATCGGTCTGGATATGGATTCTGATACAACGGACAACACAAATACGGACAGCAGACAGAGCACAGCTGCGATTGCGGCAATCATACAGCAGGCTTTTTGAATCGGAGCCATAACGTCATCTAAAGGAATCTGTTCAAACATGGTCCAGCCGGTGACAGGAGACGTGTACTTGGCGCAGAAGGAATCCATGCCGGCGTCATTTGTATATGTAACATAAGATTCTTTCCCGCGGACGAACAGATAGTCCCGGATTGCCTCTGGAGAGGTGCCCGTCTGGCTGGAATCACTGGAGGAAATGACAGTGGAATATTCATTGAGCAGATAAAAAGTGGAGTTTTCCTGCATCAGATTTTTATAAACTGATTTAAAAACGTCTTCCTTCACAAAGACGATGATAGACCCCGCATAATTTCCCCTCACCTGGTAGATATTCCGCACAATGGCATAGCAGTATGTCTTTCCTCCGTCTTTGGGAAAGGGCACAAAATTCGTAACGGAGTAATCAACAGCGCCCATGGCCTTCTGCTTTGTGAACCATGAATAGGAACTGAGCTGTTTAAATTCGCTGTCGGAATAACCGCAGCTGGAATATTGAAACCCGTTTTCACCGAAACATACCACATCAAAGGTTAAATCAAACTGTTGGAAAGCGCTGTAGTATTTGGTGCAGAGAAGGTCAATATCGGCCGATAAAGCGGCCGTATTCTGCGGGGTTACGGTGTTGCTTAAAATTGTGCCGAGAATGTTCTCATCCTGATACAGCAGTCTTGCCACAGCCTCGGAACCGGTCACTAAGGCGTCCGCCTTCTGTGAGACCAGCTGCAGCCGCTCCGTGTTGGCTCTCCCCAGTGTTTCAAATGTGGATCTCACATAAAACTGAGTGACCATATAAGTCAGCATGGCAGTCAGCAGCGCCAGAACAAGGGCAAGCGATAGATTCAGAACTTTTTTAATACTTATCTGCATGTTTCATTTTCCTTCCTGCTGGTCCGGTTATTTGTGGAGGAAGAACATTTCCTGGATTTACACTCTGTACGGCAATTCTCTTTATGTAATAAATATACAAATAATATACAGTTATTTCAATGATTTTATATATAGTTTACAAAATTTTCCAAATAAATCAAGAAAATGCAAATTTTTTCATCCAAAATCCTCTCACCTTTGGATTTTTGTCAAAATAGATAAAATAAGAGTCAAATAAGTGATTGTTCCAAAAGCGGGAACTCTATATGATTGATATGTAACGTTACACGGCAACAAAGAAGTTTCTACCGATCTGTTATCTGTTTATGGACACCGGAATGAATCCGGAAAGAAATGGAGGTTACAATGAAAAAAATCTTAGCATCTCTTCTCATCACTACCATGTTCATCTGTTCTGTCGCCGGCTGTGCAAAGACCCCCAAGCCTGACGCCGCAAACAGCGGCACACAGGCCAGTGAAGCGGCCGCCGGGACCTCAGGCGGAGCCGGAAAGGATACCGGCGCGAAAGCCGGAGCGTCCGAAGAACTGGTGACACTGCGTGTATCAACTCTTGCCCAGCAGCTTTCCATCCCAATGTACTACATTCAGAAAATGGGCTGGGATGTTGAAAACGGCTTTAAACTGGATATTTCCACCTTTATGCAGGGCAGCGGCATCAATGAAGCCCTCGGTTCCGGCCTGGTCGATGTGTTTACCATCGGAGCAGCCGGCATCTCTTCCTGCAGCGTCTACGACGCGGTTTATTTATTCTCCCATACGGATTCCGGAGCCGGTCAGCAGTTCATGATCCGCGCGGACAGCGATGTGGCTGCTGTAAAAGGCTTCAATCCTGATTACCCCGGCATCTACGGCACGCCTGAGACGGTAAAAGACAAATCATTCCTTCTCCCCATTGGCACAGCCGCTCAGATATTAGTGGACATGTATCTGAATGTCCTGGGCTTAACGGAAGACGACGTGACCCTGGTAAATATGGATGACACGGCCGCATACCAGGCTTTCGTATCCGGACAGTCGGATTTTGCAAAGACCAGTTACCCCACAGCCGACAGCTACGACCCGGAACAGTATCTTGTGGCCTGCAGTATGAATAATCTGAACTGTCCGTACTACGACAACATTCTCTGTTCCCGTGAAGTATTTGAAGATGAGAGTAAACATGACGCTTTAGTCGCTCTTTGCGTACAGCTCCTGCGCGCAGCAGACGCCTTCCAGGACGATAAGGTTTTAATGGACACCATGATGGAATGGTATGAGATTAACGGGCAGACAGCGGACGCCAACACCATTGAACATCAGGTTCTTGAACGCCCATTCTTCACATACGACGATCTCACTTCCATCGATTATACTTCATCCTTTAAGATGCTGGCTGAATTCTATGCAACAGTGGGCAACATATCAGAAGAAGATATGGAAAAGGTCTATGCGAATATGGATAACACCATCATTTCAGAGGCCCTTCTGGCCTATGCTGCTGAATATAAAAAATGATTCCTGATTGGAGATGTGACTGATTATGACAGCAATGCAAAAACGAAATTTTACATTTCGCCTGAAGATAATATCTGTTTGTTCCCTTCTGGCATTTTTTCTGATCTGGTATCTCATCACCGAGGTGTGGGAGCTGGCCCCATCCACGTTTTTGCCTTCACCATTAAAGGCGTTGGAGACAGGGATTCAGAAATGGACGGTTAAGCGGCCTGATGGTTCCACTCTGCCCAGGCACATCATAGCCAGCCTGAAGGTATCATTGCTTGGCTTTTGCTTTGGCGCGGTGATCGGCGTTCCCTTAGGTATCATCATGGCCTGGTGGGAGCCCATGGATATGGCTCTCAAGCCCGTATTCGATTTTATCCGCAATATTCCGCCGATCGCCTGGATTCCCATTATGATCATCGTGCTGGGAATCGGAGTGGTTGCCAAAGCGGCAATCGTGTTTTTGTCGGCCTTCATCCCCTGTGTGGTCAATTCCTATACCGGCATCAAGGCGACAAAAAAGGTACATATCTGGGTAGGCCGGACCTTCGGCGCATCGAAACTGCGCCTGCTGTTTAAAGTTGCCCTACCTTCCGGCCTGCCGTATATCTTCACCGGTTTAAAGGTTTCTTTAAATTCTTCCTGGGGCTCTCTGGTGGCTGCTGAGATGCTGGGTTCCGACAGCGGTCTGGGTTACATGATTCAGTTAGGCCGCCTGCTCTGCCGCGCCGACCTGATCATCGTCGGCATGGTGGTCATCGGGATCATCGGCACGGTATTGTCGGCTGTGCTCGATTTCCTGGAAAGCAGGCTTGTGAAAGGAGACGTATAATGCAGAAGTCTAATATAAAGCTGAAATCAGCCGCCTATGGCGCGGCAGCATTTCTCATTCTGCTGTGCCTTTGGCAGACTGCGGTTTATTTCAGCGACTCACAGATACCATTTCCCACGCCAACGGCTGTTGTCCGGAATTTCTGCCATATGCTGTTTCATAGAGTGGGAAATTATTATACCATTGTCGGTCATGTGCTCTGGAGTTTAAGCCGCGTGCTGGTCGGATTCTGCCTGGCCTGCGTGGCCGGGGTGATCATAGGGCTGACTATGGGCTGGTTCTCCTATGTGCGGGCCATCGTCATGCCGATTTTCAATCTGCTTCGGCCTATTGCCCCTCTGGCCTGGATTCCGCTCGCTATCCTCTGGTTTGGCATTGGTGAGAAATACAAATATTTTCTTATTTTCATCGCAGCTTTCGTCCCCTTTACCCTGAACGCCTATGCAGGAGCGGTACATGTGGATAAACAGCTGATCGGAGCTGCAAAGATGCTGGGCGCAGGTAACTCACAGGTGTTTTTTGAAATCGTGGTTCCCTCCGCGGTTCCATCCATTTTTTCCGGCGCCCAGGTGGCCCTGTCCAATTCCTGGATGACCATGCTCGCGGCGGAGATGGTCTGCGCTACGGAAGGGGTTGGCTGGATCATTATTGCCGGCCAGGGAGTCAATGACATGACACAGATGATTGCCGGAATGCTGGCAATCGGGATTGTCGGCTTCCTTCTGGCCAACGGCATGAGATATTTAGAAGGGAGGTGCCTGAGATGGAACAATCAGGGAGGCTGAAAATGTCCTGCAAGCGTGTTTCCAAAACCTTCCGGTCGCCCAAAGGTGAGTTTGAAGTTTTAAAGGACCTGACTTTCGATGTACATGAAAATGAATTTTTGGTAATTTTCGGCCCCGGCCAATGTGGTAAAACAACCCTTCTCTATATGCTGGCCGGTTTGGAACCGTGTACGGAAGGTTCTATAGAACACAACGGCAGAGCGGTTGATTCTCCGGCCCCTTCCCGTGCGGTGGTATATCAGACCATGGCTTTGTTTCCCTGGATGACCGTAAAAGGTAATGTGGGCTTCAGCCAGAAGGTCAGAAATGTGGATAAAAAGGAGCGGGAGACCAGCGTTCAGAAATTTATCGATCTGGTGGGATTAACCGGTTTCGAGAACAGCTATCCGGTGCAGCTGTCAGGCGGAATGAAGCAGCGTGTGGGAATCGCCCGGGCCTATTGCTGCGACCCGGATGTGCTTTTAATGGACGAGCCCTTTGGCCATCTGGATGCGCAGACCCGGTATATGATGCAGGAATCGCTGGAAAATATCTGGGAAAATGAGAAGCGTACCGTTGTATTTGTCACCAACAACATTGAGGAGGCGCTCTATCTGGCCGACCGGATCATCCTGCTCACCGACTGCCCCGGCCGGGTATCGGAAGAATATAAAATCACCCTGCCAAGACCGAGAAACTTAATTGACCCGGAATTCCTCCGGCTGCGAAAAGAAATAACCGAATACATGAATAAAAACAGCCATGAAAAGTGAGGGCTGGGAAAGGAGGAATATGGTGGAAAATAATATAAAGGTTCAGGTTACCCACCTGACAAAAAAATTCGGTGATCTGCTTGTTTTAAATGATGTGTCCTTCGATGTGTATGACGGTGAGTTTCTCTGCATTGTGGGGCCTACGGGCTGCGGTAAAACCACATTTCTCAACAGCCTGACTCATTTGTATGAGCCAACAGCCGGTGAAATCCTGTTTAAAGGAGAACAGATCGATCTTCGCAGACACAATATTGCATACATATTCCAGGAGTACTCGGCTATGGAATGGCTCACGGTCCGGCAGAATGTGCGGTTCGGCCTGGAACTCAAAAAGGCATATCATGAGATTGAAAAAAAGGTGGACGATGCGCTGGAGTTGGTAGGTTTGACTAAGTTTGCCGATTATTATCCAAAACAGCTTTCGGCCAGCATGCTGCAGCGTGTGGTCATTGCCCGGGCCTTTGCGACACAGCCGGAACTGCTTTTGATGGATGAGCCTTACGGACAATTGGACATCAATCTGCGCTTTAAGCTGGAAGATGAGGTGGTCCGTCTCTGTAAACAGACGAAGACTACCGTAATTTTTATCACCCATAACATCGAAGAAGCCGTCTATTTAGGCGACCGGATTCTTGTACTTACCAACAAACCAACTTCCATTAAAGAGGTCGTGCCCGACACCCTGCCGCATCCGCGGGATATCGCTGCCCCTGAGTTTGTGGAAATGAGGGACCGGATAACCGGCCTGATAAAATGGTGGTAAATCCGGCCGAAAACGGAACCAACAAGGAGGAAATTATGAATAAATACAGCAATACACGCCCTAACGTGCTGCTGGTGGTAACAGACCAGCAGAGATATGACACGTTAGGCTGTTATGGAAATCCCTATGTCGATACACCAAATCTGGACCGGTTCGCCGCTGAAGGAGTGCTGTTTGAAAACGGCTACTGCCAGGCTCCGGTCTGCACCCCCAGCCG
>JAGZXV010000070.1 GCA_018378255.1 Clostridiaceae bacterium | reverse complement strand
TGTTATCTTCAAATGCATCTGCGTAATCCGGTTTCCCATCTGCATAATTTTTCTCATCATCAGTACTTCCTTCTTTGTGATAAGTGACAAAAATAAACACATCGTCCTCAATTCGTTTCATGCCGTACATAATCGAAGACAGATCTTTCCCACAGTTCATGAGAAGGCTCACATCACGCCTGGAATATTTTTCATATAATACAAACGGACTGTCTTCTGTTTTTCCGGAAAGATATTTGTCCTTATATCTTCGAAGTCCCACCTCAACAAGATCTCTCAATTGCTTGTAAAACTCCATATGCCTTAACCGTTCAGCAAAACTTTTCATCCGCTGTAATGTGAGATTTTCATCATATTTCACAATATCAATATGGCAAAACTTTCTATACTCCTCTTCTTTACTGACAAAATTCCCCTGCAATACAAGAATTGCATTCTCCAATGAAGTCAGATCTATCATGTAACCATATTTTTCCCGGAATTCCATCTTCATCTGTTCCACAGAAATCACTTCCTGGTGCAGAAATCTGTTTAAAATCTCAAGCTCATAGGGTCTGGCACCACTTAGGATGGTTTTTGACAGGTATTCCAAAGTTACTGACTCCTGCCCTGTAATCTTCCCTGTATAAAGCTCTTTTTCAACATTTTCTAAAAATGTTTGATAAGTTTTATATTCCCGTATGATTACTAATGGATCGATCTCGCCGTTTTCATAGAAATCAAGAAGATACGGCACACGTCCAAGGCGGTTCTTTAATGATATATAACTATCCCGGATTATCGATTTCATCCCTTTAATCTTATCAATGGATTCAAATATTCTTTCTTTAGCTATTTCATCAAAATGGACTGTTGATGCTCCGGGAATTGTGCTGTTCCCGCTAATTACATATTTCCGAATGGTATCCTGATTGTAAGTGCGATCTCCGGATAACGCAACTGGTATCATAAAGTTAGTATTATAATTGCCGATAAAATCAAGAATTACAACATATTTTTTTCCTTCGGCTTTTCTCAGGCCACGGCCTAGCTGCTGAATAAATACAATTGGAGATTTTGTCGGACGAAGCATAATCACTTGATTAACCTCAACGATATCCACACCTTCATTTAGAATCTCAACAGAAAATATATAATCCAGCGGCTGCATATCATCTGTCGCATCAGTACGGTTCATCGCCAGGCGCTCAAAAGCTTTTGTTCTTTCCTCCTCCGATGCATCCCCGTTTAATGCGATTGTCTTAAATCCGGCTGCATTAAACTTTTTAGAAAGTTCTATTGATTCATCAATTCTGCTGCAGAAAACCAGTCCTTTCACACGCTCCCCACTATATCCATAATAATCTGCCTGCTCTATAATGTGTCTCACCCGTTCATCGCTGATTAACAGATTAAAGTCACGCGGAGCCATTTTCTTTGACCGCTCCTTATCTTCTGCCACAGAAACATCGCTGATTCCAAAATAGTGAAATGGGCAGAGCATGTTTTCTTCCATAGCCTGCTGCAGACGGATTTCATATGCTATTTGATAATCAAAAATCTCATAGATATTTTTCCCTTCCATACCATCATCCCGTTTATCAGGGGTAGCAGTCATTCCAAGCCAAAGCTTAGGTTTAAAATAACTCATAACTTTTTGGTAGGTATCTGCTGAACTGTGGTGGGCTTCATCTAAAATGATGCATTCAAATTCTTCGGCCTTATATCTGCTCAGGTGATCATCTCTGTTTAATGTCTGCACAGTGGCGAACACATAATCTTTGTCATATTCATGATATCCGGCACCTACTAACCCCATTGTAACAGATTTGCCAAATACTTTCTCATACGACTTTTTAGTCTGTCTCGCCAATTGTCCTCTGTGAACCAGAAACAATACCCGTTTGAATCCAAGTTCCCTCATTGCAAATGCAGATGCATATGTTTTACCTGTTCCAGTAGCAGAAATCAATAATGCGCGTTCTTCCCCTGATGCGATGATTTTTCTCAAATTGGTGATAAAACCAACCTGCATAGAATTCGGATGTAAGCGAAACTTATCAATAGAAGGCACTTCTTCCTGACGTGCAATTTCACGCTGGCGCTTGATAATCCGATATCGTTCTTTATAATTCTCATAGAACTGATTAAAATCAAGTGCGTATTTAGAATTCCAAAGTTCTTGGAATTCCGCCATAATTTCTTGAGCCACTTCTCCTTGTTCTGTAGAAACTATTTTAGTATTCCACTCCCGATTGCTGGTGAGAGCTGCGCTTGTCATATTCGAACTGCCAATGATAATTCGATATATCTCTTCTTTTTTAAATATATACCCTTTCGTGTGAAACCCTTTATCCGCTGCCTCTACATCATACATTTTCAAGGTAACATTCTGAAGCCGGTTCAATTTCTCCAACGCTGACGGTTCACTGAAGTTCAGATAGTTTGTCGTGAGAATTTCACCTGGAATTTCCTTTTTTTCCAATTCTTTCAATGTCTGCAAAAGAGGAGTAATTCCACTCATTGTGATAAATGCCACGCTGATTTGGAAATGATCACAGATAAGGAGTTCATCTTCTATAGAAGAGAGGACTTTTTTTCCTGCTCTGTAATTATTGGATATGAACTGAGGCTTGTATGCCAGATTTGACGCAACTGTTCCGTTAATATATGCGGTTTCAAATCCGCTTCGTAGTTCTGTTAATTTCTCTTCTGTCATTATATAGTTCCTCTAATCATTCTTATGTAATCCATTCGTTAACGGTATAATAACATAGTTTTTATTTTCGATCATAAGATCGCGCTATATCATTTGGATTCAGTACCTGTAAAAAATACCGATAAGAGCAGCAATACCTAAGCCCATGACTTAACTGCTTCCTAGAAAGAATAACCTCCATTCCCCACTTAATCAAAGTCTAATATAGATACTGAACACTCTTTAATCCTTGAATCATAATCAACTGACAATCTAAATGAAGAGGATTCCCCAGGTTCAAGACCTTCTGCCCCTACAGCATAAGACGAATCAGTATCCAACACCTTACCCGATGAATCTTTGAACGAACCTTTTACTGTGACAAAATAATATGTCTTATTTCCATTATTGGTAACTTTACCAGTATATACATTATAGCTTGAATTATTATCCCAATAAAGGCTGTTTATGTCCAAATCGGTATATCCACTTATATAACTATAACTTGAATAATTATAACTGCTGGACGATGAGTTTGATTGACTATCGGACCAATATCCACCAGATTCATATTTATTACCATCTTCATCTTTGATATTACTATTGTTCAAAATAAAATAATCACCTGATGATGCAGTAATAGTTCCCTTTTTGGGATTCCATGATTCTATGCGAAAATTCTTATCATAATCACTTCCCAGATTTACCCACCTTTTTGTAATATAATTTTCATCTATTTTTATTATATATTGCTCACCATGACTTATATTATAACATGTATATGATCCTTTCACTGCATCTTTCATTTCTTCTTCAGAACTGTAAGTAGCTCGTCCACCCTTAATAATAGCAATACCAAAAATGATAGCTAAAGCAATACAAACTACAACTACAATAACTTTCATAATATTTTGCTCTTTCTTCATTGCAATAGCTATTTGTTTTGCTTCTTCCTTTGCTTTAATATCCCTTTCTTCACTAATCCGATATTCCTCGATAAGATTTTTCATTCCTTCTTCAGAGCAAATTTTTTCTGTTTCAACTTTGCGCTTGCCACACAAAGTACATTTGGTCGTCTCATGGGTATTAAAACGTCCACATGTACAAATCCAACCCTGCTCAAAATTCTTAAATTTATATTTGGCTTTATCAGTGTATAATTTATGTAATGCAGCAATTACCGCCAAGTTATCATATTCTTCTAATAGGACAGAAAAAGATTGATCCCCTTTATATGTTACAATAGAACCATCAGCAAAACATATCTGACTTTCAACTATGTCCAATTTCCTGATATCATCTTCTGGTAGCTTCACTTTTAAATTAACTGCACTTTCATTTCTGGGAATATTTATATCCTGAAGAACCAGTAAAAATTTATCTTTTCCATTTATGAACACAACGTCGCCAAACATATTATATCCGCAAGCATTAAACTTGATTGCAATAATATCTCCGTACCCCATATTGTCAAAAGATATTTTTGCTAGGAGATTTCCATTTTCATTATTTACCTCACATTTTAGATTTTCTATATGAGAATTAATATCTATAACTTTTTCCAATTTCTTCAAATTAATAAACCTCCCCATAAGAGAAATGAAAATTGTCTATATATAGGCATAGATATTCTCTTGATAATTTAATATTATACATCTAAAATATTTTGTAATCAATCTATAGCCTAAACAGATACCATTCTTTAGGAATTCTTCATTTCCTATTGTATCTTGCTATATGTGAATTAATCAAGTATCATATTACACATAAAGAGCCGGAAAGTCCGCTGTTTAAGCGGCTTCCCGGCTCCCTGTCTACTATTCAAACTCAATCGTAGCCGGCGGCTTCGGAGACATATCATAGCAAACCCTGTTCACATTCTCCACTTCTGCCAAAATCCTGTCCGTAATCTTCTGCAGCACATCCCAATCCACCCGCTCAATGGTCGCGCTCATGGCGTCGATGGTATTGATGGCGCGGAGGATCACCATGTATTCAAAACATCTCGCATTATTTTTCACGCCCACCGATTTAAAGTCCGGCACCACGGTAAAATACTGCCATACCTTTTTATCCAGACCGGCTTTTTCAAATTCTTCCCTTAAAATAGCATCAGATTCCCTTACGGCTTCCAGACGATCCCGTGTGATCGCGCCAAGACATCTCACACCAAGACCTGGACCTGGGAACGGCTGACGGTAAACCATATTGGCTGGAAGTCCCAGTTCTACTCCGCAGGCCCGCACTTCATCCTTAAACAGCTGTTTTAACGGCTCAACCAGCTCAAACTTCAGATCCTCAGGAAGTCCGCCTACGTTATGATGGGATTTAACCATCTTAGCCGTCTTGGTTCCGCTTTCAATAATATCAGGATAAATGGTACCCTGTCCCAGGAAATCAATTCCCTCCAGCTTTCTGGCCTCTTCTTCAAATACCCGGATGAATTCTCCGCCAATGATCTTTCTCTTCTCTTCCGGATCAGCCACACCTGCCAGCTTTCCAAGGAAACGTTCCGTAGCATCCACATAGACCAGATTTGCATGAAGCTGGTTTCTGAACACTTCTACAACGCTTTCAGATTCATTCTTACGCATTAAGCCGTGATTTACATGAACGCAGTAAAGCTGCTGGCCAATGGCTTTAATTAACAGAGCCGCGACTACAGAAGAATCCACACCGCCGGATAAAGCCAGAAGCACCTTTCTGTCCCCAACCTGTTTTCTGATCAGTTCCACCTGGTCTTCAATGAAATTCTTCATATTCCAGTTGGGTTCCGCTTTGCAGGTATCGAATACAAATGCCTTTAACACATCATCGTTCGGCAGTTCGGAGAGCTGCTGGCCGCATTTGGATGTAGGATGGTCGATGGACATCATCGGGTATCCGCAGTCATAGAGGGCAGGATCCACGTCAACTGCATTGCCGTCCACAACCCGGTTTTCACCGCCGTTTAATATAATTCCCTTTACGTTCTGTAAAGCGTTTAACTCTTCCACAGTAATATCATGGGGATGAATCTCGCTGTAAACGCCCATGTCACGGATCTGCCGCGCAACCACTGTGTTTTCCGTACTTCCAAGATCCAGAATTACAATCATATCCTGTTTCATTGATACATTCTCCTTTTCCTTTGTAGCTTTAAATTTTTAGATAAAAATGCTTTGACTTTTTTATTATACCTTATCTCCTCTTAAAATGGTATCTGTTCTTGGCATTTTCTTATCTGCATTTATTTATCCGGGTAGATACTGCGTTACGGCACCTGCTTTCTTTTACTGTCGTCCGGCAGATTATTGGATGCTCATATGCCTTTATGTAATATTTGATAAAATACGGCAAAAGCATTTCAGTTATTATTTTGTTTCAGATAAGCAAAATTTTAATTCTTGACATTCTTCCTACTCCATGGTAGTATATTTCTCAGCATTCGCAGAAAAATATATAAATCGCCGGTTTCCCTGTTTCAGCATTCAAACAGGAGCCGGCGTTTTTTTGTCCTAAATATTTTCATTTTCATTATTTTTTGATTTTTGTATTTTCATCTTATAACTAAAGGGGGTTTTAACTTTGAAACAGACAAATGATTTTATGCGCACCCGCCCGATTTTCGGGCTGCTGATGTCCATGTCCGTACCGATGATGCTTTCCATGCTGATCCAGTCCTTATATAACATAGTGGACAGCATCTATATTTCACGCCTTGGTACACAGGCGCTGACCGCAGTTTCCCTGGCATTCCCGCTCCAGAATATCACGGTATCCGTGGCTGTAGGCGTAGGCGTGGGGATCAGTTCGGCTATTTCCATCTATTTGGGGTCCGGCAATCAGGAAAAGGCAAACCGGGCGGCCACCATCGGAGTGGCCCTGATGGCAGTTCAATGTGTTTTGTTTTTAATTTTTGGCCTGCTTGTTACGAAGCCGTTTCTTTCCCTGTTTACTAAGGATTCCCAAACGCTGCTGCTTTCCTGCCAGTATACGTATATCGTTTTGTGCGTTTCTTTCGGCTGTCTGCTTCAGCTGGCCATGGAAAAGATCTTCCAGGGCGTAGGGGCCATGAAAGCCACGATGGTTCTGCTGGCAACCGGATGTATCATCAACATTATTTTAGACCCTATTTTGATCTTCGGATTGTTAGGATTTCCGGCCCTGGGAATTACAGGCGCCGCCATTGCAACCGTAACCGGGCAAATCGCAGCATTTCTGCTCTATGTAGTCGTTTACTGGGTTCGCAGGAAGAATTTCCCGGTGGCAATCCATCCTCAATATCTGCATTTTGATAAGGACGTTATCCGGCAGATCTATTCTGTGGGCGTTCCATCTTCCATTATGCTGCTGCTTCCTTCCATATTAATAAGCATTTTAAACCATATGCTGGCCGGATTCTCGGAGATTTACGTTGCTGTTTTAGGCGTATATTTCAAACTTCAGACCTTTATCTACATGCCTGCAAATGGCATTGTCCAGGGAATGCGTCCGATTATCGGTTTCAATTTCGGTGCCGGCGATATGGGCCGGGTGCGTAAAGTGATCCGCTACAGCCTCTGTACGGCTGCCGCCATTATGCTGGCGGGAACTGCGGCTGCTATGATATTCCCAGCCCAGATATTCGCCATGTTTGATGCGGAAGAAGCTCTGCTCACCGCAGGCATTACGGCTCTCAGGATTATCAGCTGTGGATTTTTGATTTCCACCATAGGTATTATTTACTCCGGCACCTTTGAGGCTTTGGGAATGGGAAAAGAATCCCTGGTCATCTCATTGCTGAGACAGTTCGTTATAACCCTTCCTCTCAGCTATATCCTTTCACAGGTGATTGGGGTGACAGGAATCTGGATGGCATTCCCGATCGCCGAAGCTGCGGCATCAGTTGTTGGAATCTTTATGCTCAAAAAGGTGCATGGCGGGAGCATTGCTCCGCTCTGATTGACCGTTAAAAATTTACATCAGGCGTGAAGGCATTTTCGAAAATGCCTTCACGCCTGATGTAAAAAAAAGACGCTTATTCTTCCCCAAACTCATCTTTGAGCGCCCGCTCCACAGGAAAAATGGACCCGATCAGCGCCACACACTGCACCGTAATCACCGCCATAGACACCCAGCCCTGTCCATCTTCATCCAGCGGATAAGCCAGTGCGCTGGCAATGGCTGTGGGCACAGCCATAACCGCCCCGATCTTCAGCCACAGCCGCCCACAGTACCGGTTGGCAAATTCCCACATTTTTTTATTTTTCATAGACCGTTTCGTCCTGTACCCATAGATTGCATTTATCTCCTTTGGAGGATGGTTTTTAAGCAGCCACCCAAATCCTATCATAATAACAGGAACCAGCATATTACTGATGAATAAAAAAATCCAAAACCACATAGTCACCACACTCCTTTTACAATGTTCTGGTTTTTCTCACTTTTCTGATCCTGCCTTTAATGGGCTTGCTCTGCAAGGTCTCCAGCACAAGTTCTCCTTTGCCGTTCAGTATCTCCACATAAGTCAGGCTGTCTCTGATATCTATTATACCGATATCATCGGAAACGATTCCATCCACATTGCATATGGCACCCACGATATCAACGGTTCTGATCTTCGATTTTTTGCCGCCTCCTATGGATAGTCTCATGATGGACCGGTTGAGCGCAGCTCCTTTTCTCACTTTCAAAGGAGTTTGATTCCTTTGGCTGTTTCTAAATGCCCTGATTTCTGCTTCTTTTGGCTCCGGGCACTCCATAACCGGCAGAATTTCACCGATATAGGCTTCTACTGCCTGTTTCATCCGCTCTTCTTCCACTGTTACAAGGCTGATGGCCTTTCCTGTCTTTCCGTTTCGTCCCGTCCTTCCTGAACGGTGGACAAAGGTCTCTTTATTTGTGGGAAAATCATAGTTAATCACATGGGAAATGTTATCAAAATCCACCCCTCTGGCCGCCACATCCGTGGCAATCAGATAATGAATTCTTCCATCCCGGAACGCCTCTATGGTCTTAAGCCGCTCCCCCTGGTCCACTTCGCCGTGAATCATTCCACAGCGCAGCCCGTCTTTTGAAAGTTTCCTGTATAAAACATTGACCATTTCCCTGGTTCCGCAGAATATCATGCAGTCAGAGGGGCGTTCTTTTACCAGCACGCGAAAGAGCGTCCGGTATTTATCCTCCGTTCCGGTGTTATAAACAGCCTGCTCGATTCCCTGGGCAGTCTCTGTCTCCGATTCCATTTCCACGAAAACTGCCTCCGGCAGACAGGCATCGGAAAGCTGCTTAACCCGTTCCCCGATGGTGGCAGAGAAAAGCAGGATCTGGGGTTTTCCCGGAATGCTCTCCATAATCTGCTTAACATCTTCCATAAACCCCATATCCAGCATGAGATCGGCCTCGTCAATCACCAGGCACCTGATCCTTTCTGTTCTTAAACTTTCCCTGCGTATATGGTCCATCACCCGTCCCGGTGTTCCCACCACGATGTGGGACTTCTGTTTCAAAGTCAAAATCTGCTTATCAATGGGAAAACCTCCGAATACGGCCGGAACTTTCAGCCGCTTCTTCCTGCCCACATGGAACAGCTCTTCCCGTACCTGAACGGCCAGTTCCCTTGTCGGCTCTAATACCAGCGCCTGAGGAAGGTTTTCCTCCCATAAGACTGCCTGGCAGATTGGAATTGCAAATGCTGCTGTTTTACCCGTTCCCGTCTGGGATTTGGCGATTACGTCTTTCCCGGCCAGCACAAGGGGAATCACCCGGTCCTGAATCGGCGTCGGAGTTTCGTATTTCAATAATCGCAGTGTTTCTAATATATCTTCTGTTAAGCCATAACTGGCAAATTGATTCCGGTTCATCATCTGCAACCTGCTCTTTCCTGTATACTTGATAAATCTCAATGTCAATTATAATATAAAACCAGGGAAAAAGACAGGAAATTAAATATAACACATTTTCCACTAGGAAAACTGTGAAAAATGTGCTATAATGGAATAAGCAGGCTGCCTTGAACCATATCGTGGTTTCAAGGGGGCCTTTCCTTTTTGTCAAGCAAATAGAAAGTCAGGGTGATTGTATGTTTAAAATTAATGATATTATCGTATACGAAAATGGTGGTGTATGCCAGATCCGGGATATTGGCGTCCCTGATTTTATAAAAACCGGCCAGATTTATTTCAAATTGCAGCCGCTTCATACAACCGGTAATATCATCTATGTGAAACTGGAAAATAAACATATGATGAGATACACCATTACAAAAAAACAGGCGGAACAGTATGTGGGCTGTCTGCCTGAATTAGAAGGACTTTACAATAAAAACAACAAATTCCGTGAAAAAGAATATGCGGAGATTCTGAAAACAGGAGATTATAAACAATATTTAAAGGTATTTAAAGGAATCGAACAGGAAAAGAGCAAACGCTCTTTAATCGGGAAAAATTTGAATACAACAGATGACAGGAATTTAAAAAAGATTGAAAAGATGATATGTTCTGAATTTTCTGTAGCCATGGAGATCTCAGAAGAAGAGGTTCGTCAAAAGATGGTTGCCGCCTGTTTTTAACACAATATTTACACATTTCCATTGACACTTTCTGAAATCGGTGTTATGCTTACACGGTAATCAATATGAATTTTAAAGCTGACCGCGTTATAACAAGTCGTTTAAAATGATTTGTTATCTGCGGTCGGCTTTTTTCTTTGATTCGAATATTATATGGAGGTACTGATTATGAATAACGGTACAGTTAAATGGTTTAATGCACAAAAGGGATACGGATTTATCACAAACGATAACGGCGGAGATGATGTATTCGTACATTTTTCAGCAATCGTTTCAAACGGCTTTAAAAGCTTAGAAGAAGGACAGAAAGTTACATTCGATACCGAGAAAGATCCTAAAGATTCCCGCAAATTAAAAGCTACCAACGTTTGCGTTGCATAAGATAATCCGAATGCCGGACTCACATCGAGTTCCGGCATTTTTTTATTCCTGCTGTATCTCCTTAAATCCTTCCCCGAATACCTCCGTCGTCTCTGTTACCATGACAAAGGCAGCCGGATCTGATTCCCTGATAATTTCCTTCAGCCTGCTGAACTGGGATTTTCTCACCGTACAGAGAAGTACCTGAGTATCTCTTTGGCTGTAGGCGCCCTTTCCTGCCATAATCGTGGCGCTCCGTTCCAATTCTTCAATGATCCGTGATGCAATTTCCCTGGGTTTTCCGGTTATAATGGTCACCATACTGCCCATATCATTTCCATAGATAATGCTGTCTATCACCCTCGTCTGGGCGTACAGGGCAATCAGGCCAAAAAGTCCGGACTCCACATTGTCAAAAATATAAATGGAAAACAGCAGGACAATTCCATCCACAATCATCAGCGCCCGTCCGATGGAAATATGGGGCCTTTTTTTCTGTAGAATATATCCCAGAATGTCGCTCCCACCGGTTGTGGAACCCGACAGGAATATGAGAGCCATGCCAGCCCCCACGATAATCCCGCCAAACAAACTGCACAACAGCCGGTCCCCCTGATAGACGGGAAACACCGGCGCCACTACCATATCCAGAATAACGGAACAGACGCCGCAGGAAACCGCTGTGCTGAGGGCAAATCCCCTGCTCAGATAAATCCAGGCCAGGATTAGCAGCGGCACATTTATCACCATGGTCAGAATTCCCACAGGCAGACCGCATACATAGTTTGCCATCAACGCCAGACCGGAAGCTCCGCCGGGAGCGATATTGGCGGGTGCCACAAAACAATGGGTGCCCAGGCTGTAGATAAAAGATCCGGCCAGCAGACAGCATATATTTTTAACCACATTTTTCTTTCTGACCATCTTTTTTACCATCCTCTCTTTAACGTCTCTTTTTTCAGTATCTCTTTCTTCACCATATCTTTCCTCACCGTCTCTTCTTTACCGCCTCTTCTTTACCGCCTCTTCTTTCCTTCCCATCTCTTCCGTATTCCCCTCACTCTGCCCGCCTGACGGCAGGCAGATCTCCTCCTTCTATTTATATATCTCTCTGTTTTTCTTAAATTCTTCTTTTACTGCTTCCAAAAGTCCGTCCTGCTGCAAGAGATCCAGAACCGTTCCTGCCATGGCTTTCGCCCCGTATAAGACACAGTCATGGGCTTCTTTGGTTTTTCCCGCATCGATATAGGCCTGGGAATGGGAAGATGTCCCTTCCGGTACAAATTTGACGCGGATGCAGCTTCCCGGGACCTCATGCATTACATTTCCGAAGTCCGTAGAGCCGGTTCTCTCTCTGGGCGGCCTTATTCCCGGCGCTCCCGCCTCCCTGGCATTTTCCACCAGAAGGTTGTTTAATATGGTAACAGGAACTTTATTATCCAGAGGGGGCTGTTCTTCCATTTCATAGGAAACACCGGCCATCAAAGCCGCTCCCTGCACCACATCCATAAAACGCTTTATCACTTGATCCAAATACTCTCTCGAGAAGGAGCGGAGCGCAAAACGGCCGGCTGAAACTTCCGGAACCACATTTTCCGGGCCGGGCAGTTGCCTCAGCGTATAATGCATTCTCACATCGTCCCTTACATGTTCCCTTAAAAATTCCACTCCCTGAAAGGTCAGAAGCATTGCGTCAAAAGCGCTCCTGCCCTCCTCCGGGCAAATGGCTGCATGGGCGGATTTCCCATGGTAAATGACGTCAAATGACGATAGGGCCAGGCATTTCATATCCGTACAGGTATCCGGGGCGCCGTGCATCATCAGAGCTGCATCCAGTTCCTTCAAATATCCCGCTTTCATCAGATTGATCTTACCGCCGAAAGTTTCCTCCGCCGGAGTTCCATATACCACAAGCCGATAGGGTTTATCCCTAAACAGGTTTTTCAGAGCCACAGCCGCGCCCAGACATGCCGGGCCCTGCATGTGATGGCCGCAGCCATGTCCCAGATCTTCCAACGCATCATATTCACACAGAAGGCCTATGACAGGGCCTCCCATGCCATTCTGCCAGCTTCCCCGAAAAGCCGTATCCAAACCGGCCAGCCCGGTTTCCACAGTAAAACCATGTTTTTCCAGATAACCGGCCAGCAGTCCGGCGGCCACTTTTTCCTCTCCCCCTGTTTCCGGGTTATCAAAAATGATATCGGCCATTTCAATAAGCCGGTCCGCCTGATTTTCTATGTCATCAAACAGCAATTTTTTCATAATTTCCTCCAATTCTCTGACGCTGCCGGTCAGCACATCTTTCTGCCGGCTGATCTTTTTACATCGGTCCCAGATGAATGATCTGGGCGATCAATATCATAACCGCGCCGGTCGCCATCCAGAGCAGAAAACATTTCCACATGAATTTCATCCATCTGTCATAGGGAATATTGGCTGCGCCGATAATGCCCATCAGTGCGGTGGAAGTCGGCAGCACATAGTTGCAGAAACCGTCTCCAAAGTTAAAGGCCAGAACCGCAGTCTGCCTTGTCATTCCAAGAAGATCAGCAAGAGGCACCATAATCGGCATCACTACCGACGCCTGACCGGAACCGGAGGTGATGAATACATTAATAACCGTGTTGGCAACCAGCATTCCCACTCCCTGAAGGTAAAATGGGATCACATTCAAAATACCTGCCAGAGTATGTACTACCGTGTCGATGATATTGCCGTCTGTCATAATACTTCCGATGCTGCGCGCCAGACCGATGATCATCGCCGCTCCCAGCATATCCTTGCATCCGGCCAAAAACTCTTTGGAAATCTGGCTTGGCTTAAATCCTGCTGCCAGCCCTGCTATAATACCGAGAGCCATAAATACGGCCGCATGTTCCGCCACATCCCATCCTTTAAAAACGCTGCCGTATACGATGATAACCAGTGCAATCACCAGACAGACCACGGCCAGCCATTTTCTGGCGGTCAGCTCCCCGAAATCATCCAGTTTCAGGTTTTCTTTCATGGCATTTTTGCTGTCCAGATCATACATGGGGGACAGACTTGGATTTTTGCGGATTTTATTGGCGTAACGGATCAAAAACAGATTAGTTACCACAAAAAATACGCCAAAGCATAAAAACCGGTATCCGATTCCCGAATATAAAGGAAGTTCTGCGATCTTCTGGCTGATCACTGTAGTGCTCACGTTTAATGTGCCTGTAGAAAAACCAATCGCCCCTCCCAGAATGATGATTGCGACTCCACAGATGGAATCCAGCCCAAGGGCCAGAGACAGCATTACCATAACAGGAGCGAATGCGATAAACATATTTACCGCCTGAGTGGTACAGATCAGCGCAAATACCAGGCACAGAATGGGAATAAAAATCCCGATATGGTTGGAAAACTTTTTAGCCAGTTTGGCGATTACCGCCTGAAGCGCCCCTGTCTGGGTAATGATGTGGAACGCGCCGCCGGAAAATAAAATAACCATAATTAAATCCGCATTTTTGATAAATGCATTCACAATATAGGATGTGATGAGCAGCGGATTGACCGGGCTTCTGCTGATCAGGCTGAACTGGGACGGGTCAATCACCTTTATTCCCTGTGCATTTTCAAATCTGGCATACTCTCCCGCCGGAATCAGCCAGGTAAATAATACTGCAGCTAAGATAATGATAAAAATAATGACAAATGTATGGGGCATCCGTATCCCCTTTTTTGCTTTCTCCTCTTTTGACATAACTCCTTCTCCTTTTATCTCATATTCCCCCGGGCCGCGGATTTCGGAAAGTGCCGTTTTTCTTGACCTTTCCTGGTAATTCCAGTATAATGGTTTCATAATCATTTGTCTAATTTATAATTATTATTATAATCATTGTTTCAGACTATGATTTTAGGAAGAATCGTATGCAAAATAATCCTGACAGCCTATTTTTCACACTCAAATTTGTGCTGGAGCCACAAATTTGAAGCGCAGCTGAGTAACCGAAATCCTCAGCGCGCCTGCGCTGTACTTGCATGTCGCAGAGCTTGCGGATCGCAGCATTTGCGTAACGCAGCATTTGCGTAACGCAATATTTGCGTAGCGCAATATTTGCGTAGCGCAATATTGGCGTAACGCAATATTGGCGTTTCTAACGTATTTACAAAAAAACGCTCCAGCATGGAGGAATTTTATGGATCTGAGAGAGCAGGAATATGTGGTGGCCCTGGCCAGACACGGGAGCATTACAAAAGCGGCGGATGAACTCTTTATCACCCAGCCCACATTGAGTATTTTTATCAGCCGTCTGGAGGAGCGCATGGGGGTCCGCCTGTTCGACCGGATTGGGAAACGCTTTATTCCCACCTATGCCGGAGAGATTTATCTGAAAAATGCCAGACAGATGCTGGTTCTGGAGCATCAGTTTCATGCGGAATTGAGCGATCTGATCGCCGGATATACGGGCCGCCTGCGCCTGGGCATTCACAGCCGCCGCAGCACTTACCTGCTTCCCAAAGTGTTGACTGAATTTCACAGCCGTTATCCTCAAATCGAAGTCCTTCTGACTGAAAACAGCAGTAAAGCCATGGAGGACATGTTATTATCCGGTGAACTGGATCTGATCATAACAAACCGTTTTTTCGACAGGGAAAAGCTTGAAATTATCCCCATTTACCAGGACCGCCTTATCATGTCCGTTCCCAGCGGCCATCCCGCCTGCCGGACGGCAGAAAAAATCCAGGGACATACCTATCCCCGGATCGATGCAAAATTATTGGAAGAGGAACGTTTCATCCTGCAGTCTCCCGCCCAGTCAATCCGCGCCTTTACTGATACAGCGCTTTCACAAGCCGGTGTCATTCCCAAACGAACCTTTATTATAGAAAATATGGAAACTGCCGCCCAAATGACCGCAGAAGGCTATGGTATCTCCTTTAATTATGAAAGTTATATCAAATATTTCCGTTATGACAAGCCGATAGCCAGTTTTGAAATCGGTTCCTCCGACCTCTCCTTTCCCATTGCGGTTGCATACAGAAAGGGAAACTATCTTCCCTCCTATTTCACGGATTTTATCGCATTGGTTAAAGAACAGATCAACTGCTGAGAACTGCCGTTATCACAGGTTTTCACCTCAGACATCACTGATTCAACCGCTCCTGCAGGGAAGCATACAGCTTCCCAAGGTGAATGCCGTCCACAAATGAATGGTGAACCTGGACGGAAAAAGGCAGGAGTATTTTCCCATCCTTTTCATAATATTTTCCCCAATCAAACAGCGGGGTGGCATTGTCCTTTTTGCCGGACACCGTATGTGAGATATGGGTAAATGGAATCCACGGAAACGGTGAAAACTGGAATACATCATTGCCCAGCGGCCCTGTAAAATACTCCTTCTGTTCCTTTCCAGCCTTTAAAGCTGCGGCTGCATATTCTTCCATAGATTCCTTCATCCCCACACGTACAACTTTAAACAACTCCGTTTCCTGATCCATGTAAGTAAAAGCAGTATCAATCCGGTCAAATAATACCGGTTTCCCATCTATAAAACGGCAGCGGAATTCTTCAATTTCATTTGCACATTCGGCTGCCAGATAGATCAGGCTCATAGTAAAAGACAGCCCTCTCTTTCTGATCCTGTTTAAAAAACGGGTGATATCCAGCTCAAAACTGACGCAGTACTGAGGCTCTACACAGTTTCTGAACACCTGGCAGTGTACGGAACGCTTCCAATTCTTTTCATCAATGATATGATAGTTTCCTGACATATTTTTACCCTCCTGAATTTTATCATGAACACGTTTTCTTACATTATATGGCCAATGTTGTATGATGTCAATTAGTCATATGATGTATTTTAAAACACACTCCAGATCTTCGCATTCACTTGGCAGGTCATACAATAACGTGGAGTAACTCCTTAATAAGAAACCAGCGCCCATTAAAACAGGCGCTGGTATTCTCACTCAATATTCAGTTCTTTTATGGCATGCATGATATGAATCCTCATGGCATTTCTGGCCCCTTCGGCATTTCTCTGTTCTAAAAATTCCATGATCAATCTATGATCCTGCACCGTATCATGAACCGCCTTTTCACTCTTTAAGGACAGGAAAACGCCTTTTGCAACCGCTTCATACAAAACGGGCATTAACTGGTTCATAAATTCGTTATGGGTGGCCTGGGCAATGGCCTTATGAAAGGAATGTTCCTCCTTTGTCCTGTCTTGATTTTCCAGAATTTTCTGTTCAATCTTCTTTCCCAGACCGACAATTCTTCTGATCTCACCCTCAGTTCCCCTGACAGCCGCCAGATAAGCTGCTTCCGGCTCAAAGATCAAACGCATCTCATAAAGATCTCTCGCACTGGCTCTTACATCCGTAAGCTGCTCCAAATCAGTCCCGTGGCCAAAGGCCCCTTCCGTAACAAAGGTTCCCCGCCCTCTCTGGATTTCCAAAATACCGCGGGCAGCTAAAATCCGTACCGCCTCTCTCAGCGTTGTCCTGCTCACATTAAATTCCGCCGACAATTCATTCTCATTAGGCAGTTTATCACCCGCTGAAAAACGTTTTTCAATTGTAATCATGGACATAATATTCTCTGCTACCGTCTGGGAAAGCATTTTATTGTTATTCATATTCTCACCTTTGGTTTTTAACTATTATACGATAACCTGTCTCTATTCTTCAACCGTAATTACGAGCCCTTCCTGATGTCCTTTCCCCATTTTATGCCTTGCTTTTCTATTCTCCACCGTATCAAATATGATGGAAAAGTCGTAATCTTCCGGGTAGAGTTCAGAAGCCTTCACCTTTAATTTCAGCCGTTTATGGTTGTAAAGCTGTTTTTCTTTCCGAATCTGCACCAACACATTCCCCTGGGCATCTTCTTCTTTCACCACAATGCCGATCTTCCTGTCCGGCAGAATCTCCACGCTGTCTCCCCTCCTGAATAAGCCAGGACGCTGTACCGGATCTGTTTTCACTTCCATTTTCCTGATTCCCGGAACCTTTACCTTTTCAAGACGGCTCCGGTCTGTGAACTCAGGAAGATTTTGATCTGTCAATAATTCTGCCTGGGCACCATATGCCGCCTTCGCCGCCTCAGCGATCATATCATCCGGCATTCCCAGCCGCTTTGCTATATAAAGGGCGCAGCTTTCCCCGGTTTCTCCGATCTCCAGACAGTACAGGGGTTTTAAGTTTTCCCGGTCGAAGGCCATTCTGGCATTGATGATTTCCTCATGCTTTTCCGCATATAATTTCACTTCAGGGTAATGGGTTGTCACCAAAAACAGGCATCCGCTCATTCTGAGCTGTTCCAATATGGCAATTGCGATTCCCATCCCTTCGGCCGGATCAGTTCCCGAACCCAGTTCGTCCAGGATAATCAGGCTTTCACGGTTCACCCGTTTCAGTATCTCCAGAATCCTGGTGACATGGGCGGAAAATGTGGAAAGATTGTCTTCGATATTCTGGCCGTCTCCGATGTCGCAGAGTACCTGGCTGTTCATACAGATATCCGCTGATTCGCAGGGGACATGGAGGCCGGAGCCCGCCATCAGGCTCAGAAGTCCCACCGTTTTAATGGCCACCGTCTTTCCTCCCGTATTGGGCCCCGTAATGATCACTCCCCGGTTAGTTTCTCCGATTGCAAAGTCCAGCGGAACACATTCCTCTTTTCTTATCATAGGGTGTCTGCCTTTTGATATCCTGATCCTGCGGTCCGTATTGATCACCGGCTCCACTCCATTCATTTCCAGGCTCATCCTGCCCTTTGCAAATATAAAATCCAGCTTTATAACCGTCTTAATGTTCTCTGAAAATATCTCTTCCCGGTCCGCTGCCATGCCGGTGATTTCATACAGGATTCTGCGCTCTTCACTGTCTTCCGCCAGTTTTGCCAGGTCATATTCTTCTTTCAGCCGTCCAACCTGCTCCGGTTCAATAAACAGGGTAGAGCCTGTGGCCGAACGGTCTACCACAGTGCCTTGTACCTTTCCTTTATACTCTTTTTTAACCGGCAGGCAGATTCTTCCGTTCCGGGTGACGATGAAGTTCTCCGCCATACAGTTCTTCTGCGATTTCATCAGGGATTCCGCTTTTGCCTTTATTTTTTCTTCCAGCATGACCAGTTCTCTGCGGATATCCCTTAAAGCGCCGGAAGCATAATCATCGATCCGCCCGTTCCGTATGGCGTTACCGATCACTTCTTCCAAATCTTCCATAGGCGTCAGATTTTCTCTGTAAAAAGCAATACCAATCTGCTGCTCCACACCTTTTCTCAGATAATCCCCCAGGCGTCTGACCGCCGCCAGAAATGAGCCGATTTTCTCCAACTCTTCCGGAAAGAGCATATCCCCCTTCACTGCTTTTATAATGAGTTCTTCCACCCCATCCATAGACGGTATGGGAGGAATGCCTGCCAGATCCAGCATCTTTCTGGCCTGTGTGGTATCTCTCAGCTGTTTTCTCAATTCCGATTCCGCCAGAAATGGCTTCATTTCCAGAATCATGCCTTTTGCCTGCCTGGAATTAGCGAATTCTGACATCTGTTTTAAAATATTTGTGTAACCTAGTGTCTCATATGTTTTGTTCATTGTATTTTCCTCTCATTCAAGCTCCTATAAATCGTAACAGTCCAGACGCCTCATCTTCCTGACCGAACCAGCCGTTCAGAAAGCATGGGATATCCATCCGATATGAAAAATGGAAAATAAAAAACCTATGGACATCCATAAACAGGGTATGTCGCATAGGCTTATCTCAAATCCGCTATAGCATATCTGTCATGGATTGATGGTACACAAACAAAAGGAATCCAATGCAAATTCCCCAGTTTCTCTGCCACCTTCATAGATTAATTATTTTCCACAACAAATACAATTAACAAAAAGACACCTCTCTCATAATTTCTGTACTTACAATACCATTTGAATAATCATTTGTCAATCACCAAAATAATCCAAAACACAGAGGCATTATCTGCCCCTGTGTTTTTCTTTCTTTTTCTGCTGTTTTAACAGAAACTGGCGCTGCCGTTCCTCTTCTTTCCGTTCACGGCTTAACACCTTTCGTTCCGCTTTTGCCTGTTCCTGCTGGGATTTCAATGCCTGCTGGGATTTCGTCCCGGCTCCATTCGATTCAAGCTGTTTTTTGATCATGCGCTGCATCCGTTTTGGATTCATCTTACTCTCCGCCCGTTTTTCAATATCCACCGAAGGGCTGAATCGGAGGTTTTTCCAGTTCTGCAACAGAAATTGATAAACCTCATAATCTTTTGGCTCTGAGCCAAATATGATCTTACATGCTTCCAAACGACCATCCGAAATGCGTTCATAAACTCCAATCCACAGGGCACCATTGTAATAAACTGTCAGTCTGCTTTTTTGTATAATAAATACTCCTCGCTTTTTACAGCAAAGAACGGACAACCGAGGAGGCAGGTTACTGACAGATAATAGCTGCGCCCGGACTACCAGCCGGGACTGTGTTTTTTTCTTTGCGTTATTTAGTTTTCATTCTTATTTTAACTCACCTGCTTTCATTTTACAAGTATTCTCACACAATATCCGGCTCAGCAGGTAAGGCAGTCATAGGCTTCCGGCCTTTTGTATTGATAAATTTCATTCCTCAAAAAAATCCTGAAAATCATGTTCCCTCGATCGTAACATATGGTCCCTCACCGCCTTGGAAAATGCCTCTTTCCCCTTTTTCAACGCCAGGGTCTCCGCGATTTCCGCATGATTATTGATAAACTGGGATATCTTGAATTCCTTGCCCTTCTTAGCATAAGACTGAAGCAGGAGCACTCGGAAGTTGATCGCCTCCCACATATCCAGCATCACCTTATTCTTTGAAAACTCAATGATGCTTCTGTGCAGCTTCGCATCGTTGAGCAGCAGAGTATAGAGATCGTTGGTTCTTTCATACTCCTGTCCGGCGGCTATGATAATATTTTTCAGGTAATCCGGATCGGTTTCCAGAAAATTGTCATAGGCATACAGAGCGCACTCCGGTTCCAGCATCGTCCTGCATACAGACATATCGGACACCAGCTTTGAAGTGATCTTTGTGACATAGCTGCCTTTATACGGGTAGACTTCGATCAGGCCTTCCTTCGAAAGCTGCATAAACGCATGGCGGACCGGAGTGATGCTCACATTCAGCTTTTTCGCTATATCGATCTCAACCAGGCGTTCCCCCTGCGCCAGCTCACGCGTGATGATCGATTTTCTCAAAACCTCCGTCACATAATCTGAAGCGCTTCTCTTCATAGCATCTGCCTCTATATTTACACCTATCATGAATCTCTCTCCCACTAATTTAATAATTTGGCATCCATCTTTCCATCTAAAAGCGGCTATTATCCATGAATTACCATTTCTTCCAATTATAACATAACTCATGTCCTTTTCAACCGCGGATCGGGAAAAGAACTGCCGGACGGTTTATTCGCTGTACTCACAGCTTAAATCCGTGCCTGCCGGATAGATGACCGGCACCCGTTCCCCAGCGCGCTCCATCCGCGATATGAGACGTTCCCGCAGATAATTTCTGATCTGGCCGTACTCCGGATTCAGAATCAGATTATCCGCTTCCACCGGATCTTTTACCAGATCAAACAAATACTGTTCCACATAACTGTCACTATCTGCTCTGCACCTGGGAATCATCTCATAGTGATACTGATGTCCCGAAAATGTTTCATTCATGCGCAGCACAGGCTGCTTATGAGGCGCCCAGACGCAGTATTTATAGCGTTTTGTCCGGATTCCGCGGGCGCAGTCTGTCTCAGAAATCTGGTAAAAAATCTCTTCCTGCCATGGTTCATCGTCATGCAGCAGGTGGAGAAGGGAACGCTCGGGCATGTACTCCGGAACCGGCAGGCCGGCCAGTTCCATCACCGTCGGAGGCAGGTTAATCAGACTGACCAGATCCGTATAGGTCTTTCCTCCCCTGAATTCACCTCCGCGGATGATGAACGGAATGCGCAGACAGTTTTCAAAACACTGCCTCTTATATTCCCCTTCCCGGGTTTTAAAATGATTTCCATGGTCACTGGTATAGACGATGATGGTGTCCTCATACAGGCCTTTTTCTTTTAAAACATCCAGAATCCGCCCCAGATTATAATCCAGGCTGCCACACTGCCCCAGGTAATCCGGATAATTCTGCTTCCAATCTCCTTCAAAATCTCCGCACAGGAGGTCCTTTGGGACCTCATAATCCCGAAACCGCTCCCTGGAACCGGCCGGTCCTTCATAGCATCCATGATCATTCTGCTGATGGGGTTCTATGTAGGAAATGAATAATAAAAACGGATCTTCCGAGTTCTTGTTCTGCAGATAATCCACCGCGTAATCCGTGATGCAGTCCGCCCGGTAGCCGGTGAACTCCATCTTTCGTCCCTCTTTATCGAATACATACCCGTTATACCCATGGCTTGTGGCCTCCAGCACATCCGCTATGGCAAGATAATCCTCATATCCTCCGCAGCGCTCCAAAGGAATCGGGGACGCGGCGTACAAATGTTCTCCAGGTTTATGACGGTCGGATGCCAGATGCCATTTTCCCACATATGCAGTCTCGTATCCGGCCCGTTTCAATTGTTTCGCTATGGTATCCATGTTCACATCCAGAGCGCGGCCGTTGGTATAACAGCCGGTATCGGTGGCATACCGTCCGGTCTGAAGGCAGGAACGGGCCGGGCCGCAAACCGGCTGACAGGTGAACGCATATTCAAATTTAATCCCTTCTTTTGCAAGGCGGTCCAGATTCGGCGTGACATTCAGCTTCTGTCCATAGCAGCCAACCGTATCATACCGCTGCTGGTCGGTAAAGAAAAATAATATATTGGGTTTCGTAGTCATTAACATCTCTCCTCTATTCCATATATGCCAAAAGTCCCAGACGCTCATACTGCTCTTCCGGCGCATCGTTTTCCTTCATGGCCTTTATCAGTTTACGGATCATACGCTGCTCGATCTCCTTATCCTGTATCAGGTTCAACTGGTGGATATCATTTACCTGATCATAGAGCATGTTCCCCTGCTGATAGGATTCGATACCGATTCCAATGTTTTTAGGCCGGCCGAAAAACTGCATGCGCAGGACTTTCATTCCTTTGGTGAAGGGCAGTGGACCGGTCAGCTCCGCTGTTTTCAATTCTCTCTCCGTCATAAAACTGGCATTTGACATTGGCATCAGCGTATAGGAAAAGACCGGCTGGTTTTCTTCCGATACAGGGGCTCTCATGTACACATATTCTCCATCGGTACAGCAGATATGTGCGCCGTGCAGGCCGTATAAAGCGGTCCCGCGCACCGGCCTGTCCTCCTTAATTACCGGATCCAGAGGCCTGCCCGTCATGTCCCTGGGTATTTCAACTCCGAAATACTGCAGAAGCGTCGGGGCGAAATCGATCATCTGCACCACAGACCGCCGCCGTTCTCCCCTGATTCCATACCTGGGATCCCAGATATAGAGAGGGGTGTGGGCCACCTCGTTAAAATACGGCGCCCTGTTTTTGGCCCACCAGCCATGTTCTCCCAAAAGGAAACCATGATCAGTGCATACGATCAGCATGGTATCTTCCCACATCTGATGATCGTCCATATAATTAAGCACCCTGCCCAGCTGGCGGTCACACATGCTGAGGGATGCCGCATACAGCCTGCGCACATGATCGATTTCCTCCGGTGATTCCGTCACCTGCTTATAATCCGGCCAGTCAAATTCAGGTCCGTCATATTCATGGGGATACAGATCACCGTACTCTTTTGGGGAAAAGAAAGGTTCATGAGGATCAAACGCCTCAATCTGCAGAAACCAGTTATCCTTCTCCCGGTTAGTGTCCAGAAATTCCAGCCCCAGGTCAAAGGTTTGAACCGCACAAGGTTTTCCCCTGTTTAAATACTCTCGATTGACATAGTAATGAGGCGTATAAAAGATATTGCGCCCGATCCTGTTTTCAGGGATCTCAGGGCCTCCCGCCAATCCCTTCCAGGGATCTCCTTCCTGCCCCCTCACGCCTTCCCAGGAGCTGTAGCGGGTATGATAGGTAGCTCCCCCGTCCTCCCAGTAATGGTAATGGTCAGTTACTAAGTGGGTGCAGACGCCGTGTTC
>JAGZXV010000069.1 GCA_018378255.1 Clostridiaceae bacterium | reverse complement strand
GGATGGCAGGGGGGAAACAGGATGAAGAGTAAAAAGGAGGCCGCTGCGCCGAAAAAAACGGAAAGAAAGCACAGGAATTATCACCGGAACAGTTTGATCCGCCCCTATTTGATGATCGCGCCCTGCGTCATATTCCTGATGGTGTTTACATTCTATCCGGCGATCAATATGATCTATCTCAGCTTTTTTGATTACAATCTGTTATCGGAAAAAAAGTTTATCGGATTGGAGAATTACAGAAGATTATTTTTCGTTAATGTGGATTTCTGGAATGCGTTTAAAAATACCGCCTATTATACTGCTGCGACAGTTCTTTTGCTGATCTTTTTAGGCCTGATGTTTGCTCTGTGGCTGCAAAAGAGCACCTGGCTGAATTCAATTGCACAAAGGGTGATGTTTCTGCCCCATATCTGCGCCATGCTGTCGGTTTCCATGGTATTCCAATGGCTGATGGATGAAAAAGGCTTATTTAACGCAGTGCTGCATGTCTTCTCTTTGCCGGGTCTGCGGTGGCTGAACAGCTCTCAGACAGCGCTGATATCCATTATCATCGTTTCGATCTGGAAAAATATCGGTTATTATGCGCTGATCCTGCTGTCCTCGTTAAAAGCGATACCGGCGGAAATTCACGAGGCGGCGGAACTTGACGATGCCAGACCGCTGCAGAAGTTTTTCAAGATTACTGTGCCGATGCTTTCGCCGCAGATTCTGTTTTTGCTGGTTACTATCACGATCGGTTCTTTTAAGGTGTTTGAGAGCATTCGAATTATGACCGGAGGAGGGCCGGGAAATTCCACGGACGTACTGGTTTATTATGTATATCGCTATGCAATGACCAACTTAAAATTTGGCTATGCTTCGGCGGCCGGCACTGTGCTGTTTGTCCTGCTGATGGTACTAACCTTTTTCTACTTCCGTTTGCCCGGCAAACGCGTACATTACCAATAGGAGGCGGTCTGAATGAGTCGAAAACAAATATATACGATAAAGCGGATGGCCATTGGCGTGTTCAGCGGAACATTAAAGCTTATCTGCTGTCTGTTCTTTGCCTTTCCGTTTTACTGGATGATCATCACATCCTTTAAAACCTATACGGAATCCATTCAGTTTCCGCCTTCCATCTGGCCGGCAGAATTAACGCTGGAAGGGTATTTCACCGTGTTTCAGGGGTTGGAACTGGGGATGTACTTAAAGAATTCATTGATTATTATTGCATGTATCATCGTCATGCAGCTGTTGGTTATGGTACCCGCTTCTTATGCCTTTGCGAAGTATAAATTCAGAGGACAGGGGCCTTTGTTCGGCCTGGTAATGATCGCATTCATGATTCCATCCCAGGTTACCTTTGTATCTGTTTACATCATGTTCTCCCGCTTGGGGCTGATCAAAACTTTGATTCCCCAGATTCTTCCCTTTGGCGCCAATGCCTTTGGAATCTTCCTGCTGAGACAGAATTTTAAACAGGTGCCGGAAGAACTGATTGAATCAGCCCGTCTGGATGAGGCAGGGGAGATAAAGATCATGACCCACATCATGCTGCCTATGGCGAAATCAACGATGGTGACTATTGCGCTATTGAGTTTTATCAGCCACTGGAACGCCTATTTCTGGCCGCTGGTAATGACAACTACGGAATCAGTAAAACCATTTACATTGGCTATTGAAAAATTAAAGGATCTGGAGTATGGGACCGTGTGGCCGACGATTATGGCCGGCAATGTACTTATGGTGCTTCCGGTGCTGACCCTGTTCCTGGTTGGAAGCAAGAGAATTATCGCGGCGATGGCATACCGCGGTATGAAATAATAGTAATTTTAGGAGTGAAACGGCCCGTTGGCCGATATCACATAGAGAATGTTTGGGGAACGGATGGGTGAACGTTTCCGGGATTCAACTGAAAAGGAGGAAAATATGGGAAAATTAAATGGGAAAAAATTATTGGCCTGCGGGCTGTGTTTGAGTATGGTATTTTCAATGGCGGCCTGTGGTAAGAAAGCTGACAGCCCAGCCGCCACAACTGCCGCGGCCGGCGGATCAGAAGAGAAGAACGGCAGCGCGGCAGAGACCACGCAGACAGAAGCTGCTTACCCTGACAAGGTGACTGAGCCGATTACAATCCAGTTTTGGCATACTATGGGTTCCGGGGCCAATGGGACATACATAGAAGAAGCTATGGCGGCATTTAACTCCTCTAATGAATACGGAATTACAATTGAAGGGACTTATGCCGGAAGCTATGCGGAGGTACTGTCTAAGACCAGTACGGCTATTGCGGCACAGGATGCGCCTACACTGGTGGTGGCAGCCAGCGGCGGAATCCCGATTCTGGCAGATCAGGGCATTCTGGCAGATTTATCCGGGTATATCGCAAGGGACGGCGTGGATATGTCCAATTTTGCAGGCGGCATGACCGATTTCTGTTATTTCGGAGATCAGATTGTCTCCATGCCTTTAAACCGTTCAACAGCGATTTTTGCATATAATAAGACGTTGTGGGATGAGATGGGGTTGGAACCGCCTACAGACATCCAGGATATGGCTGTGAAGGCAGCTAAGATTACAGAAGCCCATCCCGATATTTACGGTTTTGGCGTACATATTGATGCATTTTATTTCCAGGAAGCTTTGGTTCGTTCTCTGGGCAGTGAAGGTCTGATCGCAGCCAATGGCAACGCTCCCGCATCTTTGGATGACGGAAACTTTGAAAAGCTTCTGACAGACTGGCTGGATTGGGTGAACGCCGGCTGGTGTTTCCCGCCTGCGGTCACCAGTGCGGAAGGAACTGCAAAAGAGATGCTGTATAATAAACAGCTGGCTTCCATGTTTGTCAGCTGCGGCGGTCTGAAAAATATGATTAATTATTCCAATGAAGCGGGTATTGAACTGGGCGTTTCCTATATGCCGGTATATGGCGGCTATGGATCGAATGGCGGCGGCGGTAATATCTGCGTGATCGGCAAAGACCATACACAACAGGAAATTGCGGCGGCATGGGAATTCATTAAATTCCTGGAGACAGATGAGTGGGCGGCAAAGAGAGCGGCGGACACCGGTTATCTGCCTGTTACATACAGCTCTACCGAAACGGAGACGATACAGAATTTATGGAAAGAAAGCCCTCATTACAAGACTGCATTTGACCAGTTGGAATACTGCAGGGATGCAAACTGGTCCCTGTACCAGAGTGAATGGAACCAATACCTGAAACAGGCCATGTCCTATGTAATCCAGGACTTCAGCATGACGCCGGCGGAAGCAGTGGAATACTTAAAGGAACAGGCGGCTATCATTTTCCCGCAGTAAAAGAAATTAAAAAAGCGCAGGCAGATGCGGAAAGAAACATAGAATTTTGCGGCATATGCGGGGGGTCACCCATACTCTGCATATGCTGCTTTTGTGAAGAAAAGCAGATGATGAGGGAAATTGATGCATAGACATGACAGGAGTGGCAGAGTATGAAAAAAAGATTATCCGGTTGGATTTCCGGCATAGGGCTGGGCGTTTGTTTGGCGCTTAGCGGATGTGCGGGCACGCCGGGCGCTGAAAAAACACAGGCAGTCGGGACGGCTTTGGCGCAGGAGAGCGGAGCGGCACAAAGTAGTGGTGCGGAGCAGAGTGGCGGTGCGGCACAGAATAACAGTGCAGAGAAGGAAACTGAATATCCATATGATGTAAAAGATCCATCATTTTTTCTGCACAAAGATTCCATTGCTCATGCGCCTAAGGCAGAAGTGTCCGGTGTTACGGCTGAGGGAAAGCAGTTTGTATTAAATAATATAGAAAAGTTCGGAGTATTCCAGGGGAGCTGTACGGATGGAACCTGGGTATATGCTATTTTGGAAAACCAGAAAGTTCCAACGGAGAAATCCGGCGTATTTAAATCGAAAGGGATCATTTCCAAAATAGATCCCAAAACATGGGAGGTTACGGCCCAAAGTGAGGAACTTCCTCTGGATCATGGCAATGATATCACTTACAATGGCAAGACCGGGCTCTTGATGGTGGTTAACTGTTATGACAATCCGTATACCATTACGAGAGTGGATCCGGAGACGCTTACTGTAACGGATACCATTGATATTGAGCATAAGATTTACGGCCTGGCTTATCATGAAGGGAAGGATATGTATGTTGCGGGAATCCGCAATACCTATGATTTTGTATTCATGGATGCTGAATTCAATACCATAAAACTGGTTACAGGCGTTGATACCGGGTTCACCAAACAGAATATCGATTGTGACGACGATTACATCTATTTCGTACAGTATGATCAGAATTCGATAATCTGCTATAACTGGGACGGAGAGTATGCGGGCGCTTATTACGTGAAGGGATGTTATTCAGAGGCGGAGAGCATGTTCCATATTGGAAATCAGTACTATTTGGGATATAATACAGGTGGAGGAAAAGGCGGGTTCATTTATGCGCTTTCGTTTGATAAGGCGGCGCTGAAGTAGGTTGTTAAATGTTTGATGTGGAGGAGATAAAAATGCAGATTACCGTACAGACCGGAGGCATTGTACCTTTCTGGGGGTTTGAGGAAGGGTACCGGATGATTAAAGAAGCAGGATTTGACGGACTTGACTGGAACATAGACAATGTCTGGGACAGAGATGACTTAAAGAATCAATTGGAGAACAAACGGCTGAAACATTGCATCTTTGAGGATTCGCTGGAGGACATCATGGCGCATTATCAGGAGGAATTGGATGTAATTCATAAGTATGGACTGAATTTAATTCAGGCACATGCGCCGTTTCCGGCTTACATAGAGGGATTTCCTGAGTTCAATGAACATGCAATCCGGATTTACCGGAATTGTATCCGTTTTTGTGCCAGGGCCGGTATAAAATATCTGGTAATACATGGCATATCATTGAGATTGAACGACTATACCCAGACGCCGGAGACGATCAGGGAGATGAATCTGCATCTTTATGAAAGCCTGATTCCTGAACTGAAGGAGACGGATGTGGTGGTATGCCTGGAAAATTTATTTACAAGATATAAGGGGAGTATGGTGGAAGGCGTTTGCTCTAACCCGGATGAAGCTGTCTCCTGCCTGGATGAGCTTAATGAAAAAGCCGGTAAGGAATGTTTTGCTTTTTGTCTGGATACCGGGCATTTGAACCTTTTGGGGAAGAATCAGGGTGTCTTTATCCGCAGTTTGGGCGGCAGGATTAAGGCGCTGCACATCCATGATAACTGGGGAGATGAAGATGATCATCTGGCACCATATTCCGGCAATATCATTTGGAAAGATGTGGTGGAAGCGTTAAAAGATATTCAGTATTCCGGCTCGCTGAATTTTGAGACTTTCAAGCAGGTTACTTTAAATCGCGTTGATCCGGAAGCGGTGCCGGTCCTGCTTAAAATGATACATGGAATTGGTGATGTATTCCGCCGGAAAATTACGACAGGAGAAAAATGATGGCAGAGTGTGTTGTTCAGCGGCAAATACCGGCCGCCGGTAAAGTGATGCGTGTGGTTATGATCGTTCTGACTGTGCTGATAGGGATACTGGGAGTTTTAACGCTGGTGCTGCTGCCGGCTTTCATTCTGTCGATTATTTTTACAATCATGTTTTGCAATAAGTTAAAAATTGAATACGAATATAGTTATGCGGATGGGATTTTGACCATTGACCGGATTACCAACGGGAAAAAAAGAAAACAATGTCTGGAACTCGGTCTTGAGCGTGTTAAGCGCATATGCCCGTATGGACAGGAGGATGATCCCGGCTCCATAGAAGCGGCAGTTTTGGTGGATGATTACGCTTCCGGCCGTCCTGATGCAAGGGTATATTCGCTTTTATTTGAGGTTAACGGAAAGCGCTCTAAGGTTATTTTTGAGCCGGATGATAAGATGTTAAATGCAATCAGGCAGACGATGCCTGAAATAATGTATTAGGCGGAACCTGTTTTGAAAGGGAAGGGGGCCTGTCGGTATAAAAGCCGGCAGGCCTCTTCTTTGTGCCCTTGTTTGACCGGCGGACAGACTTTTGGTAAAAAACTAATGTAAAAATTATTTTTATTTTTCATATTAGTTGAAAACATTTTTTTATAGTGATATAGTAAAATCAAATTTGAGGTTAAAACCAGCATGAAACCAAGATGAAACCAGCGTGAAACCAGTAATCGGATGAGAAAACTACAACTAATCAACCGGCAGTCCAAACGGCAGAAGGGGGAACTTATGCAAGGAGACTTTTTAACAAAAATCAGATCCGCTTCCAACCAGTTTACAAAGGCGGAAAAGAAAGTGGCCGATTTTATCCTGCAAAATACTAAAAAAGTGCTTTTTATGTCCATTACCGATGTGGCGGAGGCCTGTGAGGTGGGAGACACCAGCGTATTCCGTTTCTGCAAAACCATGGAGCTCAAAGGGTATCAGGAATTTAAGATGATGCTTTCTTTAAGCATGAATGAGAGTGGGGACGACCCCGAGCAATACGCAGGTGACATCACCATCAGCGATTCCTTCGCGGATGCGGCGCAGAAAGTGCTGAATACCAACATAAATGCGCTCAACGAAACCTATTCCCTGCTGGATGAAGAGGTGGTGGAGAAGGTGATCGACTGCCTTCACGAAGCCAAACGGATCTATTTTTTCGGGGTGGGGACAAGTATGCTGACTGCCATGAAAGCCATGAACAAGTTTTTAAGGATTGAGCCCAAGGTCTACTGTCTACAGGATTCCCACATGCAGGCCATGGCCGCCTCCATGATGGATGAAAATGACGCCGCGGTGCTCATATCCTATTCCGGAGCCACCAAAGATACTATCCATGTGGCCAAAACAGCCCGGGAAGCAGGGGCGAAGATCATCTGCATCTCCCGGTTCGTCAAGTCCCCGCTGACCGCATTTTCCGATTATACGCTCCTGTGCGGAGCCAATGAAGGCCCGCTCCAGGGCGGTTCTACGTCGGCTGAGATCAGCCAGTTGTTTTTGATTGACGTGCTGTATAGTGAATATTACAGGCGGTATTTGGATAGGTGCAGTGTGAATAATGAGAGGACTTCGGCGGCGGTGATTGAGAAGCTGTGCTGAAGGAGGGGGTAAGGTGTAATCTCCATAAAATCGCAGTTTTAGGTAAATTGAAGGGGACTGAATATGGCTGGATTTAAAGTTCCGTTTTTAAATGAATACCGGAAACCAATTGCATATTATGCGGTGGGCTGGTTTCTGATTATGCTGCTGGAATCCGTCATTCCGGTTATTTTAGGCGCTATGACGGATGCGATTGTGTATGATGGAGATTATAATGTATTTTTTAAGTTAAGTGTATAATTTATTATCGTTCTTGTGCTCATCAGCCTTCTTTATTATTTCATATATTCACAGCGGTCCTATCTGTTAAGCAGTTATGTCTGGAAGATAAAATACGAATTATTCAGCAGGATTATAAATGCGGACAGTAAAGTAAGAGAAAACATCAATATCGGAGACAGTATCGGTACAATACAAAAGGATTCCGTAGAATGTATGAATTATATCATCCGTAACCGTATTCGCTTCTGCCTTTTTTCAATATTTGTATGCATTTATATGTTGTATATCTTTAATATCAATATCATGCTGGGGGCTGTAACGTTGTTTTCCGTGCCCATATCCCTGATAATACCCCATTTTATTGGCATCAGGCTGAAAATACAGTCTAAAAAGGCGAGGATGGAGGAAAAAGAATATACGGACTGGCTTTACGACCGCTTACAGGGTGGCTCTGATATTAAACTGTTAAGAGCCCAGGCGCTCGTTCTGGAACAGAATCAGTCCAGGCAGAAAAACCTGATGCGCTATGTCAATCTGACAAATCTGTTGAAAAAGAAGTATCAAATGATAACGGCGGTACTTCATTTTACGGCAAACATCATTTTTTTATATTTTACTGCGGTTTTAGCGTTGAAAAACCGTATTTTCATCGGCGATTTAATCGTTATATTGGCATTTTATTCGAAAATTATTTCAAATATAAAGGCCATGCTTTCGAATAAAATGGAAGCAATGCAGCGTGCCGCTAATATTGATCAGTTGAACCGCTTTCTGACATTGGAGCAGCGTGATGTGAGTATGCGGATGGAAATACTAAATGTTAAAAAAGGCGAATTGAAGTTGAAAAATGTCTGCTTTCATTATGAACCGGGCCATGAAATTCTGTCTGGTCAGTCACTCTATGTATCGGAAGGCCAGTCATGTGCTGTTTGCGGAGCCAGCGGGACAGGGAAGACCACATTGTTTAAACTCATTTTACAGCAGTATCCGCTGATGAGTGGGAACATTTACATAGATGATCAGGATCTGAGCAGGTGTACGCTTTCATCCATTTTTAAGCATATCGGCTATGTCGCCCAAAAGCCCTTTATTATTTCTGGAACGGTAAAAGAAAATATCTGTTTCGGCAATCATGGTATTACGGATGAAATGATTCTTAACGTATGTGAGAAGGTGGGGCTGCAAAAGAGCGTCGCATCTTTTCGGAATGGATTTGAGACGGTGATTGGGACGGGTGGGTGTGAATTATCGATGGGGCAGCAGCAGTTGCTCTGCATAGCCAGAACGCTGTTAAGAAACCCGTCTCTCATACTCCTTGATGAACCTACGGCTTCATTGGATTCAAAGACCGGAAAACAAGTTTTAGATTTGATTTTTGAGGTGTTTAGAGGAAAGACCATTCTTCTGATCACACATGACAGCAATGCGGCAGAATTGTGCGACATAAAATTCCATGTAAACTAAAACAGGAAAGAACCGGTTGAGATTATGATGAAAAATGTATCTGGTATCATAAAGAAGGTCATGTATTTCTTTTCTTTTCAAAAAAAATTAAGACTGTTCCTGCTGTCCGGTGTGCTGCTTGCATTAATATCGCAGATCTGCCTGATCGTCAATTCCTATGTCTACCGTTATTTTATTGATGTGGTAATAATTGGGCAGAAAAGCAGCTACCTGAATAGTACTCTGGTTTCCTATGGAGTTTTATTTCTAATTTCTAATATAATAGATTACATTGTATACAAGCGTAATCTGGATCTGTCCTCAAAGGCTGTTGAAAAGGCCCGAAACTCTGTTTTGGATCAATACCTGCGTTATGGCATTCCAAATGACTTTTCTGAGTGCCGCAAGGTTCTTCTGGATGAAATTCCTCTGCTCTATGAATTTATCGACAAAATCCTCATGGTCATATTAGTAAATTCCCTGGCAGCAGTGATCTGTTTTGCTGCGATGTTAAACTACAGTATAATTCTTGCTCTGGTATGCACGTTGACAATCCCTATGGCACATCTGCTTAACCGATGGGTTTTAAAAGGGGAGAAGAGGGCAAATGAAGCAATTCGGCAGAATGATAAAGACACGGAAAGTTTTTTGTCAAATATGATTGAAAACAGTGGACAGATCAGCATTTTAGATGATGATCTCAGGAACACGAAAGAAATATTTGATATTTACAAAGAGAAAAACCGGAAACTTCAACTGAAATACGCAATTTATAATATCACCCGGTTCAGAGTGATACCGTTGATAAAGAATGAATTGATTATGCAGCTTTTGGTTTATATCACCGGCGGATTTCTGATCCTGACCGGCCGGATCGCCATAGGCACCCTTCTGGGATTTGCCGTGTTATTTCATCTTTTTCAAAAGAATTTGAATGATGTGCTTCAGGCATTTATGGATATACAGGCGAACTCCGTACATTATTCTGCCATTCTGGATAATTTTAATAATATGCGGCCTAATCAGGGCAGTATAACCATCGATCATGTGGATTCCCTGACATTTCACGATCTGGGACTGAGCGTTGGCAGCAGGATTTTATTTGAGAAAATAAACCGCAGCATATCAGCCGGGGATCATGTCATCATAACCGGAGAAAGCGGTATCGGAAAAAGCACGCTACTGCGGAGTATTTTAGGGCTTCATAATCAGTATGGCGGTTCTGTTTTAATCAACCGTGCCCATATATCGGACATCAATCCTTCCTGTCTTTATGAAAGAATCGGAGCCCTGCTTCAGACCAGCCGGTTATTCACTGGAACAATTAAAGAAAACCTTCTCTACGCCAAAAATGATGCTGTCCGGGAAGATCTGGATAACGCCTGCAAAAGAGCCGGTTTATTGGAATTTATAGAGAACAGCGAAAATGGTTATGACACATTTATCGGAGCCAATGGATCCCTGCTGTCAGGCGGCCAGCGGCAGCGGCTGCTTCTGGCAAGATTATTTATGAACGATTATGATCTTCTTTTGCTGGATGAACCCACAAGCGCCCTGGATAAGGATACAAAACAGGCGGTATTAGATAATTTAATGGAATATGGCAAAAATAAAACAATAATCATAGTTTCCCATGATACATTTGAAGGTTGTTATGATTTTAAATACTGGGATTTAAATGAGTAAGTCACGCAGAAAAGCGGGACGAGGAGACGGAGGTGGGGCTGGATGTTTGGAGGCGGCCACGGGGAGCGGAATCCGTCGGTGCTGAAAACCAGCTTCCAACCGTAAGTGAAACTAAGACTCCAAGGATGGAAAAAGACGGTCCGATGCCCATTCACGGTAAACTCTTTATGGGACTTTACCGTGAATGGGCATCTCAGAAACTGATTTGGTTTTCAGTTTCAGCCCGTCTTTGTCCATCCCCGGAGCCTAACTTTCACTAACGGTTTCCAGATGGCTTTCAGCGCCGACGGATTCCGCTCCCCGCGTCCCCCTGCCCCAGCGTCCCCTTCTTCACGGCGTTACTCCGCCATTAATTCAAATAAAGATGTTACATCGGCCCCAAATGAATCATCTGAGCAATAAACACCAGCACACTGCCCGTCACAATCCAAATCAGACAGATTTTCCACATAAATCTCATCCACCTGTCATAAGGAATATTCGCAACGCTTAAATTCCCCATAAGTGCGGTAGACATAGGAAGAATATAGTTACAGAATCCGTCTCCGAAGTTAAATGCCAGAATTGATGTCTGACGTGTAATACCAACCATATCGGCTACCGGTGTGAAGATCGGCATAACTACAGCCGCCTGGCCGGAACCGGAAGTTACCAATGCATTGATTAAGAAGTTAACCCAATACATACACATGCCGCGCAGGTAAGACGGGAACACTTTCAATACAAGAGTACATCCATAAACGATAGTATCCAGAATATGAGCAGCTGAAAGAACGCCTGAGGTGGCGCGGGCCAGTCCCAGAATGAGAGCAGAAACCGTAAGCCTCTTACATCCTTCAGCGAAATGAGTTGCGATTTTACTTGGTCCAAAACCTGCGCAGATACCGGAGAGCAGGGCCAGCCAGATGAATACAACGGAGATTTCCGGCAGATCCCATCCGCGGGTTACACAGCCCCATACCAAAACTACGAGACATCCGACTAATGTGAGAAGACAGAGGATCTTCCTAAGATCCATATGGTGGTCATCCATACCTGCGTCAGATGCAGTGACCGTGGTCTGGTTGTCTAAATCGTACATCGGGCTGAGGGACGGCGTAGCGCGCACTTTACGGGCATACTGTACCAAAGCGATGCTGGTGATGATCCAGAATACGAACAGACAGAAGAAACGGTATCCAATGCCGGAATACAGCGGCAGGTCCGCTATCTTTTGCGCAACGATTGTGGTGGACGTATTCAATGTACCGGTAGAGAAGCCGATCGCGCCGCCCAGCAGAGGAAGGGCCGCTCCCGTTATGGAGTCAAAGCCCATGGCCCGGGCCATCATGATTATGACCGGGGTAAACCCGATGAACACCGTTACGGACTGGGTTGTTGCGATAGCGGCAAAAAGCAGGAGCAGAACGGGAATGAAAATAGCTTCCTTGCTGCCGAATTTTTTAACCACTTTTGCAATCAGCACCTGAAGCGCCCCTGTATTTACCAGCACGTTAAATGCGCCGCCGGAAATGATAACCATGAAAATCAGGGATGCGCTGGATTCGAAGCCCTTGATCACATAGTTAGGGATTCGAAGCGGGTTGACCGGAGTTTTTTCTATATAAGAAAACTGATCCGGAACTACGACTTTAATACCTTGGGCATTTTCCACACGGGCAAATTCGCCGGCAGGAACGATCCAGGTCAAAATGGAAGTGACCAGAACAATTCCCAAAATGATGACAAAGGTATGGGGAACTTTAAATTGTTTTTTAACTTTTGCGTTGCCAGATGAACTCATACTTTCCTCCATTCCGCCGCATATGCGGCCTGTAATTCAATGAATGCTTCGTCATTTCAATTTCAGTAAGTGAAATGTTAGATAAGAACCGGTATTTCTCCGGAAAGGAAGCCATTTCCTCATTGCAGGAGGGATTTTAACATAGTATAATGAATAAAAGTTTTGACGTAAAGATATAAATTATTTATGGTAAAATGGTTAGTATAAATTTTTTGAATAGTAAACCGGTGATGCATGGAAGGAAGCGGGGGATAAGGATGCAGTTAAAGGAACAGGTTTATGTATTAACCCTTGCCAGGCATAAAAATATTACAAAGGCAGCGGAAGAATTGGGGATGAGCCAGCCTGCTTTGAGCACATTTTTAAGCAATTTGGAGAAGGGATTGGGCATTCGTTTGTTTGAACGGAACGAAAAACCGATGAAATTAACGGAAGCTGGAGAGATTTATGTGCGCAAAGCGGTGCAAATGCTGGAATTAAAGGCGGAATTTGATCTGGAGCTGACACATCTGGTCAACAGCCATCCGGCGCGGATCCGGGTGGGGATCCAGCAGATCAGGGCGCCCCATATCGTCACTCCGCTGACGATGGCTATGAAACAGGAATTTCCCAATGTGGAAGTAATTTTTTACGAAAACAGCGGTACAATTTTGTATGATATGCTGAGAACGGGAAAGCTGGATATGATTCTGTGCAACAAGCGGGAAATATGGCCGGATATGGAATACGTCTGGCTGATGAATGAACGGCTTTTGTTTGCGGTGCCGCCCAATCATCCGGCCCTCACAAATCAGCGGAAAACCAATGGAAAATATCCGTGGATTGATCTGAATCTATTCAGGCAGGACACATTTATTCTTTCACCATCGGGTTTCAGCACCAGGTATTTTGCAGACCAGCTGTTTAAAATGCAGGGATGGACGCCTAAAAAGCAGGAAATCTATCCCAGGACGGAAACGACCGTTCATATGGCGGCTGCAGGCATGGGGGTGGCGTTTGTGCTGGAAAGTTATCTGTCCTATTTTAATCTGGTCCGCCAGCCCAAGTACTTTATAGTGGGAGAGCCGGCGGTGATGACAGAATATGTGGCTGTTTATCCGAAAAATAAATATAATTCACCAGTATTTAACCACTTTATTGATATGATCCGCTTTATTCTGTCACAATAAAGAAATAAAATTTAACCTATTGACAAGATTTGACCTATTGTGCGATAATAAAAAAAGATAAGAACCAATTTCAGACGGATAAAGGGAGCAAGTCCTGCGGGCTTGGCTCTGTTCTTTATGCAATGATACATATCAGCTGCATTTACACGGTCTGGCCCTTACATTGTATGGGTCAGGCTTTTTGTTTTGTTCCATAAGTAAAACAATATAGAAAGGATAACAGTACATGGATTTTACTAATTTTGCACCTAAGTTAAAAGAATATATCAAAACCCATGAAGATGAGCTGGTGGGCAATCTGGCTGCCTTAGTAGCCCAGCCCAGCGTCAGCAGCACCGGAGAAGGGGTCGAGGACTGCTGCAATATGCTGATTGAAAAGATGGAAAAGATGGGGTTAAATGTGGTGAAACAGCCGGTAGAACCGCATCCGGCCATTACCGCCTCCTGGGGAAATGATCCGGAAAAGAAGACGGTTTTAATCTATGCCCATTATGACGTACAGCCTCAGGGAAAGTTAGAAGCATGGAGAACGGCTCCATTTGATCCTGTTATTGAGAATGGAATCATGTACGGCAGAGGAACCGCTGACAACAAAGGGCCGCTGATGGCTCATTTAAGCGCCGTTGAATACTGGCTCAGAGAGTATGGGGAACTGCCGGTCAATTTAAAAATTATTCTGGAAGGTTCGGAAGAGAGCAACAGTGAAGGACTTCCCGATTTCCTGCGTGACAATAAAGAGCTGCTGAAAGCGGACATGGTCTATTTCAGCGACGGATCCAAGAACCACAACGACCAGCCCATCATAGCTCTCGGCGTGAAAGGGATGCTCTATGTGGAGCTGGTGCTCACCACCATGACCCGGGATCTTCATTCCCAGTACGCCCCTGTTCTTCCCAGCGCCGCTTGGCAGATGGTACAGCTTCTCAACAAGCTGAAAACAGAGGATGGAGTGGTTCATGTGCCGGGATTTTATGACGATGTGGTTGCGCCTACGGAAAGAGAGAAGGAGATTTATGCAACTCTCCCCAATGTGGATGAAAACCTGAAGGCCGGATACGGCGCATATCCCATTTATCCAAAAGACACGGGATACTACATTCAATTGAACGGAACGCCCAGCTTTAATATTTCAGGAATCTATTCCGGCCATACCGGCCAGGGAACGGCCACGGTTCTGACATCAAAGGCGGTTGCCAAGATCGATATGCGCCTGGTAGCCCATCAGGACGGAGGCAAGATTCTGGAAAACCTGCGCAGCTATATCAAGGAACTGGGATATGACAATGTGGAAGTCATCTGCCATGGAATTACGGAACCGGCCAAAACACCGGTGGATACCCCGTATCTGGCACCGGTGGAAGCTGCTACCGGAAAAGTTTTTGGAAATTACATGATCTATCCGAACCGTCCTTCCACCGCGCCGGATTACCTTTGGACCAATATTCTGGGACTTCCGACGATACAGGTGCGCTGGTGTGATGCCACGTCGGACAATCACGCTCCCAATGAGCATTTGACATTGGAAAATTATCTGAAAGGAATTGAACTCACGGCAACTGTGCTGAAGGAAGTCAGCGAGATGTAGGAAAGGAGGAGCTCTATGAAACAACAGCTTTTTCAGGAGATAGACAGAAATGCAAAAGTCCTGTGGGATATGGCGGACCAGATCTTTGACCATCCGGAAATGGGGGGAGAGGAGCGGTTTGCCAGCGGCCTTCTCACGGAATATCTGGAGAAACATGGATTTATAGTGGAGCGGGGCCTGGCTGGTCTTGACACCGCTTTCAGGGCAACCTATAAAAATGGGGACGGCGGTCCGAGAATCGGCATTCTTTGTGAATATGACGCTCTGGAGGGTCTGGGACACGGATGCGGCCACCATATGCAGGGACCGGCCTGCCTGGGCGCTGCCGCAGCTCTGAAAGAGATCTATAAGGACAAACCCTATACTCTTGTGGTATACGGAACCCCTGCGGAAGAGACCTTCAGCGGAAAACTCGTGATGCTGAAGGCCGGTTATCTGACCGACCTGGATGTGGCCCTGATGATGCACGGAGCGCCGGACACCTGTACGGATGTAAAATGCCTGGCTTCTTCCGGTTTTGTGGTTACATTCCACGGAAAATCAGCCCACGCCGCATTGAAGCCGGAAGACGGCAGAAGTGCGCTGGATGCCCTGAATCTGGCTTTTCACGGCATCGAATGCATGAGGGAACATGTGAGGGATGATGTGCGGATGCACTACACCATTGCCGAACTTCCCGGCCCGGAAAATGTGGTGCCGTCCAAAGCGGTGGGCCGTTTTTCCCTGCGTTCGTTCTCCAGAGAATATCTGAATGAGGTGGTGACCCGCTTTAAAGACGTGATCCAGGGTGCGGCATTGATGGCCGGCGTTACCTATGACATCGTGGAAAAGAAGGCTTTGGCCAATAAGATACCTGTGCTGGCCTTAAATGATCTGATGATCGCCAATGCAAAAGAAGCCGGAGCTCCGGGAATTAAACCGCCGAGAGAGAAGACCGGTTCCACGGATTTTGGCAACGTCATGCACGAGATACCGGGAAGCTGTATACGGATGAAATTCGTTCCCACCGGAACCTCTTCCCACACCCAGGCATTTGTGGATGCCGGAAAAGGCGAAGATGCGCATAAATGCGTGATCTATGCGGCCAAGACCATCGCCGGAACCGCTCTGGATCTGATCAGTGATGAAGGATTGATGGTGAATATTAAGGAAGAATTTGCCAGAAATAAGGAACTGCATGTGTAAAAAAGTTTGAAAAAGGGTTGGAAGATTGGATGAAAACGGAAAGTGGCATACCGTCATTGCGGCGGTATGCCCCTTTTGTCATGAGGAAAAATGAATTAATTGTCATGAGGAAAAATGAATTAATATTCCATGCTTTAGGTCTGTTCAGGTATCGGTCAGGAGCACCCGTTCAGCGCAGTTTAAATTGTGCGACAAGGTCTCTCAGGATTTGCGCCTGGGCGGAGAGTTCTTCGCTGGTTGCTGCACTTTCTTCAGCAGCGGCAGAGTTGGCCTGTACTACGTTGGAAATCTGCTCAATTCCCTGAGTGAACTGAGCTATGGAAGATGCCTGTTCGCTGGAAGCATTGGAAATGTTGTCAGCCACCTTTACAACCTGTTTTGCGCTTTCGATAACTTCCGCAAGTGTGCGCGCGGTTTCGTCCGCCAATCTGGTTCCCTGGTCCACCGCCTCAATCGTTTCAGCTATCAGGGAAGCGGTGCTTTTAGAGGCTTCTGCAGATTTGTTAGCCAGATTCCGTATTTCATCGGCAACTGTCGCAAAGCCTTTTCCTGATGTACCTGCATGAGCCGCTTCAATAGCGGCATTTAACGCCAGAATATTTGTCTGGAACGCAAAATCTTCAATAGTTTTGATGATATTACGAATTTGACTGGATTTGATGCTGATTTCCCTCATGGCCTCAATCATTTTCTGCATTTGACGGTTGCTTTCTTCAATTTTGATTCCGGCATCTTCAGCCAACTCGCTGCCATATTGTGCATTTTGTGCATTTTTCCTGACCTGGGAGGAAATATGGTTAATCGTAGCGGCAAGTTCCTCAGATGAGACTGCCTGCTCTGCAGCTCCTTGAGAAAGCTCCTGTGCTCCCGCAGATACCTGGTCGCTGCCAGCGGACACCAGGTCGGATGCCTTGTTGATCTGCCCGAGCGTCCGGCTGAGCTTTTCAATTATCTGATACATGGAATCTGATAACAGGTGAAAATCTCCAACATATAATTCCTGCGCGTTCGATTCAACTGTGAAAATACCGTTTCCTAAATTTGCGAGGACATAGCTCATGTCCTCAAGAATGCCCCGAAACGTATTAACCAGAGAGCGAATGCTGTCGGATAGATTGCCAAGTTCGTCTTCTGACTGATAATCAATGGATACGGCTAAGTTTCCTGCCGCAATAAGTCCAGCCGCTTGTTTTATCTCTTCTATCGGTTTGCGGATGGTGTTGGAGATATACACTCCTAAAACAACCGCAAGGGCTATGCTGAATCCAATTACGACAACGACGGCAATCATAGAGGCTGTTTGAAGCTGTTGTCCTTGTTTTACCATGGCGGCCGCATTGTCATCAGCCTGTGCGGCAATCTGTTCCAACACATCGGCCATTTGGTTCAGCAGAGGGATATAGTTGGTTTTCATCATGAGATAGGCTTCGTCCTTACAGTTTGCCGCCGCCAGGTCAAGAACCTGGTCCCGATAGATAATGGCCTGCTTTAAGATGGTTTCCACCTGATCAACCAGGGCCATATCGCCCTTAAACCGTTCTCTGATAACCGGGAATGTGGCGCGCATCTTCGCAAGCGCTGCAGAAGCATTGTCAATGGCAGTCAGTGTTTCTTTTTCATCTGTTTCCAGAATCGATGAAAAAATATCCGCCCGGGCATACTGCATTTCACGTCTGGCAGTCCATGCGTTGACCGTGACAATATAATTATTGTCATAGAAGCTTTTCAGGTTTGTACTGATTTTGTTCATTATAAAGAGCGAAATCACACTGGCGGCGAGACAGAGTACAATAATAATAGCGTATGAAAGCAGCATCCTTGTCCGTATTTTCATGTTTTTAATCATATTATAATTCCTTCCAGGATTTTTCTTGGTTCCGCTTTTTCGTTGGTTTCCAACAGGCCGGCGATTGTCTGATAGAGTGTTTTTACATCAACCGGTTTGGGAATATGGGCATTCATTCCAGCAGCATGGGCGGCGTCTATATCTTCTATGAACGTATTGGCAGTCATGGCGACAATTGGTATGGATTTCGAATCGGGACGGCTTTTTCCGCGGATTTTTTCCGTTGCAGTAAAGCCATCCATAACCGGCATTTGTACATCCATAAAAATCATGTCATAATAACCCACAGGGGAGGCTTCGAACTTTTCCACTGCTTCCTGTCCATTGCCGGCGCTGTCAACTTCTGCTCCGGTCATGTTCAACAGCTCAATCGCTATTTCCATGTTCAGTGCGTTATCTTCAGCCAGAAGGAACCGCCTTCCTGTGTAATCCTTTTTTGGAACTTCCGGTTCTTTTGGAGAAGGATTTGTGCCAAAGACCGATACTAAGACATTATATAAAGAAGATTCAAACAGCGGCTTTGCGATAAATGCGTTGACGCCTTCCCGCCGCGCCTCTTCTTCAATTTCGCTCCAGTCGTAGGCGGAGATGATGATAATCAATGTATCCGGTCCCAGCTGTCCGCGGATGTTCCGTGTTATTTCGATACCATCCATATCCGGCATCCGCCAGTCAATGATACATACATCGTAGCCACTGCCCGCCTCATGCGCCTCCAAAACGGATTTGACCGCTTCGCGCCCGGACTTCACGTATTGGGCCATGATACCCATCTGTTTCAACAGCAGGTTTGCATGGATGCATGCATCTTCATCATCATCCGCAATCAGCACTCTGAGCATTTCCAGCTGCCATGTTCTTTGCGCTGCCGTTTTTTCCGGGAGATCAAAGGGCAATGACACCGTAAACGTGGTGCCTTCTCCCTGCTTGCTTTTTACATCAATGGAGCCTCCTAATAAATCTACCAGATTGTATGTAATGGCCATACCCAGGCCGGTTCCACCGTACTTTTGTGAAATCTGGGTGCCGGCCTGTTCAAATGGAAGGTAAAGACGCTCCAAAAATTCCCCGCTCATGCCAATTCCTGTGTCACTGACAACAAATTGCAGGATTGTTTTGCCGTTTTGTGTTTCCTTCTGCCGGATCATTAACCGGATCGTGCCGCCCTGCGGGGTAAACTTGACTGCATTGGAGAGAAGATTCAGGAGAATTTGACTGACCCTCAGATAGTCTCCAATGAAATTCTCCTGCGTTACGCCCGAAGCATCACATGTAAAAGTTTTTCCCTGAGCTTTGGACTGAGGGTAGATAACAGAAATCACCGATTCTGTCAGCTGCTGAATCCGGAACGGCTCGGTACTGATTGTCAGCTTTCCGGCGTCTATTTTAGACATATCCAGGATATCATTGATGAGTGAAAGCAAATGACGGGATGAATATGCTATTTTGGTAAGACAGTCCTCCACCCGCCTTCGGTTCTCCAGATGTGCGCCCGCTATCGTAGTCATGCCAATGACTGCGTTCAGCGGCGTGCGGATCTCATGGGACATGCGCGAAAGAAAATCTTTTTTGGCATTATTGGCCTTTTGTGCAAGCAGAAGGGCGTCCTGCAGCTCCCGTTCCCGTTTCTGCGAATCTTTTATACTCCTTTGCTCCACAATGGTTGAATAAAGCGTTAAAAATATAATAAAAAATGTAAGCAATAAGGCTGTTGCAATTGAAAACGCAGCTGTATGCGCTGCATTTTCCGTGAGCTCATATATTCTTTTATCTGATGAAACAATGATTATTTCCAGGCAGTCATTAACTGCATCGTAATGGGGATAGACATTTTCGTCTATAAAATTGAGAATGTCCTTCTCCGTCTTTTGGCCAACAAACTGCAGCGCCTCATCCTGAATGGCAATCAAGCCGTCCATGGCTTTCTGCAAAGCGTCTACATCCTCTTCAGAACCCAGATAGCTTTCCCGGATGATCTCAATTGCTTCATTCTGCATCGCATAGCGTTCTTCAAAAAGCTCGCGGGCCTTTTCCTCACTCTCAAAACTTGTTGTCAAAAACAGGCTGACAAAGCGTTTCATATCCAGCAGCCGGGAGCGCATTCCTCTCGCGGTGTTTGTTACCGTATAAGGATGTACATACATGTTTAAGGCGGTTATCCTCATACTGTTTACCGCGCAGCAGCTGATGGCAGCAAATAAAACGGCAATAGTGCAGATAACGACAGCGGCCTTAGACATTTTTTTCTGTATCATTAAACCATAATACCTCCTTTGTCATAATAAAGAGTTCAATAAAGGATTCTTCCAATTTTATTTATTCGGGTAACCTTTATCATAAACAACTTTATTCATTTTACTATATCAGATTAAGGGGGGAATGGCAAGAATGAGTGATGAAAAGATTGGTATTTCATGTACTGTGGCAAGTATAGCGAAGAGTGCATGACACAGCGCATCGTTTTATATCTTATATGCGGGCGTTCCTATGAAATAGAAAAGAGCATCGAACCTGTTTCCGGTTTCGATGCTCATAAATTATTTGTATGACAGCGGCTTAATAATCTGTCTTTGAGGGCAGCGCGCCATCTCCTGTAATCACTAATCTGGAGGCTTCTTTTATGCCCAGTTCTTCCAGCTTTGCAGCAGCAAATTGTAATTCATAAAACAATAGGTATTCCATCTCTGAAGCCAGGCTGTCCCAATCGCAGCGTTCCAGACTTTCCGACAGAAGATTGATGTGGGGAAGGTAAAATTCATTGATCTCTTCCCTGGAGCCATGCATACTGCGCAGGGGATATCCCCAAAGAAGAAAACTAATCAAATGCCCATAGATCTGACGGACAGTTTGGATAGGGGAGTGCTGGGATATTATCTCAAGTGAGGCGAATACGACTGACTCGTATCTGAAGTTTTCTTTTATGTACGTCAACCGGTCTTTCCAAAGGCCGACGGCGGTATCATCCGTTACGACTCTTTTCGTGCAGGCCCGGCAGGTCATCGCCAGAATTTGCAGGCTTTGCGTGAAGTCCAGAAGCCGCTTTTGGATCACCGGCTGAGTAAAGTCGCAAGTTTCCATACTGGTTTCCGTACCCAAAACTTTGGTTCCAACCCCGTTAATGGATTGGATGACGCCTAATTGGTTTAACAGCGCCAGGGTGCGGCGGACGGTAATGACCGATGTCTTCCTGTTCTCCGCAATTTTTGCAGGTGACGGTAAAAAACCATCCTGTGCGAAAATGCCCAGGCGGACACCCTTCAGAAGATCTATTGCTAAGGAGTAGCAGCGCTGGGAAGTGTTCTGATAGGCGTTCCAATAGAAGGAAACAGGTTCTCCAGGCGGTTTAAGGGTGATGCGGTCCGCATAAAAACAGCTGATTGCGGATGTGATCTCTGTCTGACAAAAAGCTACTGTTTCCCAAAGACCATCCCAGTCCTTCTTGCGGCAGAGGCTGATCATATCCAGCAAGGGGGCGTCACTGTCCTCAAAAGATGACAGTGACGCCGGCAGGCTTAAAAAAGGGGCCTGGTAAAAAAGAAAGGCCTGCCAGATCAGCCTAAGCAGCAGATCGTTGTTGAGAGAACCATAGATCAGCCGGATGTGCTGAACCATGAGATATGGCCTGAGTATGTCAGGATGTGCACAGAGACGTTCCAATTCATCCAGCTGCCTGGAATCTGCATTTTTCAGGCCGAACCACTGGGCGCGGCTGAACAGCGGACCAAAAGATTGGCACAAATCCATGACCGCATCCCTGCGCAGAGAGAAAAATGTCTGGATATTCCTTTCCAGTTCCTGATCCTGAAACTGTACGGCAACGGTTGTCCCTGCCTTTTGGGTCATAGTGACATAGCCCTCTGTTTTTAACTGGCGGTAAGCTGCTTTAACTGTATCCAGAGAGACGGAAAACCACTGGCTGACATCCTCCATCTTAGGCAGCGGATCTTTATACCGATAGGTACCGAATTCAATCTGTTCCACCAATAACCCGTATATAATCTGATGTAATTCCATTACCTGATCCACCCCTCCCCGGCGAAAGTGTGCTTAAAAACGCTTATTTTTCATCACAAACCTGGAAAATATAAAACTTCAAATAATAAGAAGAATCCGCCGCCCAAAGAATGGGATGATCTGCTGCCTGAGTGCGGTATTCTACCTGACGGAGCCGCTTATGGACATTCCCGGCCGCTTCCCGGATCGTTTTTGCAAACAATTCCGGGTCCATAAAGTGAGAACAGGAGCAGGTGGCCAGATAGCCGCCGTCTTTTACCAGCTTCATACCCCGCAGGTTGATCTCCCTGTAGCCTTTCACTGCGTTTTTAATGGAATTTCTGGATTTGGTAAACGCAGGAGGATCCAGGATCACAACGTCAAATTTCTCACCCTTCTTTTCCAGTTCCGGAAGCAGTTCGAACACGTCCGCACATACGAACTGAACCCGGTCGGAAAGGCCGTTTAATTCAGCATTTTCCCGGGCCTGGCTGATGGCCAGTTCAGAAGCGTCCGTCCCCAAAACGGAAGCGGCCCCTGCGATCCCCGCATTCAAAGCAAATGATCCGGTATGGGTAAAGCAGTCCAGCACTTTTTTCCCTTTGCAAAGGCGCTGAATGGCCAGCCGGTTGTATTTCTGATCCAGAAAGAACCCGGTTTTCTGCCCGTCCTGGACATCAACCCTATATTTGACCCCATTTTCCACAATCTCCACTTTGGTATCAAATGGTTCACCGATGAATCCCTTGACCCGTTCCATGCCTTCCTGAAGGCGTACTTTCGCATCACTCCGTTCATAAACACCGCGGATCGCTATCCCGTCTTCCGAGAGTACCTGTTTCAGTTTTTCCACTATAACCGGTTTCCATCGGTCAATCCCCAGAGCCAGGGATTCCACCACCAGAACATCAGAGAATTTATCGATGACAATACCCGGCAGAAAATCCGCTTCCCCGAAAATGACCCGGCAGCTTGAAGTATCCACCGTATTCTTTCTATATTCCCAGGCACTCCGCACCCGCATCTCTATAAAACGATCATCCACCACAGCATCCTTTTTCCTGGACATAATCCGTACTGTGATCTTGGATTTCGTATTTATAAACCCATGTCCTAAAGGATAGCCGTCAAAGTCCTCAACAAAGACCATATCCCCATTTTCGAATTCCCCGTCAATCCTGTCAATTTCATTATCATAAATCCAAAGACCGCCTGCCTTCAAAGAGCGGGCCTCCCCTTTTTTTATCTTAACAATCGCTTTTTCCATAATTATCCTTTCTTATACCGTTGGATATCATTTTAGAACACAGCATGATATCCATCAATCTTTCATGAATTTTTATTGTTTTATATAATTTCCTAAAGCTTCACATAATTGCATCTCATTATATCACATATAAAATATCATAACAATTGAATCTAACCAAATCTCTTAAGCCAGGTTTTAATCCATATATGAGAAAACCAGCCCGGGAGAGGGGCACTTTGGAGGCTGTGCTGCGGGGGCTAAAAGAGATGGGATGGGCCTGTCTGCCGTTTTTAGCGATTTTTGCAGGCCGTCGACAGTTCTTAGGCCGGAAGGGGATGAAATTGCGGGGGAAAATATGACCACCAAGTCATATTTTCAGATGACTTGAATCGAGAAGGCCTTCAGGACTTCTCGATGAATGTCATCGGTCCCCGCAATTTCATCCCCTTCCGGTCTTAGAACAGTCCCGGCCGAAACGATGAGCTCAAAACGGCAGACAGGCCCATCCCATCTCTTTTAGCCCCC